>JAFGBW010000188.1 GCA_016932965.1 Candidatus Auribacterota bacterium
GTCACGACAATGACCACGGCCAATTGTTTGAAGAAGATTCCCGCGATGCCGGTGGCAAAAATCATGGGAAGAAAAACAATGCAGGATGTGAGTGTGGAGACCGTGACAGCCCGTCCGACCTGGGACGTGGCATTTATCGCCGCCTCCTTTGGGGATGAGCCGAATTCCTCCATGTGCCGCACCTGGTTTTCCATCACAACCAATGCGTCATCCACAACCAGACCTACGGCAATGGTGATTGCCAGAAGGGAAATCATGTTCACCGTGTATCCGAACAGATACTGAAGCATGAAAGAATCCACTAAAGAGACGGGGATGGAAGTAAAAACAATCACGGCAGGTCTTAATTGGCGAACGAAAAAAAGAATAATGCCGAAAATCAGAATCACGGCTATCCATAACGTATCGGATAGATTTTTCAATGTCCGGCGGACATCATCCGCCCCGTCGATCAGAATTTCTAATTTTACGTCTTTAGGAAGCTTGCCCTGAATGCCAGGCAGGGCCTTCATAACAGCGTTGGATACTTCAACAATATTGGCGCCTGATCGTTTTTGAATAATCAGAACTGCTCCTCTTTCACCATTGATGCATACCCTGTCGGATTCTTCAGGAGAAGAATCCAACACGTGCGCTACATCCTTCATTTTCACCACATTGCCCTGATACATGCCGATAGGCGCCTCTTTTATTTCATCCACATTTTCGAATTCTCCGGGCACCCGAAGCAGGTATTTGATATCTCCGATTTTAATATCTCCAGCTGCTGTCATCAGGTTATTTCTTCTTAGAGAGGCTTTCAATGTCATGAGCGTCAGGCCCCGGGACTCCAGCTTTTGCCTGTCCACGTCAATGTTGATCTGCCTGGAAATTCCGCCGTTCACCATGACGTTCCCTACCCCGTTGATTCTTTTCAGCATATCGGAAACGTCTTTATCCAAAAGGTCATACAGCTTGGCAAAGGTTTCTTTTGCCGTGGCGCCGACAAATAATATCGGCATGTCCTGCATGTCAAAACGCATGATCATAGGGTCATCGGCTTCTTCTGGAATGTATCTTTTGATGAGCCCGAGCCTGTCTCTGACATCATTTGCAGCGTTGTCCAGGTCGATTCCCCATTTGAATTTTAGCTGGACAATGGACAAGCCTTCACTGGATTTGGAGGTAAGTTGATCCAGATTTCTTACAATGGAGAGCTGGGATTCAATCGGTTTGGTGATTTGTTGCTCAACTTCTCTGGCTCCTGCTCCCTGATATTGAGTGATCACGGTAATGGTAGGAAAACTGACGTCAGGAAACATATCCAGCTTCATTCTTGTCATGGAAACAATGGAAAGAGTCAGAAGCGCCAGGTAAATCATGATGACTGTGACCGGACGTCTGACTGAAAAAGACGGCAGCCAAAACGGCGTGATATGGCTCTGATCTTTATTGTTGGTGCTCACGATTGTACGGTCTCCACTTCACTTCCTTCGTTCACGTTATGCCAGCCTACCGTGATAACCTCATCCTCCGGGCCGAGACCGGACACAATTTCAATCTCATCCTCAAAGACAAGTCCGGGCCTGACCTGTTTGTGAACTGCCTTTCGATTTTTGATGAGATAAACGAAATAATTTTCCATGGATTGCTCCACCGCCTTTTTAGGAATTACCACTGCGTTGGTATGGATGCCTAAAATGATTCCCACTCTGGCAAACATGCCGGGTTTCAGCTGGTTGTTTGGGTTATCAGCGAAAATTTCCACTTCAGATGACCGGGTGGACAGATCCAGGGATTCGGATATTTTTGAGACTTTTCCGGTAAAGACCTGTCCGGGATAAGCATCATTGGTGAAGCGTGCGTTCTGGCCGTTTTTGACGCGGGGCAGGTCTTTTTCCGTGACATAGACGACTACTTTGACAGGGGAGAGTTCCGCAATTTCACAGATCGGCGTTGCCGGGGTGACATTTTGACCCAGATCAAGGAAATATCGGGTGATGATCCCGTCCAATGGGGAGGTGACATCTGCCGGCTCGAATTTAAGTGCCGGCTCATCCCGGTCAATGAGCGCAATGCTTTCACCTTTCTTGACCGCTTCACCCACTTCCTTGATTTTTTTCATGAGTTTTCCGGGCACTTTGGGGAGAACAGAGGCTACGTTTAATCCCTTGATATCACCAGTCAAAGACAGAACGTCATCGATATTTTTAATCTGTGGTTTTGCTGATTCCACAGGGACAACCTGGCTTTTATCGCCTTTGAATCTGTTTTTTTTCGTGTTTTTCATATTTTGCGCCCGCTCAATCACACGGAATACGACAAATCCCATGATAGAAAGGACGATCAAAACAAATAATGATTTTTTAAAGCTCATGCCTTCTCCTTATTATGACCGGTACGGCAGTCCGACTGCTCTCTCCAATCCCACAAATGCGGTGTTATAATCATAGAGGGTTTTGACGTATTGAGTTTCTGCTGCGATGAGCGAGAGCTCCACATCTTTTAATTCCAAAAGGGACAAAAGCCCCATGGAATAACGTTCTTTGGCAATCTTGAGGTTTTCTTTGGCTATGGAAACGCTTTCTTTCTGGGCGGAGAGCGATTCTTTTGTGTTTTTCAAGGTGAAATAGGCCTGTCTGACTTCCATTAATACAGCGTCTTCCAGAGCTTCACGGTTCAGATCAGCCTGGTTCAATTCTGAACGGGCGGTTTTCAATCTTCCCCTGGTTTGGAATCCGTCGAAAATAGGGATGGAAACAGAAAGGGTCGCAGACCAGGAATCATACTGGCTTGGGAAATTGACATCCATATCCGGTGAAGAAAAGGCATAATTTAAGCTCGCATTCACTGAAGGGAAGTAGCCGGATCTGGCTATTTCAAGGGAATCTTTTTTCAAACGCTGAACCAATGTCATTTGTTCCAGTTCAGGTCTGAATTCAAGGGACTCCTTAATACTTTGGTCCAAATGCTGTTCCTTCAACTCAATGGGGAAAGACCCTGTTATTTCGAAATGTTCATCCTGGGGAATGCTCAGGAGTGTTTTTAAGGCTTCCAGGGCGACGATATTGGAATTTTTGGCGGAAAGGGAATCCGCCCTGGCGCTGATCCATCGGACCTTGGCGCGAGAGACGTCGAAAGAAGAGACTTTACCCTCCTTGAACAGGGCCTGGGATGTTTCATGATTGTCTTTGGCAACGGATTCAGCGGCGCGGGAAATTTTATAGGTTTGCTGGGTGAATAAGACCGTGTAGAACGCCTTTTTAACCTGCAGGATCAGGTCGTTTTTTGCCTGTCTTACTTTTGACCGGGCCATTTCAAGATTGATGTTCACCATGCTGAAAGTTGGTGACATTTTTTTTGAATACAGTGTGTCTGAAAGAGACACGCTCGCTGTGTAGACCTCGTCGGAATACTGGGAAGGGGGCATTTTTTCCTTTTGTTCCCTGGTATAGACAAGAGGGGAGGAATAATTATTCTTCAGGGCAGCGTATCCGGCGCTGAGTTTGGGAATGAACTCGGATTTCAAAACATCATTGGCCCCTTCCACAATTTTGATGTTTTCCAGGGCTGCCTTGATCCCGGGATTATTTTCCAGGGCATAATCCATGCAATGATAAATGTCCCAGTCCTTTTCGGAAGACTTCATGATGGTTCCGGCAAGAACCGGTCCATGGACGAAAACAGAGATCATGAAGAGAAAAAAGGCCCTCATCAGCAAAGAAAAGGTTTTTGTGTCATGGTTTGTCATGGTTATTCCCCAGGATGGCATTTTTGATTTTAGTGAGGATCCTTAGGTATTCCTCGCGTTCAGATTGGGATATTCTGCTGAACATGGAGATCAGCATCTGTCTTCTTTCCTTGTGGATTTTTTCCACCAGAGCGTTCCCTTTCCGGGAGAGCTTCAGATGGATGATTCTTCTGTCCCTGGAATCAGGAAGCCTATCCAGGTAACCGCTTTTCTGCAGCCGGTCCACGATCCCCGTGACGGCTGCGGTGGAGATTTCCAAAAAGGTTGCAACGTCTCTCATTTTGGCGCCGGACCTTGAGCTTAAAAAATCCAAAATGATGAACTGCGGCATGGTGATCTTGCCCCGGCAGAGCTCGTTCGAGTGTTTTTTTCCAAACCCGCGGGTCAGGGCGCGCATGGCTTCCACGATTTTGTCCGCGAAATCAGAGAGGGAATGGTCCGGCATATTTAATCTCCTTAATTATTAATTAGCTTAACTATTAATAGTATTAACTAATTTCGGATTGGAGTCAATTAAATTCTTATGGGGACAACAAAGAATGAATCGTTAGAATTGCTTCAGATGTTTGTCCGGACCAGGTCGTATCGTTTGGAGCCCAGCCCGATTGCTTCGGCGTGCTCCAGCACGCGTTTCCCCCTGAAGGTCTTCCCTTTTTGTCTGGCCAGGTCCAAAGATGCCTGGTCTATCGCAACCGGATCA
>JAFGBW010000189.1 GCA_016932965.1 Candidatus Auribacterota bacterium
AACGGATGATCAGGAGGCTGTGAAAGGACATGGAGAACCTGAACCTGACGGTTTGATTCTGCCGCGGCTGAATATAGTATCTGCCTGAATAAGGTCGTGTCAACGGCCTGGGAGCAGGAAAAGGTGAACAGAACCCCGCCGGGCTGTATTTTTTTCATGGCCAAAAGATTGATGTCCTTGTACCCCCGCGCAGCCTTGTCCTTGTCAGCGGCTTTTTTTGCGAATTTAGGCGGATCTAAAATGATGAGATCGTATGGACAGGGGGTTGCTTCCCGCAGGTATTGAAATACGTCCTGTTCCTCATAATGAATCCCGCTTCCGGTGTGTCCATTCAGTTCCATGTTTTTCATCGCGTGATGAAGGGCTTTCTTTGAACTATCCACCAGATGGACGTTTCTGGCCTTTCCGGCCAGGGCGTATACGGAAAAACCGCCTGTGTAACAAAAACAGTCGCAGACTTTTCTGTCACGGGCGTATTCCCTGACCAGTGAACGGTTCCATTTCTGATCGAGGAAAAATCCGCTTTTCTGGCCTTCTTCCAGATCAACCATGAATCGTAATCCGTTTTCTTTGATGATCAGCGGAACCGGGAGCAGGCCTGACAGAATCCCTTTTTTGAATGGCAGATTTTCCCTGCTCATGAGCTCAGAGTCGGATTTTTCATAAATGAATTCCGGCGATAAGATTGAATTCAGGCTGGACAGGATGGATTCGCGGAAACGATTCATTCCCGCTGTTGTGATCTGAATGCAGAGGCCTTCACTGTAACGATCAACCACCAGACCGGGCAGAAAGTCTCCTTCTGAATTGATCAGGCGGCAGGCGTTGGTGTCCGTATTCAGCCATGGTTTTCGCTGGTCCAGGGCTTTTTTGATTCGGTCATGGATATCCGTTTCAGTAAAAGAATCATTGGTTCCCAGGCACAGCATGCGCACCGCGATTGAAGAAACGGGATGATAATAACCGATTCCCAAAGGATTTCCTTCATGGGCAAAGATCCGGCACAACTCCCCGGGTTCCAACTGACCGGGTATCTGCTGAATGGCGCCTGAAAAAATCCAGGGATGCCCCATCCGGATGTTTTTATCTTTACTTTTTTTCAGATAAATGGATTTCATGAAAATATCGTGTTGGTCAATTTTTATGATGATTCGTTATCGGAATTAAATTTATACCAAAGGAGGAAAATATGCCATTTAAACTTCCTGAACTGCCCTGGCCCAAGGATGCTCTGAGCCCTTATATCAGTGCTGAAACCATAGAGTATCATTACGGAAAACATCATCTTGCTTATGTGAACAACCTCAATACGCTTGTGAACGGAACCGCCCTGGAATCAGAATCCCTGGAGATGCTTTTTTCGAAACCTGAAAAATTGCCTGCCGACAAAAAAAATGCCATTTTCAACAACGCGGCCCAGGTTTATAACCATACTTTCTACTGGAAGTGCCTTACGCCGAAGGCGGGCAACCTTTCTGATGGTAACTTGCTGGAACTCATTAAGAAAAATTTCGGCTCTTTTGACTCTTTTAAGGAGAAATTTTCCGATACAGCCGTCAAATTATTCGGAAGCGGATGGGCATGGCTGGTTAAAAATGCTGATGGTTCGCTGGCTGTTGAGCCCACGTCCAATGCCGACAACCCTTTGGCTCATGGAAAGAGTCCGTTATTAACCTGCGATGTCTGGGAACACGCTTATTATATCGATTACCGCAATGCCCGCGCTGAGTATGTCAAGTCGTTTTGGAACTGCATCAACTGGGATTTTGTTCAGAATCAATTGTAACGGGCTGTTTCATTTATTTATTTCTTGAAATTTCAAATTAAAAAAAGTAATGATTGCCCTTCTTTAACGCCGTGGGAATATGATTTGCGGCCGTTAGAGACGCATTGAGAACAACTATATTTCAGACCCGGAATGGGTCTGATTCAGGATGGATACATTGTTGACACTGGCCTATTCTTTCCTTGGATTTCTTCTTCTGATTTACAGTTTGAACTGTTTTGTGATGGTTTATTTGTTTTTAAGAAGAAAAAAAGAAGCGGATCAAACGGATGAATCCATGGTTCAGGATTTATTTTTACATCAGACTCCTCCTCACGTGACTACCCAGATACCTGTTTTCAATGAATGCAATGTGATCGAACGTTGTATTCATGCAGTTTGTCGTATGAAATACCTGAAGGGGCTGCATGAAATTCAAATTCTCGATGATTCAACGGACGAAACCAGTGAGTTGATCAATCGGCTGGTTGATTCATACAGGGCCCTGGGGGTGGATATCAAGGTGATTCGCAGAGAGGCAAGAACCGGTTTTAAAGCCGGTGCGCTCAATAACGGGTTGCAGCAGGCGAAAGGAGACCTGTTGGCGTTATTTGATGCGGATTTTATTCCGCCGGATGATTTCCTTCTCAAAACGGTTCCTAATTTTTTGAAGAATGACCGGCTCGGTTTTGTCCAGGCCAGATGGAGTCATCTGAATTCAAATGTCTCTTTGTTGACCCGTGCACAGGAAATCGGTATTGATGGGCATTTCATGGTTGAGCAGGCCGCCAGGGCATGGAATGGATTATACATGAATTTCAACGGCACGGCCGGGGTATGGAGGAAAAAGACAATTTTGTCATCTGGAGGATGGCAATGGGATACGCTGACTGAAGACATGGATCTTTCCTATCGTATTCAGATTGAAGGATGGAAGCCGTTGTTCATTTACGATCTGGCTGTTCCTGCTGAACTCCCCGAAGACGTGCATGCCTTTAAAAGCCAGCAGTTCCGATGGGCCAAAGGCTCGATACAAACAGCAAAAAAGCTGCTTCCGATTATTTTAAAAGGAAAGGATTCCTGGTTTAAAAAATTTCAGGCTATCATGCATCTTTCCCATTACATTGTCTATCCTCTGATGTTGATGCTGGCCCTTCTTTCTTATCCAGTTTTAATGACCAATCATTTTCATGAGTCCCCGGTTTATTATCCTCTCAATACTTTGATCCTTTTGTTGGCTCTCATTGCTCCTAATTCCGTCTATCTGACCAGCCAGTTGATTATCAACGGGTGCCGGTTTTCCAAATTGCTGATGCTTTCCTCCGTGGTCTTAATCGGAGTGGGGGCGGTTGTCTCCAATTCAATAGGAGTATTTGAAGCGTTGATTGGCAGAAATTCTGATTTCATTAGGACTCCAAAAAAAGGGGAAGTGATAAAAAAGAAATATTCAGTGAAAAGGATTTATGTCGCCTGGTATGAACTGGTTCTGGGTCTATACTGTCTTTTTGTCTTTATTTCCTATATTCAGGCTGGAAGGTTCTGGATGGGTCCGTTTCTATTTATTTATTCCGTCGGTTTTCTATATTTCGGAATAGTGAGTCTCACTTCGAGTGGAAAAGATCCTTTTGTCCTGCGGGATGTTTTCAAGAAATTATTAAAAAGAAATTCGTTAGGGGGTGATTCTGTAACAGAAACCGAAACTGAACTTTTTTCTTCCATGGCTTGATTTATGAATTCGAAATCACCTCCTATCCTATCACTTGTTCGTTCCCGTGAATGGCGGGCTTTGATCAAACATCAGGCCAAAGTCAGAAAAATGCATTTGAGGGACCTGTTTAAGGACACAAAACGGTTCAGGCGTTTTTCCATCGAGGCGTGCTCCATTTTTTTGGATTATTCAAAAAATCTGATCACAGAGGACACCTTTTCATTATTGATAGCTCTGGCAAAGGCCGCCCGGGTTTCGGCTTCTGCAAGGAAAATGTTTAGAGGGGAAAAAATCAACTGGACTGAAAAGAGATCGGTTCTTCATGTCGCGTTAAGGAATCGCTCCCCCAACCCGGTTCTTGTTGAGGGAAAAGATATCATGCCTGAAATCCGTTCGGTTCTTCAGAGGATGAAAATTTTTTCTGATTCGGTTCGGGATGGAAGCTGGAAAGGTTTCACGGGTCAAAAGATAACGGATGTGGTCAATATTGGTATCGGGGGGTCGGATCTGGGACCCAAAATGGTGTGTGAGGCTTTGAAACATTATCATAACGGGCCCGATGTTCATTTTGTTTCCAATATAGACGGAACAGATATCTTCCAGACCTTGAAAAAACTTTCTCCGGAAACCTCGCTTTTTCTGGTGGCGTCCAAGACGTTCACCACTCAGGAAACCATGACGAATGCTTCAACGGCCAGGAGGTGGATCACAGACCGTCTGGGAGACACTGCCGTGAAAAATCATTTTGCGGCCATGTCCACCAACTCCAGACGTGTGGCAGAATTTGGAATCGATCCGCAGCATATGTTTGAATTCTGGGATTTCGTGGGGGGGCGTTACTCGGTTTGGTCGGCCATAGGCCTGTCCGTATGCTGCGCCGTCGGATTTGACCGGTTTGAAGCCTTTCTTCAGGGCGCCCATGAAATGGATTTGCATTTTTTAGAGGCGCCGCTCGATAAGAATATTCCCGTGATCCTGGCGCTTCTGGGAATATGGTATAACAATTTTTTAGGAGCCTCCACTCATGCGGTGCTGCCATACGATCAATATCTACATCGGTTTCCTGCTTATCTTCAGCAGGGAGATATGGAAAGCAACGGGAAAAGCATAGACATAAATGGCGGGAAGGTAGATTACCAGACCGGACCTGTTATCTGGGGGGAACCGGGAACCAACGGTCAGCACGCCTTTTACCAGTTGATCCACCAGGGAACCAAGCTGGTTCCGGCAGATTTTATCGGGTTTAAACAATCCCTGAATCAGCTTGGAGAACATCATGCCATTTTAATGTCGCATTTTCTTGCCCAGACTGAAGCATTGGCTTTTGGACTGCCTGGGGAAAAGGTGGTCAAAGACCTTGAGAAATCCGGTATGGGCAGGGAAGAGTTGCTGATGCTTGCACCGCATAAAACGTTTGAAGGGAACAGGCCCACCAACACGATATTGATGGACAAGCTCACTCCAAAAGCTTTGGGTGCGCTCATTGCCATGTATGAACATAAAATTTTCACACAAGGGATCATTTGGAGAATCAACAGCTTTGACCAGTGGGGCGTTGAATTGGGCAAGGTGCTGGCTAAGAAGATCCTTTCAGAAATGGAATCGGAAAAACCAGGAGAGCATGATTGTTCCACGGCCGGATTACTCTCTAAGTTACTGGAAAAGAAAAAAAAATTGAGTGGTTGGTTGAATTCACCTATAGTGAAATAACATCCTCTCCTATCACCAGTTACTATTCACCATCCACTATTCTCTGTTCCTCAGCGCCTCTGCGGGAGTTGTTATCTGATTGCGAGCGCACGCGAGTAGCTCCCCGTTACGTATCCTCCATGGTTTCAATAAATAGTTTTTTATTTAATAGTTCCTCTTTTATCCATCTAAGGCGGTAGGGATTGAAGAGCAGAAAAAAAAGAAGGCGGGGTAAATCGTAAAACACCATCGCCATCCAGTGTGTTCTTCGGTAGGCCGGATAATATGTCCGGATCAGATAAAACCGGTTGCGCAGGCTTAGGTACTGCTTATAAAAATATCCGCTGCGGCTTGAATTGCCATGATGAAAGCATACGGCGTTTTCTATCACCCCCGTTGCGATTCCCAGCTTTGATAACCGGCATGAGAGTTCTATATCCTCCCATAGAAAAAAATAACGTTCGTCATAGAGGAGACCGTTGGGAGTCGATATTTTTTTCAGAAGATTTTTTTTGAGGGCAAAGGCTGTTCCGGAAGGGCCGAGGATATCACTGCCGGTTGTCGAATTCTTTCCTCTCAGAAAAGAGGTCAGATACACTCCAAGTGATTCGGTTTTTGTTCCTTCCTTGTTTTTGACATGAAGAGCAGCCATTTCGAGTCCGGTATTTCTAAAGCCAAGGACGATGTTTTCTAAAAAAACGGATTCGAACGTCAGATCCGAATTCAGGACGACTATGATTTCGCCCCGGCAATTTGCAGCGCCCTGATTGACGCCGGCAGCATAGCCTGGATTGATTTCATTTCTTGAGAACAGGAAGGGAAAAGAAAAAGACTGATTCCTGATCCACTCTTTTAAGCCGTCCGTGGAACCATTGTCTATGACAATCAATTCCCAATTTTGAAAGCCCTGTTTTTTAAGTGATTCCACGCAGGTTGAAAGATATGGAAGCGCATTATGGCACGGGATGATCAGGGATAAAAAGGGGGAATGGTTCATCACACTACATGGGTGGTTAAATTGGTAATCAAGAATTGAGAATCGAGAAACAAGAAAACAGTGGGGCTGCAAGGCAGCCGAAAAATTTCATCATCCGATTCAAAACGCCAAAGGCATTCCTTCTGAATTCTCAATTCACGATTCTATGTCCGGCTTCATTATGTTTTAATTAACCTCAATATTTTATTGTGTTTTATGTTGTTTTTAATCCGGACATTCATGAAATGCCTTATTGTTCGTAATAATGGCAGCCGGCGCTGACCGGATTATTCATGGCATGGGTCAAAACCACAAGCGCGGAGTCCACCCCGTTTCTCAATCCGATGAGCTCATCGCATAAAGCCGCTTTGTCATAAAAATTTTCCACTTCAATCC
>JAFGBW010000190.1 GCA_016932965.1 Candidatus Auribacterota bacterium
ACCCAAAACGCCTTCCATTTGCCTGGATCATGTTTGATTTCGTCCGGAATAAACTCATGGAATTGGCTGTAGAATTTCAATGATGCGGGAAAAATGTGGATATATTGCCAGAGTCCATACAAGGAAATAACCGTGCCTAAGCCCATGAGAATGGAAATGATGATTTTTTTATTGGATTCACTATCACAGAGGATGGATGAACTATAAAAAAAGGAAACTCTTGTAATCAGAAGGATGATGGACTTGTTTGACAGGGCGGCTGAATCCATGTTCCAGAAACCCAGGCTCATGAATAAAAGGTAAAGAAGCCCCCATTGGATGGAAGATGCATTAGGATGTTTGAAACTCAGTATGATGGCAAAAACAACAGACAACAGGCAAATCAATGGTGAAAGAACCGGATCATAGGAGAAATAGGGATAAAATAAAGAAAGTGAAAGAAGGATAGAGAAAATAAAAGCGGAGGGCCTGTTCTGGATGGAGAATTTAGGAATGGATGATGTCATGGAAAGCATGAGTTATTTTAACAGAAAAAGGGGGGTGGAAATAAGAAAATATTTAATCATGACAACAGGGTTTTTATTATAAATAATCATTTTGAGCATTTGATAAAATCAGCTATAATTTTATTGTTCTGTCTTACAGCGTGGAGGAAGGTATTCAGTTATGCAGCATTTTCTATCGGACAATCTTTTTGATCAGCTTCGGATCAATACTCAAGCGACGGAAGAGGATATCGCAAGAAGTTATGATCTCTTGAAGAGGCAGGTGGAATCCGGCTTCATGGTGAACGAAGAAGATCAGAAAAAAGTCCAGGAGTTGTCCCGGTACCTCCAGGATAAGGAATACCGGATACGGTCGCTTGTTTTTCACGGCGGTTTCGGTAATCAGGAATGGGATCAGCAATTGGCTCTTTTGCGTAAACTCATGGATAAAGACAAACTGGTTCTAAAAGAGTGGGAAGATTGTTTCCTGTCGCTGTATGAAGTATGGGATTCTCCTGCCTTTTCTCCGGCTCTTCTGGATTCCGGGCATATCACAAAAAAAGATGATCCCGAAGACATCGCTATTCTTGGGAGGGTTTTGAATCACCTGATTAAAAATATACTGGATGTTCTTTTGCAACGCATGGAAATGTGCTTGAAAATCGGAGACAGATCCGCGGCCCTTCTTTATTTGGAGTTGCTGAATAAACTATCATTGAAGGAGGATTCCCTTAAAAAAATTGCTTTGGAAAGACTGGCACAGGCTTTTTCCGGCTATATTTTATCCAAGATCAATGAATTGAAGTCCTTTGGAAGCAAATTAAGAAATCAGGATAATAAATTTCACGCTCAGGCGGTTATTTCAAGGATTGACCGGGATACCAAGGATGTCGTTGTACCTTTGGTCAGTCAGATTCAGGCTTTGGAGTATTCAGGAAAGGAAACGTTACAGCGCGAATTCGATTCATTTATTGAGAATCTTGTTCAGCTGATAGGGCGTTTCGATAAACCAGAAAAAGCGGATTTTTATACGAAAGGCGACCTTTTAAAAAAGCCTGATGCAGTTCCAAGTGCGTCAGAAAAGAAGAAAGACACCAGGATCGAAAGAAGAATCCCAGCCGGAGCCCCCCAACTCGCCGGGGGTGTCTCATCTGCCGTCGGTTTGGATGAAATAAAAAAAATGGCTTCTGACGGAAAAATTGAGGTGGCAAAAAATTTGTTTAAGATCAACAGAAAAAAAGTAAAAACCCCTGATCAGATTCAGCAATATGAAAAAGCCGCCGCGGATCCATTTTTTTTCATGGATGAACAACATAAGAAATATTCGGCAAGAAACCCTTTTTTTACGTTGAAGCCGACTTCCTGCGCTACGGAAGATGGAAGGAGCATGAAAATTTTATGGTTCAGGTTTATTATTCCTTTGATACCTGTCAGGGCACTGGTTTTTAAAGAAGGAGAAAAAGAGCCCTTGGGACGGCTTCTTCTGCCGTTCAAATATCAATTGATGCACTTTCTGGTTGCCCTGATCATGGCCATGGCCCTGTACGGCTTGTTCGTGATAAAGGGGAAAGGAGGCTATGAGACAAAAGACAACGAGGCAAAGGAGCTGTTGTCGGAAGTACGCTCTTCGGATTCTATGGAGGATACTTTGGAAAGGGCCCTTCATTTACTCAGCCGCCAGGAATTTTCCCAGTCACAAGCTTATTCGGATGCCTTTCGGCTGTGTTTACGTCTGACTGAAGGCGTGTTTTATTATTATGTGAAACACCGAAGAGTAAATACTTTTTTAAAACGTTACGGAAATGCTTATTTGCAGTTGAACCGGAAGGATAGACTGGTCATTCATCACCGTCTTTTCCGTTGCATCAGGAATCGCCTTTTTGAAAATCATTATGTGTCTGAGGATTTTTTTGAATGGGCTATTAAAATGGGGGATTATGAATCAGGCCGTACTCTTTTGCTGGATCGTCTGCATTTTCATGAACAAAAAAATGATGTGGCTAACGTGAGAAAAACACTTGATATGGGAAGAAAATATCAAATCCGGTTTTCCGGCGCTATCCTTCTTCCCTTTGCCAAAAGAAATATTTTATCTCCGGAGGAGATTCTGCTTTTTTGTGAAAATCAGGAATCAATTCCTGAAACATATTGGAAAGAGGGAATTCTAAAAATCTGGGAATGCCGTTCTATTTTAAATGACGACGAGAATCTGGCGGTGGTTCAAAAAACCTCTAACCGTTTTCCTGAGCTTCGATGCGATTTACTGGCTATCCTTCTGGATGTAAACAAGAATGCTGTTTATGACTGGACAAAAGAAATCCGGCAGGTTTTTAAGGCCCCTTCCGTGGAAAAAAGAATTAAAATCATTGCCTGCAGGGATTTGATCAGAAAAGATAAGATGGCAAGAGCGCTGGAAGTTGCCAAAACGATCCCCATCCATCCGGACAATGAAGCATTGACGTATTTGAGTGTTCCCATTTTCTATGCACAGAAAAAATGGCATCAGATGATTGAATTTCTTGAAAATTATCAGAAAAAGCATGCTTTGGAATCCTATGATAAATTGCTGATGGGGGTAGCTTATATCAAGCAGGGCGATCATCAAAAGGGAAAGGATATTTTACAGCCTCTGGTGAATACTTATCTGGAACCTTATCTTGTTCTATGGCAGGAACTTCATTCAAGGGAAAAAACGGTCCGGGAAGATGTCAATATGAAGTTGAAGGGTAAAGTCGGAAAATACGAGGCTGTGGCGAGGAAGATCTATCTCATTCAGAGTGATGAGGAGGCTCGACAGGAAAAGGAGAAATTCATCCTTTCCGAGATAGCCTCTGATTTTCATGTTGTTAAATTGAAAGAGAAGATCGCAACGCAGCAGCGGTTTTTGGATGCCGTTTATGCTTATACTGAAGCTGTGATTCAGCTGAAAAATCCCGCTCAATTGCGGCCCGTCCGGGATATGCTTTATTCCATCAAAAAAGCTTTTTTCAGTTTTGATACGGATATCCTTTTAGCCAGGGTCTTACTGGATTCCGATAAAGGCGCATCAGCCAAGGACATTTTAGAGGAGACGGAGAATCTGGCCTTTGAAAGGAAGGAATACAGGCCCTTGCTGCGGCTGCTTTCCACTTTTTATGAACTGGGATGGAATGACAATAGGATGAAACTGGCTAAGAGAATTTTTAAAAAATGTGACGATCAGGATTTCAAGGATATGACGGCTCGTCAGATGGGCATGCAGATGGCTGATGAAGATGATAAAATGGACTGGCTTAAAAAAATCAAGAGTAAAAACAGCATCGATGAAGCCATGATTCATCTCATCTCTATCCGAATTGAAAAAAAGAAGAGAAACATGAATGCTGCACTGGAATTGTCGCAGCGTTTAACCTCCTGGTCACAGGAAAAAATAAAAGGAATTGATGATATCAATCTACTGAAAGAGCTGGGCAGGGAATTATTTCGATATTACCGATTATCCGGACGGGTGGATGCGTTGATCAGCGCTGAATATAGTCTGGAAAGGGCTGCTGTGTATGATAAAAGAAACAGCCAATTGATGAATGAATTATGGAGTGTTTTATGGTTTCGTTTACTTTCTGATCTGTTTCCCTCCTTCCCTGATCTGTATCTTCTTTCTGAAACCAATACAGATTTATTATGGGCTTGCTTTGATTCTGTTTTGGAAACAAAAACTGAAAAAGCTTTCATTGAAAAGGTTAATGATCATCCTTACTTTACGCGGATCAAGGCCTTATTGCAGAAAATGAACGGAAGCGAATGGCTTTCGACAATCACGGTTCCACCCGGTTTTTTTCTCCTATTAAGAACCGAAGGTGTTCTTTGGGACGGGATGATGAATTTAAAGAGAGATTCTATGGCTTCTGTCCCCTTTTCTGAATTATGGAGAAGATATCCCGAGGAAGAAGATCTGATTAAAAAGAAAATGCAATCCGATCTGGACTTCGCGAAGAAAAATATGAAAACGACGGAGGAAAAGAATTCCCCGGAATATGCCTTGGTGCTTTTATCCTACGTGAAGGCAGAAATACAAAACTGGTTATACAACGATCAAACGTTGAAGGTGGGATTTGACAGATTGCTTGAGAACGCGGAACTAAGCAGGGCCATAAGGGGGGGCATCCAGATCAAAAGGGCCGTGCTTGTTGTTAAATTATACAGGCTGGCTTTCTGGCATGATCCCAATAAAGAGGCATTGATTTCTCTCCCACCGGCCATGGTGATCAAAAAAGCGATATTAAGCGGTCAGGGATCAAAACAAAATGAATTGAATGCGATTTTAAATGAGATAAAGGAATTGTATAAGGAAAGCAGGCCTTTTTTTAATGAAGACATGTTTGTGCTTTTGTCTCTTTTTGAAAATGAGAGTCCTGGCATAAGTCCTGAATTGGCGGATATCATTCATCAGGAAGCACGCTGGGATTTTAATAATGCCAAAAGTCAGATCCTGAGACAGAGTCTGAAGAAATGATCATGAATTGAGAAGGGAAAAAATTGGAGATATCCCTAACTTCTCTTATTAAGAAGAAGATAGTCTCCTGCCAGACGACGTATCAATTTTTTCATTTCCAGCTTCAAGAGAAGATAGGAAATCTGCTGGGATGA
Organism: Candidatus Auribacterota bacterium; assembly: GCA_016932965.1. GTDB lineage: Bacteria > Auribacterota > JAFGBW01 > JAFGBW01 > JAFGBW01 > JAFGBW01. Next base: position 5,112 of record JAFGBW010000190.1, read on the forward strand.
AATATC
>JAFGBW010000191.1 GCA_016932965.1 Candidatus Auribacterota bacterium
GATGCCTAAGATCAATGATGTTTTTGATATGGAATTAAGTCTTCCGCTAAAGGAAAGAAACCAGAGAATTTCAGTTACAGCCGTTGTACGCTGGGCCAGGCTAAAAAATTTCAAGGATTTTCCAGAAGAACGATTCCGGGAATATGAATACTGCTGCGGCATTGAATTCTTGCACACGGAACACCGGGAAGAAATCCAGCAGTTTGTGGACTACATCCAAACCTTTGTCAGTCACGCATAGACCTCATCTAAAAAACGGCCTATATCATCCCTTATTTCTGTTCTATATCAGACATTTCATTCGGAATTTCTTGACTCTCATTAGATGTGAGTGCGGAAACCACTATTTTGCCGCTCCAAACCACAATGCCTTATCATTTCATGTGTCTTGACACTCTATTTTTCTTTCCTGGCATTTTTGTTACTTCACTTTCATATAGTTAGAACACAGAATTACTCATTACAAACTCAAAGGATAATGGAATATCTATCAAATAATAACACTCTCTTATATAAGCGGTTATGCAAATATCATAACGATGGAATGACTGACCTATTGCGCTCAGCGAAAAAATCAGGTATAGCCCAATTGAATGAATATAAGCCATTGATTCCCATGAATAAAAACAACTGTTTATTTTTTTATCCGTTTCGTATCTCTGGCAGATTAGGCCTGATCCTGGTATTATTTTTTACATGCTGCGTTTCACAAGGACATTCAGCAGGTTCCTGTCAGGACATCCCCGTCGAACGTGAATCACTCTCCCCTCAATCTCTTTTTCAAAATAATCCAAAACTGCTCCAATCCATCCGGTCTTTGGAACCTGTATTATCGACAGCCTCTCTTTCCAGAATGGAGGAAGCCATTAAAAACATCCGAAAAGCAAAAAATATAAGATCTGTTATGGATAAAAGGTTTTTCAAAAAACAAGGAGCTATGGTCGTGTTGGATCAAGTCTCTTTTGAAGACCTCCGATGGTTATCCAGGCATGAGAATCTGAATTCTACAGAATACGGACTGTTCGAACTTTCAAACGAAAAATGGATTTTTATGAGAAGAGCGGAAGATCTGGAACAGCCTCCTCATTTTTTCCAAAAACTCTGGAGATACCTGCGAGGTTACGGATGGGTTAAAATGGCTGAGAACGAAATCCGGCTCCGGCTGCCTCCAGAATTAACCTTTTTGTTTGAACATGGATTCGTTGTCACAGACATCCACAGTCACCCCAGACCCGATAGTCCGGATTCAAAAAAACCGTCGATCCTGGATCATATTTTCTATAATTCTCCCAACTCCTTTATCATTCATAGAGACTTTTTTATCCCCTATGATTCCTATATTGAAGTAAAAGAATGGGAGGATCCGCAACTGTATCAAACCTGGATGAAAGAGGCTCAATCCAAGGGGGCAGAAGCCTATTATGATCTGGAACATCAATACGCCTCCCAGTTACAATATCGAGTGATCCCGTGGCATTCCCCTTCTGCTGCTGATGCTTTTAATCAAAGAAACAAATCTTCATTGATCTATTATCTGACCTGGTGCAAACCCTGGCAGAGGAAAAAACTGCTTGTTCAATTATATAACAGATTGGGCAGCGCCATGTTCCCTCTGTTTGATTTTTTCACGGAAGAACTGCATTCCCTGTTAGACTGCAATCTCGCATTCAGAGAGGAATGGGACCGAAAAACCCGGCTCTTTGCTTCTCAGAGCGCATGACCAATCAGATTGTTTTTATTTCCAAGAATCAGGCCTTTGAATCTTTTTTTATCATGATGAACCGGCTTGTGCAGAACAATACTTTTTCCATCCTCCTGTCCCTGTTTGTATGGATCGGAATGAATCCACCTTCCTCCTCCTTTGCTTCTCCGAACCCGGGGATGCCGGTATTTGAAAAATTCCTCCATGAGCGGACTGACTGCCAACACCAGCTCATTGGACACGAATGGGGCATTCCTGCCCCGTTCCATTTTTTTCCTGAATCCTTCCAATAACCCGAGAAGATAACTTTTCTTGTGCCGGATTCCTTTCAAGCCGTTTTTTCTCCTGTATTCCTGCCAGAACAAATCACAACACCGTATTAAAAAGGCATAAACATACTCGGCCATTTCCAGATTTTCTTTTCTTCCCATGATCTCGATGCTGGTTGTCCGGACATCAAGATTTGGCTGATAAGAAGGCACCAGAATATAATCGACAAAGAAAAAATCTTTCAAGATGTTACAAATCAAAACTTCCTCCACAGGAACCCGTCTGGTTTTCCTTTCCAGACAACAATAATCATAATCTGAATGAGTCTCCCCCTCTTTCTGAACAGAAAGATTGTATTTCAAAAGCAGTTCATTGGCTTTCAGCATGGCACTAGAAGCCTCTTTTTCATGGGGAGAAGTGGACAAGGCAAAAAGTTTTTTGACTTTCTGGATCAATAGGGCCTCTTTAGGCTGCTGTTCAATCTTCCTTCTGTCATCGAGCGAAAATCCCATATCAGCGTCTGATGCGGTAGCCCTTTCTGAAGCCCCGATCATACGGCTTGCCCTTTTAAATTCGTCGCCGTGAGGCATGGCAAAGGAAGCATGGAACACTTCATCAACGATCAGATGTGAAAGCTCATGCTTCAAGGTTTCGATCACAGCATCCCATGAACAATATCGCAAAAGTCTGTCTGAAACCGCAATAGTCCTGGTCAGGGGATCCCATCTTCCCCAACGGTGCATTTTTTCCACGATGATATTCGGAACCGGAACCTTGAGGCGATAACAATAAATGATTCCCGCAACAGTATCTCTAAGAATCCTGATCCAGGCATGATACAAATCCAAAGGATGTCTCCAGAATATGATCAGTAGAGGCCAATTAATAATTAACAATTCTAATAAGGAGAATCATTTTTAAAAAATCATCTGACTGCAACCGAACCAATACTTCTCATGGTATATCATAAACTGCTTTTCCAATGAGCAAGTTCACTTTCATTCTAAATTCTCAATTTATACTCATTCATTTACGCTAGGAGATGACCAAAGCTCATCCGGATAAATACCCGGATTTTCTTGCAGATAATCAATATGTTCCCTCGAAATCAGGAAACAGGGAATCCAGATAAAGCGTGTATTCCTCATGAAGGCGAATCAATTTATTGCGATATTCGCGCGGCAGGGCTTCAATCCGTTCCTTCATTCTGATAAGAAATTCATTTTTTTCTCTGAATATTTTCTGAACCCGCTCTTCACCTAAACTCAATCCCGATTTGATTGAAAAATTCAGCCTCTGCCTGAAATGCAGTACTTTTTCAAGAAAATGCCTGGTTAATTCCAGATAAACATGGATGTTTTTATAGGTTTCCATCAATTTAGGATGATATTCAGAAGGAAGAGCATGGATTTTATTTTTTGCATTCAAAAGAAAATTCTTTTTGTCCTCAATGAGCCTTTCCACCCATTCTTCACCGATATCCCTGCGGGTCTTCCAGAAAAACGCCATCTTCTCTGTAAAATAATCCAGCTTTTCCTGGCAATAGGTGTAAAGCCGGTAAGCCTTATGCGCGGACTGGGTGATCTCAATAAAATGATGCCCCATTACGCACAGCGCCACTGCTTCAGGAAACTGCTCTGCATGAAACACAATGGAATGAAACAGCCATTTCCAGTAAGTCCAGCCGTACCGAGTAAACGTCTGTTTGTTCATCGACCGCAATAAAATCTTGATGTCTTTCCATTTGACTCTCCCCACGGCCTTGGGCCCCTGGTTCCAATGATCCAGAAGAACAGAACAGCGTTCAAAAAAATTCCTGCCACTTGTGTCATAGAGACGGATCAGAAGGTTTTTATAATCTTCAATGATCTTATTTTTATCTTTACCTGGCAAAGGGATAAAATTTAAGTCAAGAGAATGGGTATTATTCCCGTCCGTGTCCTCCAACAAGCGTCCTTCCTCGCGGAGACGGGCATACAATTCCGATCCTTTTACGGCAGATAAAAGCCCTGCCATCACCTTAGGAATGCCGGCCTCTCTGCAAAAGTCGAAAATCTGATCCGTGATATTTTCCGGATCTTTGTCATTCCCGATAATGAATCCGGCTGTCACTTCCATTCCATATGACTGTATTTTCCGGACATCCTCCAAAAGATTTGTCCTGACATTCTGGTATTTATTCATGGACTTCAACACGTTCTTGTCCGGGGTTTCGATACCGACAAAAACCATGTCAAACCTTGCATCCCGCATCATGGCCATCAATTCCTCATCTCTGGCCAGGTTGATGCTGGCTTCCGTATAGAAGGTAAACGGATAATTATTTGATTCCTGGAATAGTCTCAATTCCAGGAGAGCCCGCTTGACGGCCCGGACATTACTGATGAAATTATCATCCACTACAAACACGGGACCCCGGTAACCCAAAGAAAAAATTTGCCTTATTTCCTCCATGATTTTTCCTGCTGATTTGACCCTGGCTTCATGGCCGAACAGCGTGGCTTCATTGCAGAAATCACAAAAGAACGGACAGCCTCTGGAAAATTGAACTGCCATCGAAGCGTATTCATCCATCTTTAAAAGGTCGAATCTGGGTACAGGAGAAGAAACCATAGAAGGCCTTGGCATGCCTGAAATGATTTCAGCATTCTCGCCTGAAAATGCATAAAGGGAGGCCAGTTCTTCTTCATCTATTTTCTTTTCCACTGCCTTTGACCGGATCACAGGGCGGGCATACACCCTTTTTACTTCACCTTTTTCAACATCACGCAGAAAGGAATCCAGGACACCTGATTCAGCCTCGCCGAGAAGCAAATAATCCGCCCCATGAATCTCCCCATAATACTGGGTTGGATAGGGACCTCCGCAGGCTACTGGAATGCGCAGCCGGTTGGCCATATCAATGACTTCCTGCAAGGATTCCTTCTGGACGATCATGGAAGAAGTCATCACCATGTCGGCCCATAACATATCCTTTTCTTCCAATGGTCCAATATTCATGTCTATCAGTCTGATTTCATGCTGAGAAGGGATCATGGCTGCGACGGTGATCAAACCCAAGGGGGGCATACTGGCCTTCTTAGCAATAATAGGAAGACTATAAGAAAAACTCCAGTAAGTATTTTTGGGAAACTGAGGATATACCAAAAGTAATTTCATATCTGTCCTTTTCTATCTAAATGTAAAAAAATTTTTATAAGATTATCATGAAACATCATCAAAAGCAAGCCACAAAAACAAATCCGCTCCGAAAATAAATATAATCAACAGAGAACTTATGGTAAAAAAAGCAGCGGCTTCAGCGGAAGATTCTCTCTATACCATAATAATCATATTGAAAAGCAGCTGACAGACGAAATCCGGACAAAGCCGAAGATGCCGGTGATGGAAGTTGCCCTGCTTGACTTATTCCTGATCATTCTTTTCCGCTTCGAGCCGGGCGGCTGCTTCTGCCGCTTCCTGTTTCATCTGACCCATTTCTGATTCCGCGATTGCATCAGCTTCTTTTTTGGCCAGATCCAATGCTTCTTCATCTTTTGTTTTTTCACTTGTATCCTCTGTCATGGAATCAGGTATTGTCTCTTCCCTGATTTCCAAATCAGATGGAGGTGACTCGATAGGCAAAACAGAAGGGGATTCTCTCTCTTCTTGAATCTCCATGTATTCAGGTTGAACGGATGGAATCTCGGGTTCAGGTTCTATCACGGCAGCAGGGACAGGTCCAGCCGTTTCAGGGGGTATCACAGGCTCTGATTTTACAGTTTGAGGGACAGAAGAAGAAAACCGGTCTTCAGGAATCTGTTGAACAGAAACCGGCTTCTTTTTTTCTTTCTTGATTTTTTTCTCTTTTCGTTTTCGTTGCTCTAGGAAATACTGCCGGATCAATCCTTTTGGTTTGAACTGGCAGTGATTAACAAGGTAAAGCCTGGTTTTCTGGTCTTCCGTCAGCTTACTCTGGTCCAATTGAGCAAATAAGCGCGGCAGCTCATTTACACTGAATTCATACCGGATTGTCTCTTCCTCTTTTCTGAAAAAGGATTCTTCAAATCCCTTTAAAGTCAAACGGTGAATCCGAATGGTTTTTCCCTGCCGGAACGGATCGGAATGCATTTCCATGAGTTTTAAAATCGCGTCCGGCGTGTTTATATCCTGTAATAACGGCACGGCATATTCCGCGTTCCCATATCGCAGATCATCCTGAATAAAAGCCCATCGCACCTGATCATCAAACCGGTTCGATGCCAGCTGCCTTTTATGGAATCGTTCCATCTGTCTCTTTGTATTTTCCCTTTCTTCACCGGACTGCATTCGGATTTTTTCGCGGAATTCAGAAATAACAGACAGGGCTTCCTGCCTGGACTCATCCGATAACACAAAGCCGGAAAAAGAAAAAAAGACCGTCAGACCGCATAGAAGACCCGCAACATTCCATTTATGATTCACTTGAAGATTCTCCTTCCTGAACAACAACTAACCTCTTTCTTAATGAAATAATCTATTCCCTCTCAGTTAACCTGAAATAAAATTTGATTTTTCATATTAAAAAATGAATAAGAAAAAAAAGCAAAGATATTTTTTTCCAAGAGTAAAAATCAGGAAGCCTGCCGTACAACTGATGGGGGCAAAAGAGCGTCTAGGTGTTGCAGGATGAGACCTTTTTCATCTTCTTCACTCAAGGCCTCCATGATCTCCATGAACCGTTCCTTAGGAATCTTTAATTGTCTCAAGACACGGTTTAAATCTTTTTCAGTCAAAGAAGCGGTTTTAAGCAACCCTTTTATTCTCCTCAGATCATTCAACTGCTCTCCGGCCAAAAAGGTCTGCGGATCCCGGTGGTGAATATCTGAAAACGTAGAGATGTGCAGTCTGGGGGCGAAATTAATGACCACCGTATTCCCCTTCTGATCAAATTCCGTCGGCATTTTTAATCCAAGGACCGTCCTGATAAAAGCCTCGGCACTGAATCCGTCCGGAGAATTGATCCTGGAAGCAGCTGATATAACATCTTCCCATGATTCCTGGCAGAATTTCAGCTTTTCACGGGGCACTTTAGGACTGTCTCTCTCAAACGCCGTATTGAAAAAATAGGTTGTTTCTTTTCTTCCCTGGGCATCCCACAAACGGGCCAGAGCATAGCAGAAGGTGATGAGGCCTTTGGGCCCGAAATCCACGTTTTCACACATGTATCTGAACCGGATGGTCCTGTTTTCCCTGAGCCAGTCTAAAAGAAGGGTCAAATGAGCCGGATCCTGTCGCTGTAATTCCTGAAACATTTCCAATACTTCCCGATATTGAGATGCAAAAGCAGGATTGGCATCAACGAGCTGCCCGGTCAGATAAACCAGCAATTGCGACTGGTTGAGATCCTTAGTCTTTTCATCTGTACTCTGTTTGGCTGCAAAAGTCCTTGCATCACCCAGGTAGAAACCTTTTGTTTCTCGCTTCACCACGATACCCAGATAACCGTACAACAGCCGGGCGAACGGATAAAACTGATCGAGACTCATGAATTCCTCCATGTTGCCCAGTTCCTGCAAAAATAAAATATTCCCAATATGATGATCGGTCAGAGTCCCTGTCCCTCTTCCTGTATAGTAAGCGAGATCAATGAATCCGGAAGCGAGCCAGTACCGGTACAGATAATTCATAAAACGGTCATCAATATACAGGGTGTTCCCGTCCTTTACGTTAGTGCCCAGACCGATCTTCCTTTGAAGCATGGCAATGATTCCATCAAAATCAGTATCGGTTAATCTAAAAACATTGAACCGGCGATCCTCATCCTGGTCAAAATCAAAAAGCCTTTCAATAAAACGTCTGTCTAATTTTGCCTGGGTTCTGGAACTGGTAAAATGAAAACCGGTGATGGTTCCACCGGAAGCCTTTTGTATTTTATAAAACAAATAAAGAAGCTGTGTAATATGGATATCCTGCAAATTGGCAAATACAGGACGGCAATGATCCAATTCTGCTTCTGAAATGAATTGGGCAAAATGATCACCGCCTTCCGTTTCCAGCACCTGTTGTCGAATGGATTGCAATTGTCTCACCACCTTATCCTGTTTTCTCTTGTTTTTCCCCACCAATCTTCTGATCCTGTTTTCAAACTCGTCTTTCTCTTTCAATGCCCCAATATCATGCAAACCCGATACATATTCTGCGACATCCTTGTCAAAGCGGTTTCCGTCTTCATAGGATAAAAGATCAGCGCTATAAACTATTTTGACAAACTGAAATAACATCTCTTTTTCTTCCGGATTTTTAAATTCTTCTAAGGCAGAAGTAAGGGGTCTTGAGGGCTGCTCCCCTCCTATCAGCCCTCCCAATCCATGATTTCGTGCGATAAACTTCGCCCAGCTGATCACCCTGGCATAGTTTTCTCCCAGGGTCACAGGATCAAGGCCGACTGTATTCAAGGCTGCTTCAATCATCTGTTCCCCACGCTTCATATGATCCCCGGAATCATGAATGTCGCCTATGTCATGAAAAAAAGTGATCGCATGAACGATTTTATGAACCATGTCTCTTGGAAACCCGATTTGGGGGGAACTCATGTAATCAAAAACATGATCCAGAGAAACCGCGATGGGTTCCAAATGACTCTCCGGAATGGCCGGTAATCTGTTCTCTCTTCTTTCCCGGTTGAAATCGTCATATTGCCGGAATTCAAACAATCTCATGAAATGATTCAACCTGACGCAGTGATGAAGGATCGTTACTCCGACATATTCTAACCCGGTATATTTATCCCTGTTTAACATTCCAAGCCATGTCATGGCCTTGGTCATTCTGTTTCCTTTTTCAGTCTTCATGTCTAATAAACGGGAAAGGGCTTCATCAGGCTGAGGCTCTGAAAAAGCCCCGGTTAAATCTTCCAACGCTCCGCGGTCAGGGACAACAAGCTCTGGATAGGTGAATTCCTTTGCCCCAGCTTGTCCCTTTTCAGATGTTTTTAATTTATTGATGATCGGTCTGACCCCTCCATCTCCTGAAAAAAGGCTCCTGTTGTCCCTGTGTTCCCTGGACAAAGTGATGATGAGTTCGATATCTTCCTTGCTGATTTCCTTTGTTTTTTCCAATAAAGGTCTCAATATTCTTTCTATATTGGCTGAATCATCTCCCAAAAGAATCCGGGAATAATCTTTGAGCATGTTGGTAAGAAAAATCACTTTTTTTATGGTTTCATCCGTTCCATTCTGGTCAATTTCTCTGAACCTTTTTTGAAGACGTGTCAGCTCCCCTCCCTGCAGATCAGGACGCACGGATCCGTCTTTTCTGCGGCTGTTGAAATAACCGTACCAGGTTCCATCCATATAAGTCCTGGGCATGCCCGGCAATGAATGGGTCAATAACGCCAGGCTTTCCGGCGCGTGTTCCAGATGATCCAATGCCAGACAGGATTCACAGTTTAAATCATGCCGGCTGTATCCATCCCAGAAGGCATCACCCTTATCAACAAACCAGTGAAGGTCTGCGATGTTGGTATTATCCTGCACCCATTTCCATAATAGAAAAATATTATTCTCTTTTGATTTCCAAAGACGGGCTAATTCAAGAAGATTCGAAAAAGGGATCGCCTGAGTCCTCTTGGATATGGCATTAAACAGCATTTCCCGGATTCTGTTGATAGCCTCGCTTTGAATGCTCCTCAATTGGAGAAAGGATGTGATGTCCTCTGCTGCCATTTCACAACGCAAGGCATGAAAAAAACAACTGACCGCTTTTTTATAACTGGCGTTGGCATGGCGGAAATTTTCCTCGGAAGGTTCTTCCATCAGATGGTCTCCTTCCTCCATGAATCTGGTTCCTTCTGTGATGAGCTTCTCTGATAAGAAATCCAGACTCACTCTGGGTCTTGAAGCGTCTTCACCGTATATCTTGTCATCAATAAAAAGGATCTCCTCCTCTATGTCGCCTCTGATTAGGTTCTGTTTACCTTTTCCGGCAAAGTGAGCTAAAATCGGATCCTCCGTATATTCTTCAGGGGTTTTATTGGGGTCCAGTGTTAATATCACCCTCATGAATTCATCCATGGATGGGATGCAGCTCTCGACAGACCGCGCATGAAGAACCGGCGCTGCTTTTGAACGCCTCTTTAATAAAGCAATGGCCTTGACTTCTTTTTTGATGACTTTTTCCAGTTGAGATACATCCGTGTCTCCCGACCCCATTTTTTCCTGCTGTACCGCTGTCCCCAGGTTTATGGATTGCAGCTGTTGAGAAAAAAATTCCCAATTTATTTTTTCTGCATCTTCCTGTTGAGTTGAAAACAGATGAATGCCTGTGGGAAAAGATCCTTTTTCATTTTTCAAATGGAGCGTCAGGGACAGATTGCCAGATTGATCAAGAAGCACCACAAAAGTTTTATCATCCGTCCCAATATCAAAAGCCTCGCTGTCCTGCGGGGAAATTTCTGCCAGAGAAATCCCGGTTTGTTCTGCCAAAACCACATCCATCAACTTTCCCTGCATGAAGTACTGATCCCCATACCATTTCCTGCCGGCGATTTGATTGCCTTTATATACCGCCCATTGTTTGTTAGCTTCTTTTGAAAGTCCCTGGGATTGTTGTGTGACTGGAGCAAGGGCAAAAACACTTGCCGGACTCAAAACCAATATAAGATTGATAATGAAAAACAAATTCAGTTTCTTCATGTTATCTTCATTATGATCAAGACATTGATAATCATTTGAGTTAATAATAATCCTTATATAATATGTAAAATATATACCCTCATTCAACAGATATGTCAATAGAGCGAATTCATTTTTATGGATCTGTTTGACCAGATTGCTAAACAATATTATCAGAAATACGTGCCCCTGGCTGAACGGGTCAGGCCGCAATGCCTGGAGAATTTTTTCGGGCAGGAAAATATCTTTGAAGCCGGCTCCCCTGTGGGTATGATTGTGAGGGGTGAAGGGATAGCTAACCTGATATTCTGGGGGCCGCCTGGCACAGGAAAAACAACCCTTGCCAGGCTATTGGCCCGGCATTTGAATTCTCATTTTGAACAAATCTCTGCTGTTCATTCCGGCAAAAAGGAATTACAGGAAATCGAAAAACAATCACGGGAACGGATCCGATTTTATAACCGGGGAACAGTGCTTTTTATTGACGAAATCCACCGTTTTAACAAAGCCCAGCAGGATGGACTCCTCGATGCCGTGGAAAGCGGAGTATACACACTCATGGGCGCGACAACAGAAAACCCCAGCTTTGAACTCAACTCCGCGCTTTTGAGCCGCTGCCGGGTGGTGATACTGGATCTCTTATCAGAGAAAGCGGTAGAAAAAATAGTCTTGAGGGCACTGGAAGATAAAGAAAGGGGTCTGGGCAAGACAAACATTCAAATTTCAGACAAAGCACTCAAGGAATTGATCAGGATTGCAAACGGCGATGCCCGTTCAGCCTTGAATATTCTGGAACTCTCAGCGATGGCTTCAGCGGAGCGTTACAAAACCCTGCCCCCGTCAGATTCAAGAACCATCGAACCCGTTGATTTATCTCATGGTTTGGACAAACGGTCCATTTTATATGATAAAACCGGCGAAGAGCACTATAATCTCATTTCCGCTTTCATCAAATCCGTCCGCGGTTCTGATCCCCAGGCTGCTGTTTATTACCTGGCGCGTATGCTAGAAGGAGGAGAAGACCCGGTTTTCATAGCAAGACGGCTGTGCATTTTAGCCAGCGAAGATATCGGCAATGCCGACCCTCAGGCAGCTATCTTAGCTGCTTCCATTTCACAGACCGTACAGATGATCGGCCTGCCTGAAGCCCGGATCCCTTTGAGCCAGCTTGCGTTATATTTAAGCCTGGCTCCAAAAAGCAATGCTTCTTATCTGGCCATTTCACAGGCCCAGCAGGAAGTGGCGAAAAGCGGGGCCATTGGTGTTCCCAAAAAAATCCTGAATGCTCCGACCGACCTCATGAAGGAGTTGGAATATGGAAATGACTACCATTATGCTCATGATTATGAAGACGGATTTTATCCTGAGTTCCTTTTGCCGGAGGCCATCGAATCCATGAAATTTTATCATCCCACTGAATATGGTTTCGAAAAACACATGAAACAAAGACTCGAAGAACTGGAGAAAAGAAGAAAAAAGACCCTCTCAGGGAAACGCCACCGGGACAACCGATCCCGGAAAAAAATGTGAACCCATCGCCCCGTATATTTTTACCGTCTTTCTCAAATTATTTTCATTCACAGGAGCTTCAAACAGCCTTTTCAGATAACGTCCATGCTGTTCTTCAAAGCAAAAAGGGGACCCCCCTGCCAGAGTGAGTCCTTTTTTGATCATGCTTTCAGCGTGTCTTTGTTTTCCGGTCAAATACAGAAGCTGAGACTGTCCCCAATAATAATACATCATGCCGCGCAAATCTTTGGTTTCACGGAAGAATTGTCTTGCAGCAGCGAAAGCTTTTTCTGCCAAACGGTATTTCTTAACTTGCATCCGTGCCATGCCTTCTCCCCAAAGCGTATAGGCGTAACTGGCTTTATCCTGAATACGAAGATAGCCTCTTTCAGCCTTTTTAAAAAAAACAATCGCATCCTCATAACGGTTCAACATCCTATTAGCATTAGCCATTCCGCAAAAAGAATAACTCTTGCCGAAATCATCATTTATTCCCTGAAAAATCCCGTTTGCCCGGGAATAATATCGCCATGAATTCTGATAATCTCCCCTCATGCGTGAAACACCGCCCATGCCGCATAATGAATAAGCCATTCCGCTTTTATCTTTAAGATTCCGATAGATCCCATGAGATCGGGAAAAGAAAGAAAAGGCTTTTTCCAACTGCCCCAACAGACGAAAGGTTCCCGCCTTGGCCCAAAGACAATAAGCCACACCCTCTTCATCATGAAAGCGTCCATATTTTTTCTCGGCCCGGTCAAACAAACAGATCGCCTGCTTTAATTCTCCCGTTCCCCGGAGGGACATTCCCTCTCCGCAAAGGGCATCGATAAAAATCTCCGAATCCCTATCACACAAGGTCCGGGCTTTCCGGTACTCATGAATGGCCCGTGAAAACTCCCCCATCAATCTCAAACAATGTCCCTTGGAACAATAACAGGCGGCTCTTCCGGACAGATCATGAATTCCTTGGAACATTCTTTCAGCCTGAGAATAAAGAAGCGAAGCTTCCCGGAACAGACTTTTCCCATGTTTCTGTTGCGCTTGATTAAAGATGAAATGGGGACTTTTCAGAACAGACTCTTTTCTATGTTAGAATATTAAAGATACGCTTTTATTTGAAATGATATGCTGTTCTCTTCCCTCATTCTCGATCCCCAGTTCGTCATTTCTGGTCTGCCCTTGCCTGAGGTTATCGACCTTTTTTTCTCCGCATCAGCTCGTTGAGTTTGTTTATTTCCCCGGCTCTTTGTCCTTCCAGCATTTTTTTCTTGATGGCACGGCGCTCATTCTGATTGCTCGCGGAGCTCAGCTCGTTAGTGAATTTGTCCGCAGTTCGTTTCTTTATTTTTTTCTTTTCCTTGATCAGGGCATCCAAATTGATTCCAAAAGATATTTTTTTTTCAACAGATGTCATCTCAACATTTTATTCTTCTCAATGATCTGATTCCAGATATTTTCTCTTTGTCTTTTTTCCATTTCATTCTTTCTCATGATCTCGTCCCGGATTTTCCTGGTCTCCTCCATTTGCAAGGAATAAGATCTACCCTGTCTAAAACCGGCCAGGCTTTTTTCATATTCTCTACTGGGTTCAAGAGAAAGAGCACGCATTTCATTTTCAATGGCCTTCCTGAGGTTTTTTTCGGAATATATACAGGCCAGAGTATGATAAAATAAAGGATTGTGTTCGAGAATGACCAGTTTTTCAGCATGTTCAAGAGCGGAATCGATATTATGTTTTTCAAAGTTGATCCAAGCGAGCTCATAATGAGCGACGGCTAAATCCGGCTCAATCATGATGGCTTTCTGATAATCAGAAACCGCTTCATTGATCTCACCGTTCTCCTTCTTAAATCTGGCCCGGGCCGCCCAATATTTTGCCACATTCCAATTCAGATCAATGGCCTTGTCAAAAGCCTGCAACGCATTGACCTTTTCATTGACTTGATGATATAAAATTCCAAGAAAAAAAAAGGCTTCAGCATACTTCGGATTCATTTCAATTACGGTCTTAAACCCATCTATAGCGGTCCGCATTTTTCCGGATTTAAAATCCGTTTTTGCCTTGTAAAAACGGTAAACCAAATCACGCGGATCAAGACGAACACAGGTAATGAAATCTGCAGAAGCCCGTTCAAAATCCTCACGCTGATAATAATAATAACCTCTTTGAAAATATAATTCAGGATCTTTTGGGGTGATGGTAAGCAATCCGTTTATTTCATCGAGGATGGAATCGGCCGGAGAATAGGACAATACTCCCCCTGTTAAAAACAGCATCACCATTATTTTTTTTATCTTCCTCACCGTTTACCCCCTAAACTTTCGTAACGGCTAATACCATTTATACTATATTATTTTTTTCAGTATTTTTCAAGTTTTTTTTTCATGGCCTAGTACCACGAAACCCTAACACAGATGCATGAATTCATGCGACATATAAAACCATAAAAAGCAGGATCTCCGGCCAGGCCAGAATTGATCTAAAAATGAGTCAAAATAACATCAAAAATAAAACGGCCGAATTTTCGAAAGCCTGAAATCCATCGAAGTCTTTATAAACTGATATCGGACAAGTACAGCATGACTCATCCTGTCAATCAAGCTTCCTCACCTTTTGAATGAAACGACAAAATACGATATCACGACAACATCGACTTGAATTGCCACTTTCTGTCTTCATGCTTTAAGTCATCTCATCCATTCGGCATAACCTGCAACCTCATCCAATAAGAGACTTCATTTTCAACTCTCTTGTTCAGATCAAAGAGCCAATTCATTCATGTCTTTGTTCGTCAAGGGAATGAAAAAATACAGTGTGGTTTCCACATTCTGCTTGCTCCAAATATAGAGCTGAGTATTATGCAATTCCACAAGGCTTTTGGAAATGCATAATCCCAATCCCGTTCCCTGCATCCGTGTTTCAGAAGCATCCAATTGTTTAAACCGTTCAAAAATTTCAGGAAGTTTTGATTCAGGAATGCCTATCCCTGTGTCTTTGACCATGACACACATGGTTCTATTCATAAACCTTTCATCCACGGGTATTGGCAACGGAGGAGACGATCGAATAAAGGGCATGGCAAAAAATTCAATAGAGCCCCGCTGTGTGAATTTACTGGCATTCGATGCCAGATTCAACAGCACTTGCTTGATACGCATACGGTCACCAAAGACCATTTTCACTGAATTCACATCCGGGATCTTTAATTCAATGGCTTTTCCTAAAATCAAGGCCTTTGTGGCGGAGACCACTTCATGAATAAGGGGACTGAGGTCAAAATACTCGCAGAATAATTCGAACTGACCCGCCTCCAATTTGCTGAAATCCAGCACATCATTGATGAGGGCAAGGAGGTGCTCCCCATTACCTTTGATCTCGCTGAAAAAATCTTTCGTGGCTGTTTCATGAACCCTTTTCAAACCCACTTGAGAAAATCCGATGATGGCGTTTAAAGGTGTCCGGAGTTCATGGGACATCATGCTGAGGAACCTGTTTTTTGCCTCATTGGCCGCCTTCAATTCCTTGTTTTTTTCCTGTAACGTGATATTTAAAGTTTCCAGTTCAGCGGTCCTGTCCAGGACTTTCCTCTCTAATTCAAGATTAAAGGACTGAATCTGCTGCAATGCCTGATCCAACTGGGAATTGGTTTTAGCCAGGCTGATATTCTGTTCTTCGATTTCTTTCTGGGAATGGATCAAGCGGTTCACCATGGTGTTAAAGCTATTGGATAAGATGGCCACTTCATCTTTAGAAGCAATTTCAATGTGGTGAGATTGATAATCTCCCTCTGTGATTTTTTCCGCCATTTGGGTGAGAAGGGTCAGCTTTCTTGTCAAAAACATGGTTTGGAGATAATAGAAGAAAAGCGCTAATATGATAACAGGTATGGAAAGTGATATAAAAAAACGCGTGCTTTCTTTCAAAGACTGATCCACGGCTTCAAAACTGACACCCAAATGAATATTACCGACATAGGGAGAGACGGGTTCCATGGAAGAAATTTTTTCAGTTTTGGGACCGTCATCAAATGGTGAAAGAGCGACCATTTCATCCGGGAGATTGGAAGAAAGCATGAAATCGGTTTGATGGCTCACAGGTTGAATGATATGAACCATTTGCCTTGAATGAATGAAGTAAGAATAATCTTCCCTTAAGAATGACTTTTTTTTCAAGTAATCGGCAACAGGGGCGGTATGAATATAGGTATCTGTGGACTCCGGCCCGCAGAAAATACTTTCATTGAATTTTTTTGAGTAAACGATGCAGTATTTGATATTACTGGCTTCAGAAAGGAACAGGTTGATCTTCTCTTCGATATTCTGTTTATCCCAGATTAAAATACTCAAAGCCAGATTTTGAGATAATAGTTCAGCGGAGCGGACAGCAGTCTGTCTTATTTCAGCAAACTGCCTTTGTTTTTGATCCTTTAAAGTGAAAACGAATAGAATCGCAAGCAACAAGACTAAAAAAAACATGTTCTGGATAAACGATTTTACCCAGAGTTTATGATAAAAAAAAACTTTCATTTTCCTAACGGATGATTCTTTACAGCCTATTCATTTTTAAATAATGTTAGATGCGAGTATATCTTATCCGATATTCAGGAGAAGTAAAAGTGTTATCTTTTTTTAAGCCAGTTGCATTCAATCTGATCGGTGACAAGGCGGCGTGCGACAAGTCTTTCAGAGGCACGAAGAAAGACACCCCTTTTTTAAAAAAAACTCTCCTGGCTGGATTAACCGTATTATTATTCCATTCCCCTTTCCCGTCTTATGCGGAATTATTACCCATTGATATTCAGGCTGTTACGCTGGATTATTCTAAACCTGAAGATGACATTCTCCGTTTTTTTCTGAAAGAATTGGCTAAAACAGCTTACGAAGAAGGACATTATTCCAATGTACTGACCGATCCAAAAATGTTTGATGTATTTTTCAGGAATTTTACATACAAACCAGACTACCTCATTGATAAAATCCCTTTAAAGAAAACTTCAACCATCAGTAAAATGATCCAGGCCACATTGAGGGACTTGATTCCGCATTATGCGGAAGCTATTTTAACTGCCGACAAAGAATATTTTCTATTCTGCAACACTATCCGTGGCAATCATATTTTATGCATAACAAAAAAACCGTTATTCCAGCCGCTTTATGAAGACCTGCATCATGAATTATTCTTATCCATTCTAACCGTAAAAAATTTTTTAAATAATATTTTAAGAGAACCTGTTTATTTCGAATCCCTTCAGAACACACCCAGCTTCGGCCGCTTGCTTCTTCAGGAGGTTCAACCTGTCAAATCCCCTTCTTTCTCCGACATAAACCTTCCCTATTTTATCGAAACCCTGCCTTCTCTGGGTTACGACGTAGCCAGTCTTGCCAACGAAGCCCGTTTTTTCAAGGGTGAAACGGAACAGGAAAGAGAATGGTGTTTCTATTCCCTTCCGATTGTCCAATATGCGGTCCGCGACAAAAAACAATTGAACCATTTTTTCTTCAAGCTGGATGATCCCGTCTCCCTCAAACAGATTTTGGAATTATTAACGAATGAAAATGGCAAAGGAGCTACCCTCCTTAAAAAACACATTCAGTCATATATTTCGTTAAAACAAAACCATGAATTTCCGACCATGAATCCCCACGAAAAATTCAGCGAGTTTTTTGAAAACTTGCACTATTCCATCAATTATGACGCCATCCCTGCCGCCCATACAAGCAAACTCTATCAGAATGTGATCAATTATATATTAAGCCAGGGTATTTCTAATTTTAATGAATTAAGTAAAAATAAAGAGATGATCATAACCGTTATCAATAAATTTTTCACCCTGGGCACAACTTATTTTTTTCGCCATTGGAGTATGTTAAGCGATTTTCCTGATCATCTTTCTGATGCGATTAAAGAGGCCAGATCGCATAAAAGACCTTTGAAAGTGTCCGTATTTGCCTGTTCCACAGGAGAAGAGGTCTTGACGATTGCGTTTTCCTTTCTGGATAAGGGAATCACTGATTTCACCATTTTAGGATCTGACATCAACGAAGCTTACATTGAGCAAGCCAAGAAAATGACCTATGCCATGCAGAATTTTGAAAGGATCCCAGACAACATCCGGGGTCCGGTTATAAAAAAATATTTCAAAAAAAATGGCGATGGAAATTATGAGATTAAGGATAAAGATTTTTTTAATAGACGGATTTCCTATATCGTTCTTGACATCACTAAACCCCTGCCTTCTGATCTGCCTAAGGAATGGGCTCCGCCTTATGATCTGATTTCCTGTCAGAACATCTTTCTCTATTTGAGTGATAAATTCGTGTCCCGCCTTTATAAGAATCTCCTGAAATTATTAAACGAAAACGGACTTTTTATTCTAGTGGACAAAATTTATTCACACAATCTTCTGAAAAAATGCAACCTGTCCAGAAAAACCCTCCACATCAATGATATCATCATCAAATTGATCCCTCAAAAAATGACCGATCAACAGATCTATCAATCTTTAAAAGAAATCAATAAAGAAGGACCGTATTCCTTTGCCGCCATTAGGCAGATCAATGATCTTGCTCTTTTTAATCCACCGCAAAAACGGGCTTGGTTTAAAGAACTGATGCATCAGAAAGGGGACCGTTCCTTGATCTATTATTTAGTCGGAAAAAATAATCTCAAACTGGGAGCATACAGCGAGGCGGAAGAAGTTCTGACGAAGGGAATATGGCAAAGTCCCTATTTATTGAACAATTATTGGATGCTGGAAGAAGTCAAAAAAAAATTGGGGAAAAAATCAGACGCAGAATATCTGAATGTCATCAGCAAGGCCATCAAGCTCTTTTATAGCAACAGAGCGTATAAAGATTTGACGGAAATTCTGAATCTCTTTCAGAAAGCCATTAAAAAAGAGCCTGATAATATGCTGGGCTTCTATGTCTTCGGATATCAATTGATCCGATACGGACTTTTCCTTAAAGACAATAACGGATCATTACTGGATTACGAACGATTCTTCAATCAGGC
>JAFGBW010000192.1 GCA_016932965.1 Candidatus Auribacterota bacterium
GTAATAAAAATGATTTTTGTCTTATTGGAGATTTCCTTTTCATGACGGGTAAGATACCCGATTTCCTGCCCGATTTTGGTGCCTAGCTCTTCCGCCACGCGATAGGCCAGGAGCCTGGCCGCGATGACACGCGGTTCCAGAACGTATATCTTTCCGCGGACATCAATGGATTCCAGAAGCATTTGAGGGACCTGGGTGGATTTGCCTGATCCGGCAGGTGCGGATATCGCAAAAAAATAATGCTCCTTCAATTCGGAAAGAAGCCCGTCTTTAATCTGATAAATCGGAAGCGGATTCATTTGGGCTAATAAGCATCACGGTCACACTCCCATAAAGCAGTAAAACCGGAAGAGAAATGGATAACGTCATGGCAACAGGACTCAAATCAGGGATATTTTCCCATAATGTACGGTCACCAACTGAAAACCAGACCAGCAGGAAAAGGGAAATCCGGTAAAGGATCCCGGATATTTTTTCAGTTCCGTTCAGACAAAAAAGCTGAAAAAGAGGAATGAGGGCCAGCGTGAAATAATGTGCCCAGAATAAAGGAGAGGTCAGGATAAAAAATGCCTGTCCCAGCCAGAAAAGACCGGTTTGTTCTGAAAAAGCCAGGTCTTGATGACCTTTGGCTTTTTTCAGATAAATCAGGCAGCCGGTTCCAAGACCCAAACAGCATAAATAATGCATGAGAACTGGCTTCATGTGAAGCCATTCATACATGCCAGCTGAAAGGGAAAAATTGCCAAAGGAAATAAAACGGCTCCAGTAAGTGAGATCGAGAGTGAGCATGTAATTCAGCCAGCCTTTCCAGGCAGCAATCACATCAAACATCTGATGCGTCATGATCAGTGCCCCTAAGGCGCCTAAAAGACTGCCTGCCGCAAAATAAAACGCTTTTCGATAAGAGCTGAAAATACATTTACCCAAAAACCAGAGTGCCCATGAAAAGACAAAAAGCGGTTTTAAAAAGCAGAGCAGGCTGAGTCCCAGACCGCTCAACAGCGAAGCAGCGGGTTTTTGAAACCGTTTTTCCATATAAAACAGGCTGATAATGGAGAACAGTAGGATTTCATTCACATTTCCGAGAGACAGAGACGATATCAAAGGACGATAAAAAATGAGACACAGGGAACAAAATAAGATCCCATAAGACAAGGGGATGCTGAACACGAATGAGCCCAGAAAAAAGGCGCCGCTAAAACAAACCAGTGAAAACCAGGAAAAACGATCCAGGTCTTCCGTATAGAAACCGGAATTAAAAAACCTGAACACGGAAAAGAAGAAGGGCGTGGCGCAGAGATTCAGGTCCTGCCTGGCAATACTGTCATGAAACAACCTCAAATCCTTCAAATTCAAAGCCAGTTCTTTTATCTCCCTAGCGATCTGGATGCGGGTTTCTTCAGGATAAATATTACCCAGTTTTTTTCCGGACAGGGAATGATGTTTTTCAACAGCCCAGACCAGATAGAAATCCGTTCTGCTGCTGTTATCCAGCATGGGGATCACATAATGTTGAATAGCAGAATAAAATAAAATAAGACTTACAATGAAAATAAAAGGTTGTTTTTTCATGTTACGATTTATTCTGGTTGAAATAGGTTCTTTCCATTTAACTCCTTTTTGATATTTTAGGCGACAGCAAAATATGAAAACTTCTCATTCCGCTGTTGGGCAATTCTGCCACTATAAAACATATCCATTCGGGATGGTCATGATCCAATGGGGACTGAAGCCAACAATACGAATAAAAAAAATTGAACTGATCCCTGCAATGAAAAGGAAAACCCCAAAAGATTCGGGCATTCCACCCCCCGCCATTTCAGCTGTTTTCAATGCAATCCAGTCTGAGAAATTGAATAAGTTGTCTATAAGCCTGTTGGATTGGAGCTCATTGAATCCTTTTACAAAAAAAGTGTTCTTCACACTAAGCAAGATCGTTCCTTATGGAAAAGTCATCTCCTACAAAGGTCTTGCTGAAAAAGCTGGAAATCGCAAAGCTGCCCGAGCCGTGGGAAACGTGCTGGCCAAAAATCCTTTTCCTCTCATCATTCCCTGTCACAGGGTGATCTGTTCTTCCGGATTGATCGGTGGATTCCAGGGGAAAAAGAATTCAGCCCTGCTGAAAAAAACACTTCTGGCATCTGAAGGAATTCTCTTTAATAAAAAGGGAAGAGTCGAAAAAGCCTGCCTTCTTTGAAACATCCGTATTTCCTTTTGATTTCATTCCTTAAATTCCGGGTATTGATTATTTATAATAATGATGTATAATTACTTCATGAAACGGTTAATAACAGTAACGGCATATTTCTTTTTATTGAACTGGTTCCTGTTTTCAACATCTTTATTCCTAGCTGCTCAGACCCAGTCTGAAGAAAAGATTCTTTGTTTTAACCGTCTTTCACCTGTTTTCTCTCCAGTCTTTTGTCTGGCTGCGCAATCCACTGCCAGAGAAATACCGATTGAATCCATGAAGCTTAAAATAAACGAACGTTTTCTGCCTGCATTGCAGCACTACCATCATTGCGGAATTTTATCAGTCAGAGGAGTTCATCTGTTTGAAATGATCCGGCAGATCACCGATTCTGAACGGCAAAAGATCGAATACACTTCGAATAAGTTAGGAGATTTTGAATCCGCCATCACTCAATTGAATGCCATGGCTGATTATTTTTTGGGTATTCCTGCCATGAGCCGGGAAGAAATTTTTGAAGGATTCGAAAGGGTGGGATGTTATTTTAAACAGATAGACAGGCCTTTGCTAAAAAAGGAATCACAAACCCGGTTTTCTGATTGAGCATTACCCCAGGCAAAATCTGTCTGCTCAGGGAATATTCCGTAATCTGGTGGGGGATCATATCCAAATTTTACTTTTAAAAACATATCCTCATCCGGATCGTTTCCCCAGTCCGTCAGAGATCAACACTCCGTGCGCATTTCACATAGCGGCAGGAGATCCCGTCAATCCGATAACCGCCAGGCAATTGAGGGAAAGCAGGGCATCTTATCTCTTTCCCCAGTCAAATATCCGGAAACTTTTTCAATATGTTCTGGATTTTAACGGTGAAATAGCCGTCTATTTCAACTGGTCTTTTTACCAGGATCCCGTTACGGTTTTCGAGGTTCTGGAGTTATTGGAGAAATCCGGGAATCCGGCCTTTAAGGATCTAACTCTGCGCTATTTAACCTACATGCGGGGACAACTGAGAGATTATGATCCGGATGAAAATCCATACGGAAACCGTTACACGGCCTATAAACGTTTTTTAAAACGGGCTATGATTCAGTATCCGCTGATTGACGAGGAAATAAAAAGGCAAATTCTGATTCCGGGCGAAATCTCCCTGGAACCTCTTTTCAATGATCATTATTTTTTCATTCTGGTCGACGGCGGCCGTTTGAAAGCGGATTCGGACAAGCTTCAGCTTCTAAAAACAATTTTTTTGTCCATGAATGTCCCCCTTCCGGTCAGATGGGTTGATAACATCAATCCCCGGTACGGAAACACTTTTTTTCCTCACCATGCCAATGATCCGGGGATAGTGGATTTGCGTACGCATCCCGAGCTTTAAACCCGTCCCATAGAAACCCCTGTTTACAGGCTGTGCAGTGGTTTGACTGAAGAACAGCCGTTCAGTGCCGCTCTGGATCATGAGGGGATGGTTTTATCAGCCGCGTAAAATCATAACCGGAAAATGGAATCCCCCTAAAACGAGATTTTGGGAATATCCGATAGGAAAATTGTTTCACAGCAGTTTTTTCAGGTCCCTCACAGCTGCAGGCAAAGGGATTTGCAGCAGGCGAATTCAACGAGAATCAATCACATCATTTTCATGTGAAGGGATTGGTTCCGGAAAAACACAGTTTTGCCAACCTATGCTACTTCTTTATTGATATATTGTTTGGATGAGTTGCCAGGTGGCATATTTTTCCGGCCTGTATCTGGGAGGGGGTCAGGGTGAGGATTTCAAAACCGTTTTGAGTGACAAGAACGGTGTGTTCAAACTGGGCGCTCAATTTCCGGTCCAGGGTACGGACAGTCCATCTGTCCTGCCGGTCCAGTTCTACTTTCCAGGTGCCCTCATTGACCATGGGTTCCACGGTGAAGATCATTCCCGGCGCCATGAGATACCGTGAACTTTCTGTATTTCGAAAATGATAAATAGGGGGGTCCTCATGAAAAGCTTTTCCGATTCCATGGCCCGTATAATCCTTTACTGTGGAATAGCCAAAACGCTCGACATAATCTTCAATCACCTCTCCGATTTTTGAAAATGAAACGCCAGGGGCCACGCAGCCAATGCCTTCAATCATGGCATTGGCTGCTTCGATCACCAGTTTTTTCGCATGGTCAGCGACTTTTCCGATCAAAAAAGTCTCAGACTGGTCTCCATGAAAACCATTCACAATGGAAGTGATGTCAATATTCACGATGTCGCCTTCTTTTAAAATCACATCATTTTTCGGGATGCCGTGACAGACTACTTCATTGACTGAAATACAGCTCGATTTGGGATATCCACCCTTGTAATTTAAACAGGCGGGAATATGGCCGTGATCCTGGGTGAATATTCGGATCAGATCATCCAATTTTTCCGTGGATATGCCAGCCCGGACATGTGACCGGATATGATCCATCAACAGGGCATTAAAACAGGCGGCTTTCTTAACACCCTCGATTTCTTCCGGAGTCTGGATCCATTCCTTTCGAATCACTCCCTGCGCGCTGGAACTTGAAAATGAACCGTTTTGATCCTCTGCCAAATGGCATTTTTTGTATTTTTTTCCGCTTCCGCACCAGCAAAGATCATTCCGTCCTCTTTTTTTCTCCTCCCTGCGCATCCTGTTACAGCCTCAAGTTATATTTTTTGAAAATAGTTTGAAATCAGAAGAAGTAATGGATTCGGTTTTATACTCAAATTGTCCGGGAAGGACTTCCAAGCGGTAGCAGCGGAAGAAGGCGGATTCCAGATGAATGAAAAGCTCATGCTCCTTGAAATAATACTGCAGTGTTTTTGAATCACTCACCAGCGGTTCCTGGCGAATGGACTCATTCAAAAGGATTTCCAATTCGATATCCGTCAGCTCAAAAAAGTCATGGTGACTCAAGGCCTGACGGGATACAATTCGCTGAAACAGGTCAGCGATGATAAACACCTTGAAATGCAGCAGCAATTCTTCTGAGCTTAAAACGATACTGGAAGGCGGAGCCAAAGGGGGCCCATGTTGCTGTTCATCCGCACAAACAGGCAAACCCATCAGCAATAAACTACATAACATTTTTTTCATATTCTTTTTTTATTTTTTCCAAACGTCTTAACAGCATCTGGTGATCCGCATGGGGATCGGATAATTGTATATCATAAAGTTCTGACAACACGGAACTGAAAACAGGCCCAGGTTTAAAACCGTGGGTCAAAAGGGTGTCTCCTGTGATGATCGGCTGAGGCAACAGCGGATTTTTTGTGAATGATTCCAGCACTTTTTCTATGGCAGGACTTTTTCTTTTACAGTCATGATGGAAACGTTCAAACCTTTTGAGAACATCAAAAGCCTGCCTGCCCCAAATCCGTCCCATTTGCCTCCTGATCAGGGAAAGGGGCCACTCTTCCTTTTTAAAGAATTGGGAAAGGATTTCTAAAATTTCCATGCAGCCCTCAATGGTTTTATTGCAAAAAGTCATCTCTTTTAAAAATTTTTTCACCTGCCTCATGCAGCTGGGATAAAACGATGTCAGGCGATAGTAGCTGTTTTGAAAAGCGAACATTTTTTCAGAAGCGCCGTATATCAATGCCAGGGCTTCTTCCATCTGCCAGAGCGTTTCCTCCTCAAACGATTTGATCAATGAATCAGGCCAGAGGGCGCCTGGGGGGTAACAGAACGGAGAAATCACATATTCGACCAGTCCGCTTTTTTGAAGCAGGGCGAGCCCTTTTGCCGCGTGAGAACGGGTGAGGATCTTTTCAAATTCTATCCGGATCCTTTCTTTGCTGATCCTGTCCAGCGAATACCGGGGATCACACACGGCCTCCCAGGTTTGAGGCTCAATTTCAAAATCAAGGTTGGATGCAAAACGGACAGCACGAAGAATGCGGAGCCGGTCTTCCTGAAAGCGTTCGTGCGGGTTTCCGATACAGCGGATGATTTTGTTATCAATATCCCTGCACCCGTCTACCCAATCATGAATTTCATCCTTGTCAGGATCCCAGAACAATCCGTTGATGGTGAAATCACGGCGCAATACATCCTCCCGTGCACTGGCAAATTCAACCTTGTCCGGATGCCGCCCGTCTGAATAATGAAAATCCTTTCGGAATGTGGCGACTTCAAAGGAGTCCTTTTCAACGATAACCAAAATCACTCCGAACTGCTTTCCCACTGAAATAGTATGAGAAAAAAGGGACTCGACTTGTTCGGGTCTGGCTTCTGTGGCAATATCCAAATCCTTGGGAGAAAGACCCATATAGTGGTCCCGTACTGCACCCCCCACGATCATAGTTTCAAAACCGGCTGACCTTAAGGTGGAGATGATCCATTTGGCTTTTTGTAATTTATCATTCATGAATCTGTTGTATCAGGCTGAGCCATGTGGTGTTGAATGGCTGAATACTTTATATATGAAAATAATCAAAGCCTCTTAAAGGATGTCATTATATTTCTCTCGCGCTGAGGCGCGAGAGAAATATACTAATAAAATTTTGACTGGTTCTGTAAAATTGTCAAAAGATTTATTTTATGGTCCTTATATTTTTTATCCTATCAATAGACCCTATTGAAGTTTCCAAAAACAAGTTTTTGGGGATCTCCGCTCAAAGATGCTTCGCAACTGTTTGATCGGTCTAACCCCGCTGCAAACAGCGCGGAATACGGCCGTCAAATTCATAGTAATTATTTATTCCACCTCTCTGGACCTCAGCGCGACAAATTAAAATCACATTGAATCTTCAACACGCAAATAAGAAATTTCCTTCATCACTTCCTCTGGAGTGATCGAAGCAAGGCAGGGCACAGGATCCTTTTTAAAGGAACAGGTCCGTTTCAGGCAGGGAACGCACGGCATTTCTTTTTTCTGAACAACATGCGCGTTGCGGTATGGCCCGGTTTTGTCCGGTCTGGTCGGGCCCATCAAGGCGATGACAGGAACAGCCGCCGCTACGGCCAGATGCATGGGACCGGAATCATTGGAAACCAGAAACCGGGAGCGGGAAATCAATTCAGCCAGTTCACAAAGACTGGTTTCTCCGCTTAAAGAAACGATTTTTTTCTGTCCGCTTGGAATCAGGATGTGTTTTGATCCGATCAGGACCACCCCATAACGTGTTTTTTCCACAATCAATTTTGCCAGTTCTAAAAAATACGGCCACTGTTTTGTGGCCCATCTTGCTTCAGGAGCCAGAATGCAGAAATCTCCCTGGAGGCCTTTTTTCTCTAATTTCCGGCTGACTGACTGTCTTATTCCGTCTGAAAAATTCCATTCAAAACTAACCGGATAGGAAGACTTACCCGGGAACAAAGCCTTGACCATTTCCATGTTCTGGTCAACGGCATGAAAATGCTTTTTTTTAACAGGGATCATCCGCGTATAGAATAAACGGCTGAATTCCCTGGCATTGTCCAGACCCCATCTCTGCCCGGATGCGGATGTCCATGAAAAAAAACCGCTTCTGAAAAGACACTGCAAATCCAGAACCAGATCAAAAAGATTCCGCCGGAGCTGTTGAATCAGGGACGCGAGATTTTTAAAGTTGAGAAACAGCCTTTTTGGATTTTTCCATGATTCACGCCAGGTTTCCCTGTCAAAGGGAATGACCTCATCCACTCCTTTCACGCATCGGATCAAAGGAACGTAGGCAAGATTAACCAGCCAGGTGATCTGGGCATCGGGATTAAACCGTTTGATGGCTGAGATAACCGGCAGCGTGTGAATCACATCTCCCAGGGAGCTGAGTTTGATGATCAGGATTTTCATTTATGATTATAAATTGATTCGGTCCGCAGCGTATTCCGTAAAAGTCCGATAGATTTTATTTTTCTACTGGAAAGCCAGCTTTTCATTCCGTGTATGATTTCAGGGACAGCACAAGGATTGTAAAAATTGGCTGTTCCGACAGCGACGGCTGTCGCGCCGGCAACAATGAATTCCAGCGCGTCTTCTGCTGTGGCAATGCCGCCCATGCCGACGATGGGAACCCGGATATGACGGGAGAGCTCATAGACCCACCGTAAAGCCACTGGTTTGACCGCCGGGCCGGATAATCCGCCTGTGATATTGGCTAGTTTGGGTTTACGGGTATTGACATCAATGGCCATGGCCTGCAGGGTATTGATGGCGCAAATAGCGTCCGCACCTTCACTGATACAGGCTTTGGCAATGGCAACATTTTGATCCGTGTTGGGACTTAATTTGATCAGCAAGGTGAGAGCGGTCTTCTTTCGCACAGCCTTAACTACCGAGGCGGCTGCCTTTGGATTAAAGGCAAACTGCAGTCCTTCATCTCTGACGTTGGGGCATGATATGTTGATTTCTATACCCTGGACAGGCATTCTTTGCGTTAAACGCAAAGCCACCTCAGCATATTCCTCCGGAGAGGTTCCGGCAATGCTGACAATAACAGGAATGGAAAGCTTTTCAAAATACGTCCCGTATTTTTTGATGAAGGCCTCCACTCCCGGGTTGGCAAGTCCGATGGCATTTAAGTATCCGCTGGGAGTCTCTGCGATCCTGGGCGGGGGATTTCCGTTTTTTGGCTTTAAGG
This sequence comes from Candidatus Auribacterota bacterium, assembly GCA_016932965.1. GTDB lineage: Bacteria > Auribacterota > JAFGBW01 > JAFGBW01 > JAFGBW01 > JAFGBW01. The sequence goes on from JAFGBW010000192.1 coordinate 8,754, forward strand.
TGACGGATTTGGTTGTCAATGCGCCAAGCTGATTGATGTCAAAAAAATCCTTAAAAATATCGCCCTGACCAAAAGTCCCTGAACAGGTCGTGACAGGGTTTTTCATCATCAGTTGCCCGATGTGTATGGATAAATCCGGCTTCATGATTAAAACAATTCCAGCTGGGCCTTATTCGCTGCGGCAGATTTTCCGGGGATCTTCTTTTTAACATCAAGCGGTTTTTCAAAAGCCAAGGGAGGAGGAACCAGAGAGGTCATGATCGGTTTCGCCTGGAAATCTGTAAGTTTAGGATGAGTAACGCCATCGGCCCTTTTTTCAGATAAGGAAATCCTCTTTTTTTTCTGCTTGATTTTTTCTTTTCCTGAATAGCGGGACCGTTTTTTTATGGATTCTACATGACGGATTTTTTCCTCAAACCTGGAAAGGGCCTCTGCGCCGGGTTCCATTTTTTTCAAAATGCTTTTGATTTCCGCCAGGAAAGGATAGACGGGATTCAATTGAAAAAAACGGGCATTGGCCTTAAACTCGCTGGTCACAAACTGGTCTTCTTCCAGTTTATTTAATGTTTTTTGAAAGACCCCTGGTTTTTTACTGATGATTTTCCCAATTTCATGCATGTAGAAAGCACGATTGGGATAAGCCAGAAACAGCCGGTATAGTAATAATTGATTGGTTCGAAAATGCATGATTTTCTTATTGTTATTGATTTATTTATCTTACCTGTAAATAGAATATTTGTAAATGAATCTCCTCATGCTTTCTTCAGTGAAGAAATAGAAAGGGCTTCAAAAAGATTTATCTGTTCATCTGTCCAGAGTGAAATACTTTTGTCTGGAACGGGGATGGTCCAGCCGTAACGGTCTTTCAGTTCGTCCTGTATTGATTTTGAAGCTGTCGCAGCAAAAACCTCCACCCCCGGTTCGTCTTCCTTACCCTCCTTCACGCTTTTTGATGCGTAAAACAGGTGAAAAGAATCCGCCAGTCTTGTCAGGACCGGGATCAGCTTAAAATAGCGGTTTGAAACATGAAAAACCATGACCCCTTCAGGGGCCAGATGTTTCAAATACAGACCCATGGCTTCGCGGGTGATGAGATGAACCGGAATGGCATCACTGTTATAGGCATCCAGGAGCATGAGATCGTACCGGTTTGGACTTTTCATGAATTCGATCCGGGCGTCTCCTTCAATAATACGAAGATGAGCCCTTGATTGGGATATATAGGTGAAATAATTTTTAGCCACATAGATGATATCAGGATTGATTTCATAATAATCCCAATTCTCTCCTTGCCGGGAATAACCCAGCATCCCTCCTGTACCCAGTCCCAGGGCAGCCACATTCAAGCCTGGTTTATTCCTCATCAATTTGAAGACATCGCCGAAAGGGCCGTTTTCCCTGTAATAATAAAGAGGAGTCATTTGGTTTTTCCCTGACCCTGAAAGCAGCTGGGCCCCGTGAAGAGTCGAACCGTGATACAGATACCGGATGTTGTTTTCGGTGCGTATTTCCGTGATACCGTAGAAATTACGGAAGGAGAGTTCCTGCAGGCTCTTTTCAGGTTTAAAAAAATAGTAAGGAAGAACGAGCGCCGCGTTCAATACGAGTCCAACTGATAATCCTGCCAGGTAGGGATTTTTTAAAAAAAGTTTCCAACGTCTTAAGGAATGAATCGCAAAGGAGCCTGATACCAAAAGCATAGCGAAATAGATATCCGCCAAAAGGGAAGGAGAATGTCTCATGATAACGGGAAATCCAAAATTCACCAGCATACTTCCCATGCATCCTCCGGCTGCGATCAGAATATAATACAAGGACAAATTTCCGTGATGAACGGGTTTTAATTTTACAAGAAGCCGGTGGGACAGAAGACAAAAAGTAAAAAGAAAAGAGTTGAAAAACAGGATCCAGTAAAAAAGATGCGGATGAATTGCCACAACCCAGATAAAAAGAAAAACGGTGACGCCGGCAGAAAAGAGATTCAAAGCACCCAGCCATTTCTTCTCAGAAAAGGCAAAAACAAAACTCAAAAGATATCCGGCCAGGGGAAAAATCCACAGAAAAGGCGCCGGTGAAATGTCCATGGAAATGATGTTCGTAACAGCGATCAGAAGCGAGGAAGTTCCCATACTGATCCAGATCCATAAAAAAACGTACTTCTTTATAAGGAGCCGGAAAATAACATGCTCATGATCCTTTTCCTCCTGTTTTCCGGGAAGGCAAAAAAAATGAAGCATCACATATAAAAAATAGAGAACCTGCCAGACTTGGAATTGAAAAGTCAGCGTGAAAAAAGGCTGAATTAAAAACGGATAAATCAAAATGGCAAAAAAGGAGCCAAAATTGGAAAAAGTATAAAGCACGTAGGGATTCTTTGCCCGAGGAAGTCCGGAAGCAGACAACCATTTATGTTGTAAAATGGTAGTAGCGGACAAAAGCATAAAGGATAATCCGATGTTTTTGAGAAGTAAAATGCCGATAGAAAAAATAGGGTAGCCGGAATTTCCTGAAGAAGGGAAGGAAATGGGGAAAAGCATCAGGCTCAATAGAAGAAGAGCCAAATGGAGGAATGCTCTCTTCCTGAGAAAAAAAGAAGTGATATAATGCCCGTGATAATACCCCAGCAATAAAAAAATCTGAAAAAACATCATGCACGCCGCCCAAATGCTGAAACTTCCGCCGAACAAGGGCAGAAGCTTCTGGGCCGTCATGAGCTCAAGTGAAAAAAGCAAATAGGCGCCAAGCCAGGTGATGATATAATACAGATAAGGCAAAGCTTGCTTTGCCCTGTCTGGATTAGCGTGATATTCCTTTATTCTCATAAACAGGGATAACCATCTTTCTGAATTCTCCCAGCCTGGATGCAAAAAGCACTGCTGCCATGATGCAGCCTGTTCCGCTGATCAGCAAAGTACAGGGAGCGCCGATCCGTTCTGCCAGCACTCCGGCCATGATGCTTCCGAAAGGCGTCATCCCCATGAAAGCCATGGTGTAAAAACTCATCACTCTTCCGCGCTTGTCTTCATCCACGAGCGTTTGCAAAATGATGTTGCTGGAAGCCATCTGCATCATCATTGAAAAACCAGCCAGGCTCATCAAAATAAGGGAAAGGGGAAGGTGGTGTGACTGCGAAAACAAGATCAAAGACAATCCAAACGCAACTGAGGATAATACCAGCCACCGCGTCAATCCTCTGACATTTTTTCTTGATGCCAGAAAAAATGCAGCGCAAAGAGCCCCGACTCCGGATGATCCCATTAAAAATCCCAGCGTATGAGGCCCGCCAAAAAGGATTTCCTTGGCAAAGACGGGCATGAGCACGACATAGGGAGTTCCGAGTAAACAGATCAACGCCAGAAGAAACAGAATGGACTTGATGGGAAAAAAATTCATCACATAACTCCAGCCCTCTTTCAGCCCTTTGGTGATATGCGGATGCGGAAGCTTCTGGTTTTGTTTTGCAGCAATTTCCATATTAAAAAGCGCGGCAATCACAGCCAGATAACTGATGCCGTTTATTAGAAAACAAATCCCTTCTCCAACTATGCCGATCATGACGCCGGCCATCGAGGGCCCCAGTAATCTCGCGCTGTTGACCATGGAAGAATTCAGCGCAATGGCATTACCCAGATCTTCGGGTTTTTCGACAATATCCACCGTGAAAGCCTGACGAACCGGAATATCCACGGAATTGACACAGCCGAGAAAGATGCCCAAACCTACCAGGTGCCAGATGGCAATCTGGTCTGATAAAACCAGATAAGCCAGAAGAAAAGCCTGAAACATGGCAAGAATTTGAGTGATGATGATGATGCGGTGCCGGTTCCACCGGTCAGCCATGATACCTCCGAACGGGGCGAAAATAAAGGTGGGCACCATGCTTGAGAAACCGATGAGTCCCAGCAGAAAGGGCGATCGGGACATACGGTAAACCAGCCAGCTGATGGCAATTTGCTGCATCCAGGTTCCGATAAGGGAAACGGTCTGCCCGGCAAAAAATAAGCGGTAATTTTTATATCGAAAAGCGCGAAAAAGCAAGTTTAGCTGCATAAATGAATTTACCCCAAAGCTCTTTTTAGGGTAAATTCATATCCGATTAATCTCATGAAAGGAATAGAAATCAGATAAATCTCATGGCGAATGGGTCTCAAAAAAGCGTATTATATACCGCCTGGTTCCGTTTTCCTCCTTTGAAAAACGGTAACTGCCTTTCAATCTATTTTGAGACAGGCGATTATTTCACCATGCGTGACAGGAAAATGACTAGAACAACCTTATATAGTAAAGGCTTATCACATGCAATGTACTGGTTTGCTGATTGAGGGCATCGTTCATCTCAGCATCATTGTTATTATTTTATTTTCCCTGACCCTCATTCTCATGGGACCTGAAAATAAAGATGGAAAACAGCTTCATCCTTTGTTTGGTAAATACACGATCAGGATTCCCAATATCATGTCCTGGCTGCGGCTTCCTTTTGGAAGCATCATCATTTTAGTCCATCTGCTGCCAAATCTTCACACGCCGTTCTGGTTTCTCCTGGTTCATCTTTCGTTTTTCGTTGCCTGCCTGTTTGATTATCTGGACGGCAGTTTCGCTAGAAAATGGAATGCCGTGACCGAAGACGGCAAATGGCTGGACCCGGCCTCTGACAAATTCGTCACCTTTTGTCTGTCTGTCACGGCCTTTATTTACGGCGAGCTTCGCTGGTGGGCTTTTGCCATATTGATCATCCGTGAAGTCATCAGCATGATTCAGAGAAAACGGCTGCTCAGGCAGGGGATTGATGTCAGCGCCAGATGGCTTGGCAAATTAAAAACCGGAGTCCAGTTCATGGTTCTTTATATTCTGGTCCTAAGGATCAGCATGCTTCCGGGCACACTTCTCCTGGATCAGGGCGCTTTGAGGTTCTCATCCAACATGATTTTATGGGCCATGCTGTTTTTATGTTTCTGCACCGTTATTTCCCTGTTCCCTTTTTTTCAGTCCTTTTCATACGTCAATGATTACACCAAAACACAGAGGGAGGACTCCAAACGGCCGTGGTATATCGTCGCGATTCCGAACCTTTTTACCATAGGCAATTACATGGGGGGCGTGACGGCCGTTTATTTTGCCATGCCTGAAGTGCATGTGGAATACAGGCCTTTTGTCACCATGTTCTGGGTCTGCATAGCCGGTATTTTTGACACTTTTGACGGTCCCATTGCCAGAAAGCTCAAAGTCCATTCGGAATTCGGAGCCTGCCTGGATTCCTCGACTGATTTATCCACCTTTGGCCTGGCTACAGCCACTATCATTTTTCTGCAGTTTTCAGACTTTCGTCAGTCTTTTTCTCTTTTAGGCCTGTTTCTGGCAGTTTTCTTTTTCATTTTTGTTCATCTGCGGCTGGCCCGTTTCACGGACCTTCACAGCCAGCAGCTGGACAAGGGAAAAAAAGAGGATTTTGTCGGGCTCCCGTCTCCTGCCGGAGCCTTTACCGCTTTGATTCTGTTTACTTTTTTTGAAAATCCCGTTGTTTTGTCCATCCTGATCATTCTTGTCTCCCTTCTCATGTACAGCAAATTCGATTACATCAGCCATTCCAACGCGTTTAAAAACACATTTTACCGGTATTTGATGATCCCCTTTTTCCTTGTCGGAGTGGTGATGCTCATGTTTCTGCTGTTCCAGCAGCCTTTTGTCAGCGCGCACACCTCCCGCGCCTTGATTGTTTATTTCAACATCTGTTCCTGGATATTGACGGTACCGCTTCTTATCTATATCGCGGACGGCTTAAGAAGAGGAAAAAGACAAGATCTTTTAATAGAATAATATATTGATAAGAGAGAAAAACTAGGACGCTGCACGAATCGGGCGCAGATAACTATATGGCGGCGCCCCTCTGAAAATTTGACTTTCTGTGAATTCCAGCAGAAAAATGCAATAGTCTTTTTTATTATTATCATGCCAATGGGCTTCTCGTTGAGTAATATCATTCACTGTAAGAAGTCTGCCCAATTGTAATAGCTGCATTAATTCTTTAGCTTTTTCAGGCCTAAGGTCAGCTGTATCAAAAAACAGTTTCACTGCAATCAGTTGCCCGTTCACTTTGGGTATCTCGACATCAAACACATATTCGTCCGTTGCGTCAGGGCTTGTATCCATCAAAATGTCCACCACATTGGCTGGATTATTATCGCGTGTGATAGTGATGTCATTTGTTTTAATTTTGATGCCCTGCGGCAGGTTCCCCTGCCATTTCTCGACAGCATTGGGGCCAATACCCTCGAAAGTCAGATGAGCGACTCGTCCTCTTGATTTGGGTATTCTCACCGTGAAACTCAATGCATGACGATCATCTCTGCATTCATCCTCACGGATAAACCAAATTTCTTTTGTATGTTCTCTAACAATTATTTTTTTAGGATATTTTACCAGATGATAACCGGATGTGACGATGATTTCATATTCACCGGATATATCAGTAGGGATACGTAAAGGATAAAAGTTCCCTTTTTCAGCCGGAGGGCCTTCAATCTGATCAAAATAGATTTTCTTTCCGTCTTTGCCTAACAGATAAGCTTTCATGCCGTTCACATGGTTAAAACAGGATAAATTAACAGTAACAACGTCTCCGATAAAGAATTCCAAGCCATTATTGTTTGGAGTAGTCCTGCCTTTTGTTTTCGCTGTTACTATGATGTCCTCTATCCTGGCATGGGCTTCTTTATTTGCAGGCTGTGGAAGGGGTTTATTCAGATAATAATTGGGGGATTCAGGATCATAATAATCTTCCCAAAGCCTTAAGTATTCCGCGGCGGTGTGTCTGGCATCCAGGACCTGGCTTAACCGGACGCTCGTTGATTGATAGGTCGCCAATGCGGTGGAGCCGTCCATTTTAAGGTCATGCATTTTTTTAACGTCCATGATCAAGTCATAATAGGATCCGGGATCTTCATCTTTCGGCACAAGAAGATTGCCTTTCCCCAATGTGTTAAAATTCACGGGAACTCCGTGTTTTTGGATGATCCCTTCGTGATAGGGCGGCCCCATGGAAAGGGCGCCGTTTGCCGTGGCATTGGATTCCGTGTACTCGCTTGCTCCGGTGCTTCTGTCTGAATCCTGAATCTGGATGTCCAAAGCAGGCATGAGTTTCAACTGGTCCTCCAGGGCCCAGTAAGGTTTATAAATAAATTTTCCGATCTGGTTGGGCTGCCGTTCGCCTGTCCGGGTCCAGTGGGGAATAAGCGTTTTATTGATATATTCTTCAAGTTCCTGCATTTTTCTCATCAATATTTTGGATTCTTCATAACTCTGAACATTGCCGAAAATCACCACCTGAACCCCGTTTTTAACCAGGTTGATGATATTATTGCTGTCATCCTTGATGAGGTTCCCCTTGGCATCAAGAAAATTGAATGCCCTTCTTCCGCGTTTTTCGTCCACCCACCTGCCTATGTATCCTACGGTCATCTTGTTCGCGTCCAAACCCAGGGATTCACCCGCATGCGTTGCCTTTTGCTTGGCCAGTTTTTTGATTTTATTGACCGATGCAGGGCTTAGATTGGGATACTTCTCATCCTTAGGGATTTCACCGCTATCCTGTAATTCTTTCAGATATTCAGTAAAATATTTTGTTGAATTTTCAATGATATCTCCATTGGTAATCCCGTACAGCCGTTTTAATGCCGGGTCCCATTCCAGGACTTCTTTTGAATGAAGCGCTGATACGGCCTTGGCCACATCCGAACAAAGAAGCCCGGCACTCGTGTGATTGAATCGGACATCCCCGTTCACATTGGGAAGCTCTGATTCCTGAGGCGTCAAGGGAGGTGTTCCGAAAAGCCAGTGAAGGTCTTCACGGATGCCGATATTCAACAGGACTTCTCTGGCATCATTATAACTTTTCAGCTCACCAAAAAAACCGCGGTTTTTATAGGTATGCGTGGTTCCTGAAAACATAAAACCCCGGTAAAAACGGGCCTTTTCCTCCAATTCCTGGTATTTGTCTTTTTGTAAAAGGGGATCTGTCCTGCCCAGTTCTTCCATGGTTTCAATTAAATCCGTTAAACGAAAAACTGATGCCAGAAGGGTCTGCGCGTCATTGGTATTGATGATGGGAGGTTTCCATTTGGCTCCCTGTTCCTTGAATTTTTTCCATTGAATTCGCTTGATATACTCCCACTGGGCTTTTGCCAGAAATGTACTGAACTGAATATTGGTTGGAAGAGGAGGAGCAGCCCCTTCATAGTCCTGTCTATAAAGGCTGGCCCGGCCGTCAATTTTTGAATAATTATACATTTTCCGGCAGAAAGAATATCCATAAGGAAACGTGGTGTCTGAAATCAAGAGTCTTGGGAAAGGAGCCCCCTCTTTATATTCCTGTTCAATTTTTATCCCGATCTCCTGTTCCTGGCCCCTTCTTCCGAATTTCATGGTGAATTCATCCACAGTCTGCATGTTCTCAATCGGATAACTTGCCTGTGTATAATCAGCCGGCAATTCATCCGGGTCTTCTTTTTTGTTTTTCTTGGTGTTTTTAACAAACTGGTATTTGGGTTCAAAAGAAATGACATTGGCTTTCAAGCGTCTCATCCACGTGATATGGTACTGTTCAACACGGCCCAAACCTCCGCTGACTTCTGAAAATTCAGGGGTCAGATCATAGATCTCCACATCCTTTAAATGAGGACAGACCCTGTCCAGCCATTCTTCTCTTGCATCCTCGTTAAAATGCAGGTCAAGGGAATTGATGAGCGGCAGGTGATATTCCGGTGCCTGTTCCTTCCTGAGCCTTTGAACCACTTCCGCCAGTTTTTGCTGCATGGAAGGATCCAGCATCATGACCGCATGCATGAAAGGATACCGGCTTTCTACGGGGTAGCATTCTTCAAAAGAAGTTGCCCAGGCATAGGCTTTTAAACAGTCGATGATATTTTTATCCCCTTGATTCAGTATTTGTTCCAGATCCTTTTTAATAAAATCCGCATCATGGGACCAGACAGCCAGGTTTCGTTTAGTTATACTCAAATAATAC
>JAFGBW010000193.1 GCA_016932965.1 Candidatus Auribacterota bacterium
AGGAATTAAAGAAATGAACCATTCCAGGTATTGGATTGAGAAACTCAATTTACAGCCTCATCCGGAAGGGGGGTATTTCAGGGAAGTTTACCGCTCCGGAGAGACCATCCCAAAGGTCTGTTTGCCGGAACGGTTTTCCGGAGACCGGGTTTTTTCAACCAGTATTTATTTCCTGCTGGAGAGGGACCAGTTTTCCGCCTTTCACCGGATCAAACAGGATGAATTATGGCATTTTTATGACGGGGCATCCCTGACCATTCACATCATTGATCCGGACGGGTCTTATCATGCTGAAAAACTCGGCAGGAATCCGGATGAAGGCGAAGTTCCTTTTGCCGTCGTGAAAGCCGGGGCTTTTTTTGCCGCTGAAGTAAACGACAAGACCTCATTTACCCTTGCAGGATGCACGGTCGCCCCGGGATTTGAATTCGCTGATTTTGAAATGCCGGAAGGAAAGGTGCTTCTCGAACAGTTTCCGAAGTATGAGGAAATCATCCGGAAATTCAGTAAATAGGTTCACCACGGAGGACACGACTCGAAGCCAGGAGGGCGAAGAGGGACAGCTTGCCTGCCTGATAAGGCAAGGGCAGGATGCCCGCAGTCCAACAGCACGGAGAATAAAATCGTGTGCGAGTTATTAAAAATGGCGGCGGACTTGTCCTGATACCTGCCTGGGATTTAAGCCGATGCTTCCTGTGGTCTATGGAGTATAGGATCTGCAGAGTCGGGAGTTCCAGTTGCCGAACCTGTTGCATCAACATAGCTTTGCCGGTCTTCGCTGACCAAAAAATAAAATGTGTCAGCAACCGCAGTAAAAAATTCTACAGGGTCTTCACTTCTACGTGCCATTGATTCTAAAGTGCTGAGAAAGGCATCAAGATGGGTCGGGATGTCATGCTTCATGCGGTATTCATGGCCTAAAAATTCCCGTAACAAATCCTCGATATATTCCAGATAGATTGCCACCTTTTCGTTTTGTTTTGCTGTCGATGCCGTATCGGGTCTGGCAGTGCTTTGAGACAGGGCGAGCACAATTCGTATAGTGACTGTAAGATCATTTTCCGCCCAGTTATTAAGACGCAGGGAAGCATATTCTTTCGGCAGTTCTCCATGATGCCCTCTTCCTCTGAAACAAATCACTTTTCGGCCGGTTTTGACAATACCGGCTAATCTGTTTTTAAACCGGTTTCCTCTGGTTCTGGTAGAAAGAGCCAGATAATCCACGCTGGCCAATACGGCTTTCATGGAGCCTTTTAAATCTTTCTGTGATAATCGTTCTAGCGCTTCTTCCCGTTTGGCCAGATGTGAATTCCATGCGCAAGTGGAGATTTCATCAACCAGTTCACTTGTCAGATCAATGTCAAAACCCCTTTCCTGCTGCCGGACCAGATATTCGATGAGCGTTATCTGCAGAGCCAGCTGGTGTTCCTCAGGAGTTCTGGGATTTTCCGGCCTTTGTGGGAATCTTTGTTTTAAATTCTCCAATGCCGAATGAGGATTTGCTACTGCTCCGGCTTGTTTGTTCATTTGACTCACGATTGGTTCGAATTGTTTCAGCAATCTTGCATTTTTTTCATATAATAAATACCTGTACTGAGGAGGAATATCTATTGTAGGAGAACCGGTTTCCAGGACAAAAGTCACTTTATCTTCACCCGGTTTTAATTTTTCAAAAATACGGTCCAATAAAGACAGGATCGGCGGTATTAAAGAAAAATCGTCATGGAAAACATACACGGAATAGACATCTGAATCCGGAATTTCAACCTGTTTGTCTTTAATGCCGATTCTGGATTGCGGTGAAATGCATTGGATAGATAAGGACCATCTGATTTGTGCCTGATCCCCATAAACAAACGGCTGAGAAATGGTAAAACAGAGCAGGATTTTGAATAATACAGGAAACGAAGAAGAATGGATTTTCATTTTCAAATAGAAATTCTTTGGAAGAAAGATTTATCTAATTTAATTTACACTCCTATTAATTTACCTTATATTTTTTAGAATGTCAACTTTTTGGCTTGAGGCTTTTCCCTTTTTAAGGATAAGGAGATAAATCCGGAAATTTATTTAATATTTTATTCGTGTGATTCGTGATCTTTAATTATTTTTAAGGAAACTGATAGAAGGAGAAGGATATGAAAATGAGAAGATTGATTCTGCCGGTCATGACGGCATGCTTGATATTCATGGCATTACCTGTTCAAATGTGTTTTGCGGCGGAGGAAGCCGGAAAAGGACCTGGAAAAATACTGGTGGCATATTTTTCCCACACCGGCAACACCCGTGAAATAGCCGGTCAAATTCAGAAAATCACCGGCGGTGATCTTTTTGAGATCAGGACAGTCAAGCCTTACCCGGAGGATTATGATACGGTTGTGGAACAGGCCAGGAAGGAACTGGATTCAGGTTCCAGGCCGGAATTGAAAACAAAAGTAGAAAATATCGGTCAATATGATGTGATTTTCATAGGATATCCCAACTGGTGGAGCACGTTTCCTGCCCCGGTCAGGGTTTTTCTGACCGACAATGATTTCACAGGAAAGACGATCGTGCCGTTCTGCACGCACGGCGGCGGCGGTCTGGGAAAGAGTGTAACGCATATTTCAGAATTCTGCCCCGATTCAACGTTATTGGATGCTTTTTCCATTCCCGGGACCCAGGTAAAAAATGCGGAAGACAAGGTGGCTGAATGGCTGAGGACGATCGGGATTATGCAATAAGAAGAATCTGAAAATCAGGCTTATTCTTTTTTTTACCC
>JAFGBW010000194.1 GCA_016932965.1 Candidatus Auribacterota bacterium
CAGGGGATTTCCGATAGACGCAGCTTATAATCCTGAAGCCGGGTCCCTGAAACCAAAATAATAATCAGAATGATCACAATCAATGTGTTGGACACGTTGTTATCCTCGTATGTGAAATCTTATAACGTAATCTTTTCATGAGGTAAAAAGAAAAAATGAGAAAGTATTTCTTTTAAATCCGGATTGAAATCAGATAAAATATAAATCCTGCAAGGAGGCCGTTATGACTATGAAACCCAGTCAGAAGGAAGAAGAATACTTCATCAAGCTTGAATTTGAAAAAAAGAAGAAACTGGAAGCCGAAAAAAACAAAAGAATCATGGAAGAGGAAAAAAAACGGCTCCGGGATCTGCACCATATGCGCTGCCCCAAATGCGGCATGACGCTTGTGGAAATAGATCATATGAGTGTCAAGGTTGACCGTTGCGCATCCTGCGATGGAATCTGGCTTGATGCCAAAGAGCTGGAGACGATCATTCAATTGAATCAGCCGAATCTGAAAAGATGGCTGAAACTGTTTTGATGAGCTGTCTTTTTTCATCAGACCATAAAACCGGCCTTTTTTCCAGCGCAAGAATAGGATTGTATCTGGCTTTCTTTTTTTGCTGTTTCATGATTTTCTGGCATCCGTTCACTTATTGGGTGCTCGGTTTTCTGAGTGAGCAGCCGGCCCGGAAAATATGTTTTTTTTCCAAGGCTCTCATTCTGGATCCGGCCTATTCGACTGCTTACAAAAGCCGGGCCTGGACCAGACTGCGCATGAATGATCTGGAAGGCGCCGGAAATGATTTCAAAGAGGCCGCTCAGACAGATAAAGCTGACCCTTTGATCTGGTTCGGACTCGGTGAAATCAAGCTGAAAAAGAAGGACTATAACGGCGCCATTTCAGATTACTCCGAGTGCATCCGGACCGATCCTTTTGTCCCTTATCCCCTGGCTTTTTTACAAAGATCAGTTGCCTGGAAAAAATTGGGCCGTGACAGCCGGGCACTGTCAGATGAAATCCAGTATCATTATCTGGTTAAAGATTATTTTGCCGCTTTGGATGTGCTTCAGAAATACCTGACCGTCTATCCCAAGGAAATCAGGCCCCATGAACTTCGGGGGAATATCCGGATGGAATTAAAGGATTATGACGGTGCCATCAGGGATTATGATCTGGTCATCCGGCGGTTTAACCGGTATTCGAAGATTTATTTTCGCCGCGGATTGGCTAAAAAGTTCAAAAAAGATTATGAGGGTGCACTGGAAGATTTTTCTTCCGCTATTTCATATGCTCCCAGGATGGCAGATGCCTTTTACGAACGCGGACTGCTCTATTACAGGATGGGAAAAAAGGAGCTGTCTGTCAGCGATTTGTATGCCGCAGGAAAATGTTATCTGAATCTGCAAGATAAAAAATCCGTTCTGTCCTGCGCTGACCGGATCAGGAAAATGGACCCCTTGTCGGCTTTCCCGGATGAATTGACGGCAAAGACCAGGGAATTAAAATAGACTGGAGTCTAATCAAGAGGGGATGGCTTGTTACGGAATCATTCAGGATGAGAATTTTATTGTTCATGATCATGAGCCTCCCGGAGAGATCGGAAATTCCACGTAAAATGCGGCTCCTTTTCCCTCTTCACTTTCTGCTCTTATTTTCCCGTTCATGCCCTCTACCGCCATTTTGCAGAACGTGAGCCCCAGACCGATGCCGTATTTTTTTCCGGTTTTCCGGATTTCCACCTGCACGTATTTTTCAAAAATCCTGTCAACAAAGCCGTTTGGAATTCCATAACCCTCGTCTTTGATGATATAGACAATCCGGTTTTGTTCCGTGCGGATCGTGAAATCCACTCCTTTTTCTTTCGGCACATATTTGACCGCGTTGTAAAGCAGATTTTCAAAAACCCGCTGGAGAATACCTGCGTCACATTGGATCAGGGCATGATCCCTGTCAGAGTGAAAACGGAACCACGCCAGATTTTGGCCTGCCAGGCAGCGAAAATCATCAAATGTTTTTCTGGCCAGGTCCACTCCGTTGCACGAGGTCATCTTGAATTCCATTCCTTTCCGGGTTTCCTCCCATCTGGAAATATCCAAAATATCCTGGATCATATTTCTGATTTCTTTTCCCACCTTGGCTGAACGGATGAGTTCCTCCTCCAGCACCTCACATTTTAAGGTTTTTTTCTTCAGCTGAAGGTGCAAGAACTGAATGATCCCGTCCAGAACAGAAAGCGGATTATTCAAATCATGGATCAGCATCTGGATCAAACCCTCTTTTTCTTTTTCCAGTTTTGTGAGTTTTTGAAACTGGATTTGAAGTTCTTTGAGGAGATTGTGTTCGCGGTCAAGACTGTATTTTTTTTCAAGGGAGGCATTGATCCTGGCGTTTAACAGGGTGGAATTCCAGGGTTTGACGAGATAATCATCCGCCCCCAGCCGGATGCATGAGGCCACATTCTCGGTATCATCTAAAGCGGAAATGATGATCACAGGCGGAACACGTGTCTTTTCCATTTTTAAGGCCTCAAGTACCTCTTTCCCGTTCAATTTCGGCAGCATGATGTCCAGAAGAATCAAATCGAAAGACTGTTTTCGCAGCAGGTCAAGCGCCTGTTCACCGTCTTCAGCCTGAATGGGAATATGCCCCAGGACAGAAATATGATCGTGGAGAGCGATGCGGCTGGCGCGGGTGTCCTCCACAATAAGAATATTTGCCGGTTCATGTAATGGGACCTGGTTATCCATGATTGGCCTCCTTTCCTAAAGGCTCCGGTTTGGTGACGGTTTTTTCCGGCTTGGGATGAAAGGGAAGATGAAAAATAAAACGGCTCCCGATATTGAGTTCGCTTTCCACTCTGATTGTCCCCCCGTGAAGCTCGACAAGTTTTTTTGTAAGGGCCAGGCCGATTCCTGTTCCCACTGTGGATTCGTTGGGTATGATTTCTGTCTGATAATATTCTGAAAAGATTTTGGTGATTTCTTCAGGGGGTATGCCTTTCCCGGTGTCAGATACGAATACAAGGATTCCGTCGTTGTCTCTTGTTGTTCTTATTGAGATCATGCCTTCCTCAGGAGTGAATTTGATGGCATTGGAAATAAGATTCAGCAGGATCTGTTTTATTTTTTGCTGGTCAAAAAAAACAGGGGGGAGGTTTTTTCCCCTGTCAAAATTTGTTTTGATCCGCTTCTTCTGGAACTGGCTTGAAAGCATCCGCAGGACATCATCAATGAATTCGGAAATGTCGCTTTGTTCCAGTTTCAGATCCATTCCTCCTGAATCGATCTTGGCGATGTCCAAGAGATTGTTGACCAGAGACAGCTGGTGAAGAGCGCAGCTCTTGGTTTCGTTGATGTATTCCTTCTGTTTTTCAGTCAAATGTCCGAAATGCTGGCCTTCCAAAAGATCCATGAATCCGAGGATTCCGTTTAACGGTGTCCTCAGTTCATGGGTGATGGTTGCCAGAAAACGGCTTTTTTTCTGTTCGGACTCAGAAAGCAGGAGATTCGTTGCGTGCAGCCGGTTGACTGTTTCTCTCAGCGTTTGCGTTTTTTCACTGATTAGATCTTCCAGTTTTTGATGGTATTCCGCCAGTTCCTGTTCTTCTTTTCTTTTTACTGTGATGTCCTGCATCTGGACAAGGTATCCGGATATGTCCGCCATTTTTTCCGCGTGCAGCGGGGATATTTGTATTTCCAGGTATTTTATAGCGGATATGTTTACAGGTAAATTTCCGAAAGAGATGATTTTTTCCGGATCAAAGAAGAGACAGGTGCTGCATGATTTTCCGCGTTTGATCTCATGAATGATTTCTGACTGCAGGTTGAGATCATGAAACAGGGAAAATCCTTTGAGTTTATCGGCGTCGCTTATCTCAAAAAGATTCAGGAATCCCTTGTTGAAATCTTTGAGGAAACCCTTTTGGTCAAAGTAGGCTAAGGCCGCCGGAGAGCTGTAAAAAATATTTCTGAATTTTTCCTCGTTTTCCATCAAAGCGGCTTCCATTATTGTCTGCTCCGTGACATCCGTTGCGAACCCCATCAGCCCGATGATGCTGCCGTCGCGTTCCAACGGAGTACTGGAACCGCGGATAGTGTGGGCATTGCCTTTGATATCAAACACCCGGAATTCAAACGGTTCCTGCTTGGATTTCAATGACCTTTGAAAATGATCCAAGATCTGTGAATGATCCTCTGGATGAGTGTATTTCAGGAAGGGCCGCCCAATGAGGGATGAAGGTTCATAGCCGAAATTTTTTACCGCGACAGGGCTGGCATAGGTGAAGCATCCGTTTAAATCCAGGGTGAAGATCAGTTCATTCAGGGTTTCAACCAGGGTGCGGTATTGTTTTTCGCTTTGCAAGAGCGAAGCGGTGATTTTTTTTATCTGGGAAATATCATGGACCACTCCGATGATTCCCTGGAGCTGTTTTTCGGAATCATAGAAACAGGCTTTATGAAACATGACCTCATGTTCGATTCCGTCTTGGTCTTTTATTTTGTCTTCATGAATCTGGATCCCTCTTTTTTTCATGAGTTCCAGGTCAGAGTGGAGTGAAGCTACAGTCTGATTTGTGGTAATTTCATCTGCACTTTTTCCGAGGATTTGGGATTTGTCTTTACCGAGCATGTGTTCAAAAGCCTTGTTGCACCCGGTGAATTTTCCGTTGATGTCCTTGTAGAATATTGGGTCCGGAATGGAATCTAAAAGGGTCTGATGGAACGACAGTTGATCAGACAGCTTTTTTTCAATTTCCTTAATGGCAGTGATATCATGGGATATGCCCAGCACATGGGTCACTTTTCCTGAAGCATTTTTGATCGGAACCAGATGAGCGCTCAACCATATTTGTTTTTCGGGAAAAGAGTAGATATTTTCTGAATATAATGGCTGCTGGGTATGGAGGACCTTCAATAAGTCATTTGATTGATATTGATATTGGTCTGATGAAAAAAATTCCTTCAGCGGTTTTCCGATGATTTCTTTTTGGGTTTTTATCAGCAAGGAAGCTGCGGACAAATTCACATATTCGACCATCAGTTTGTCGGAAATCAAAAAAATGAAATCCGGAGATGATTCCGACAGGAGACGATATTGTTCTTCGCTGTGCTTCAATTCATCCTGAAGTCTTTTGGTCTCAGTGATATCTTCTCCAATGGATTGATATTCCATGAGGCTGCCGAGGTCGTCAAAGACAGCCCGGTCTTTCCATCTTTGCCAGCGGATGTTTTTATCCGGAGAGATCACCTGGTGTTCATAGGTCACAATGGGATTTGACTGAGTGAGGGATTCATAATGTTTTTTGACTCGTTCCCGTTCGGATTCGGGGATGAATTCGAAAAAATTATGACCCAGGAGTTCTTCTTCTTTTTTTTGGAAATATTCGCAGTAATGGCGGTTCGCAAACGTCAGGGTTCCGTCAGCGAGAAAACGGCAGATGAGAACCGGCATGTCTTCCACCAGAGTCTGGTATTGTTTTTTTCCGTTGAGTATTTTTTGTTCCTGAATGAGGTCTTTTGTGAGGTCCCTCAGCAGTGCCCCCAGATACAGGGGTTGGCCTGTTTTTGGATCTCTTACGGTAAAGTGTTTGACTTGAACCGGAATCTGTTTCCCGGTTTTAAAATTTTTTAATTTTCCCGTTCCGGTCCATTGGCCGTTTGATAGGATTTTAGCCCTGACGTGGTCCATTCTGTCAGGGAATGAAGGTTTGGAGCTCATGAAATCCATGACTGTGAGGGAGCGGATGTCGGTGTTTTTATCCAACCCGCATAGATAGTAGCCGGCTTCATTCAGATAAATCATACGGCCGGCCATATCAGCTATGGCCGCAAAATCCGGCAAGTGGTCTACAATGG
>JAFGBW010000195.1 GCA_016932965.1 Candidatus Auribacterota bacterium
AGCGTACACCGGATTTGTCTGCCATTCCGGATAATGATTTTAAATACTCTTTTCTGTCATTGTCATGAAAAAATATATTTTGAGACCTGACCCCCCGCTGTGTCACATGATGTGCTAATCCTTTGATAACGACTCTTCCTATTCTTGCCATATTTTAAGTATTATATATGAATAATTTAGTCAATTAATGTCATCCTGTCCCCGGAATATGGAATACGGAATAAAACAAGGGCATTGAAACCGATGTTGAAAAAGCACGGCTATTTTTCGATAGTCCGCCTTAACCGGAAACTTCCCGCTCGTTTTAGGGACAAGCCGTATTCTGGAGCATCCTGTCCTTTTCAGTGTATCGCAGGACCGTCCAGACAAAAGCGGAATGGCTCCAGGTAAGAGGGGA
Organism: Candidatus Auribacterota bacterium; assembly: GCA_016932965.1. Lineage (GTDB taxonomy): Bacteria > Auribacterota > JAFGBW01 > JAFGBW01 > JAFGBW01 > JAFGBW01. Next base: position 398 of record JAFGBW010000195.1, read on the forward strand.
AACACAAAGAGGAAAACCGCTTACAGGATGCACCTGTTCAGCAAGCACGCCGGAAGGAAGCGCATTTTTTCCGCACCATTCAAGATAGGGGAGAGTCGCTTGAAGCTGCTGCTGATTCTGGGCTTGATCGATAAAATATTCTGCCATCCAAAGAGTTGCGATAAACCATGGATTCCCGGGAATATCTTTCGGGCCATCCTCCGCACGCTGATAAAAATCGTCCTGATATCTGGCACAGCCTTCAACAGGAGTGTTGAGCCACAACTGCTCGCGTACAAGCCTGGCTGTTTCAATCATCCGCGGATCCTTGGAATCCAGAATTCCTAGAGTTTTCAAGCTCAACAGACTGATATCAATGACTTCATCAAGTTTATAACCTCCATCTATTCTGAAACCCGAACGTGCAAATCGTTTTAGACGTTCATGATAAAAGTACCGGCTAAGTCCGGTCGTTATTTCATCGGCCACGGAATCATACTGATCAGCCAGTGAGGTATCCTGAAAAAGTTTTGCAAAATTAGCAGCCGCCCTCAAGCCGGCGATCACGGAGGCAATCGTATAGGCGTGCAGCGCGTAACGCTCTTCCCAAAGATCATAGGAAGGCAAAGGCAACCCTGTTTGAGGGTCGCGGAAACCGACTAAAAAGTCTGCGGCTTTTTTAATAAGCGTACCATAGAGAGGCCTGATAAATTCCACGTCCATCAGACTCTGGTAATGTATCCAAAGCGCCCAAAGAGTCAAAGCCGTAGAATCCTCCTGGATGGGAAGCACTTCTTTTCCATCCACTAGCCAGGCGTGCCAATTACTGGCGAGGGATCCGTCCGGATTATAATGCTGGAACAAATAGCCTTCCTCGGATAAAACGCGGGCACAAAAGTCAAAATATTTCATACATACATGCGAGTACCCCGCCTTAGCTAAAGCGGCGGCGACAAAAGCCCCATCCCGACCCCACATATACGAATAAGTATCTTTTCCAAAGCGGACAATATCTGAGTCATTGGCAGCAATAATGGCGCCATGGTTGTCGATTTGAGTTCTCAGGATAAGGAGGCTGCGGCTGAAAATATCGGTGATTGATTTCGGCAAACCTTTGATTTCAAGAGACTGTTTATGCACCCAGGTTGTCCAATATTTCGATGACCGTCTGACGAGCTCTTCCGGTGATTTTTGATGAACTTCCAAATTGAGCGAGGCGACTTCGGAATAAGTCGTACCTGCGGCTATCCAATAATAAGCCTCTTTTTTTCCCCTGGCGGGCAATCCCAGCCAGATACCCAGGGTGGAATGCGGAGAGCCCCATGCGGAGGGGTTGCCTCCAAGTTCTCCGTTTTCGGCCTCTTTACCGGTGCCCAAACTTTCGGGATCGCCTCTTCTTCCGCAGGTAAAATGCTCAACCCCCCACTTTTCATCGACCCGGCAGCTGATAAGAAAATAACGGTGTATTTTGTAGTGGATAATCGAACAACTCCGCGGGTCAAAATAAGCTGTACCGCCGATATCATTCCCATAAAGGTAAAAATCATGACTGAAAAAAAGCCGGGCCTGACGTGCTTTATCCTTAAGATTAGTGACTTCGATTTTTTTAATGTAGACATTCAAATCCACATCCACCACGTCGGAGCATCGCAACTCCAGGCCCAAGGCCGCATTTTTAAGGAATACATTGGTCACCAGGCTCTCATCATGATATCTGAGGTCCTTCTGCCATTGGGGGCCCATCCACGAATATTGTCCATCCACCCACACGCCGAAATGGAAGGGACGTCCGCTGGAATGGTTTTCCTGTCCGATGAAAGGGAAATACACATCCCGGATCTGATAATCCGAATCAAAATTCAAAAGAAAGGACCCGTTACTTACAGGGATATCTTTTGGCATGATGTCCTTTCAGCAACGAGACGCTGATACAGCCTGGAATATTTTCCGGCCATGCTGGCGAGAGAAAAATTTTTTTTAACGTGCCTGCGGCAATCAGCGGGATCGATCATGCGGCACGCTTTCACGGCCTCAACCATGTCATCGACTGAATCCACGACAAAACCGGTTTTCCCATGAAGGATGATCTCGGGCACTGAACCTTTGCGAAAGGCCACCACCGGAGTACCGCAAGCCATGGATTCGATCAGAACAAGCCCAAACGGTTCCCCCCATTGGATAGGAAAAAGCGTCGCCCGGGCGTGCTGGTACCACAATTTTTTCCGGGCGCTGTTAATTTCTCCGATATAGATGATTTGCTTGTCTGAATCCAGGATGGGTTTCATGACCTTTTCATAATAATCCCCGCCTTCGAAAGGCTGATTGGCATTGGTGAGAAGGTCGATTGATTTTTTTAATTTTCTGAAAAAGGCCCTGTCTTTGGTTTTATTCTGGATATTGCCGGCAAGGATGAGCCGGCAGCCGGTTTTTTTCGCAACCTCGATGGCTTTATCCTGTCCTTTATCCCGGGTGATTCTTCCGATTGAAAACAGATAATCTTGTTTGCTGAAATGACTTTTGAACGGATACTTGTCCACATCAATGCCGTGATGAATCACATCCTGGGCATTGACTAATCCATGGTGCTGTTTTCTCTGATATTCACTGATAGGGACAAAATAGGCGGCGGAGGAAGCCAGGAGCGATTCATTCCACCGTCTGAAAGGGCCTTTATCTTCAGCAGGCACATGAAGCGTCATCACGATGGGAATGGGGCTTTTAATAACTCCCTTAAAAACATATTCCATCATAACGGCATCATGCATATGAATAATATCAATATCTCCCTTTTTTGCCCTTTGAAGGGACATGAGAAGATGTCTGTTCATGTTATTCTGCTGCACGCGCGTGTTTTTACTCCAGTACTCGCTGAAACTTTTCTCAATAGTCGTGTACTGTTCTCCGACAATACGGGAATCCCCGGAACAGGCAACAATCGAACGGTAGCCTAATTGATACAAACCCTTATCAATGTTATAAACAACCGTTTCAATGGGCCCGTAACCCAAATCCTGCCGGATCGGGCGGTTCAACGTCGCTATTTGGAGCACAATAATATTTCTTTTCATTTTCATCATGGGAATATTTTTCAAAAAAATTACCAATGGGATGCACGGTCGGAAATTTTAAAAACGAACCGGTTAACCAGAAGAAAAAAGCAGAATATATTTTTGAGGTATATCTTTTATAAGATTATCATAAAGGGAATCCAGGTACAAGGATAAACTCAAATTAACGGGAATCGGACGGTTCAAATCCACCTCATCTTCGATTCTAACATCATCCGGACGCTTATTTTATCCGGATCGGGCTGAAGATTTGATGCGGAAATAAAATCGTTCCATTTTTATTTTCATCGATCGGTTTGATATGAGATGTAAAAAGGATTATCCTGTTTTAATGAAATCCATTTTGGAATTCCGGGGACACAATACCTATTATTTGACAGATAAAATTAGCATTGCCGTAAATTTCATTTAACTGTTTTTTGGATTTACTTTCATTTTTCGACCAGATTTTTTTTATCAATGATCTCCCGGATATCTCTTCCAATTTACTTATAACCCGGGGGTTCTCATCCCTCTCGCACGGCAGGTAAAAAAACGCCGCAAAATCATGGATGACTTTACGGCGTTTCTTATGCACGGA
>JAFGBW010000196.1 GCA_016932965.1 Candidatus Auribacterota bacterium
GGCAACGAAAAGGCAGCCTGGTGCAGCGTCCGTACCTGCTGTCTGGAAAATCACTTTTCAAGCTGCGCGGAGTGCAGGGACTTCACGGACATTTCCCTGTGCAAAAAATTCAATAACATCTTTTCAAAAATATTCGGTTTTATTTTCCGTTCCGACAGGAAAGCCTGCATTCAAAGAATCAGGGAAACCGGCATCGAATCTTATGCCAGGGAAATGACGGAGAAAAAAATCCACTCGATCAAAAGATGATGCTGCAACCCATCTCGCGCAGAGACTTGAGGGACGCAGAGAAAAAAAATGGAATAAGGACCACCCGACATGAAAACTCTTATGCAAACCGCTTTTTTGTTCTTCGCTTTTCTTTTTCTTTCCGGAACGCTTTCCGCCTATGATGAGGAAAGGCAAAAGACCTCCGGCTGTGAAATCATTCAATATGATCCCCAGCTGAAAATCCTCATCGGAGGCGGGGGCAATTCCATCATTCTGACCTCCAGAGACAAATCCTCTGCGATTGTCATGGACACAAAAAAGGGTGATACGTCCAAAGAAGTGAAAGATAATGTCGATGCAGAAAATGTCACGATCATCAACACGCATTTCCACTCGGACCACACGGGCGGAAATGATCTTTTTCCAGGAGCCAAAATCATTTCCGGCGACTACACAAAAGAACAATGGGCTGAAGGCGCAAAGAACAGCCGTTACCCGGATGAAACCATAAAACCCGGCGGGGAAAAACTGATCCGTCTGGACGATGAAACCGTCCACATCCGTAACATGGGCCGTGCACACACCTTCAACGACATGGTGGCGTATTTTGAAAAACGAAAACTGCTGGCCACAGGCGATTTGATCTTTTTGCACATTCATCCGGTCCTTTATCCCCAAAGCGGCGCACAGGTCTCATCCTGGATCAAGGTGCTGGATGATCTGGATAAAAGATACGATGTAAAAACCCTGGTTCCTGGCCACGGGCCGGTCTCGGACAAAACCGCGCTTCTTGAAATGAAGGACTATTTCACTTCCCTATCCGGTGCAGTCGGTAATCCGGACAAACAGGCGGAGTTGAAAGAAAAATACAAGGACTATTACTCGCTTCCCGGCATGACGAATTTCGACAACACCCTTGCCTATATTGAAAACGAAAAGAAACAGTAAAGCATTCCATCATCCGTGCCCATTTGCCGGGAAGAAACTTTCTCTGTGAGCCTCAGCGCAAGAATCGATTTTCTTTTCATTCCAGCCCATGTATTCTCAAGCGCTTCTTCGCGCTCTTGATGAGGAAACAGCCCTTTGTTGGTCCAGCAGGTACTTGTTTATACCTTCCAGGACAGTCTCGAATTCGGAATCAGTAAGAGGACTTACGACGGAATGATAAATCTGCACCAGCATGGCTGGAAATTGATCGTTTAAGGCAAGTACACGTTCATCAGAGGACGCATCCGACTGTCCCATCCGGATTTCAGCCAGCCTGAAAAACAAGCGGTTGACATATAAAATCCCGTTATGGGTATCTTTATTCAACATCTCGGGGGAAGAATTTGTCTTGTGGATCTTATACATCTCGGTTTTTCTTGATCTCCCGGGGGAATGAGCGGCGGCCAGCTGATGAATCTCTCTGAAAACATTTGCCAGATAGGTCCGGACATTCTGCTCTATCCTGTCATCCAGGTAAATAATCCTATCTGAAAAAGCCTTTCTGCGACTTTCCGCCGCCGGAATGTTCATTGAGACTTGCCCATGGGCCGAGGATTCATGCTTCAAGGCATAAAAAAAGGATTTTTTCTCAATCGGCCAGTTTCTTTGCAATCCTTTTGACTGTATGCCGGATTTCGGGGACAGAACGCTGATCACCTCACAAAATGAAGAATGATTCGTTTCTGCGAAAACCACGGAAAGGAAGAATACCAATACACTCATACAAAGAAGGTTAGAACAAAAAAGCCTCATATCAATTTATTACCTGACGATACTGCATCTGTCAAGAGTCCGTTAAACAACGATTTTACTGTAAAATTCCTTCTCCCCTTGTGGGAGAAGTCAGGATGAGGGGTCATAAACAATGCAGGACAACTGACCTGTACTAGAAAACCATTTTTCATAACCCAATTTCACAAAAACGGTTAGACAAAAAAAATGAATCCGGCTAATATGCTTATAATCCCAGGGGGGATTATAATTTCATGCATTCATATGCCTATTTGATTATGATTTTGTTCCAAAAAACGGCTGAATCATACACAGGGAATATCCGGTGCTCACGAATATAACCATTCGAAAAAAAACATTGGCTATTGTCAGCACTGGTATTGTCTGCCTTATTGCTGCCGTTTATCTGATCTCCAGGATGATCGTTCTTCAGGGATTCGTCGAATTGGAAGAAAAATCAGTCCGGACAAACCTCTCCTGGGTCCAGGAAGCAATCACGGACAAAATGAAACACCTGGACATGGTGCTTTGCGACTGGTCCAGCTGGGACGACACTTATTCCTTTATTGAGAACAGGAACGGAACGTATATCAAATCGAATCTGATTGATCAGACATTATCGACACTGAAAATCAACTTCATGATTTTTCTGAACAGACGCTCCGAGATCGTGTACAGCATGGGGTTTGATTTTCAACACAATGAAAAAATTCCTGTTCCTGAAGACCTGAACAAATATCTTGTACCCAAAAGCATTCTGCTCACCCATGAGGATATCAACCGTTCCATATCCGGAATACTCATGCTGAATAACGGTCCTCTTCTTGTCGCTTCAAGACCCATCCTGACGAGTAACGATCAGGGTCCTGCACGGGGGTGCCTTATTTTTGGCAAATACCTCGATTCCAAAGAGATCAGCCAAATGAGCTCATCCTTATATGTATCTCTGGATATGCGGAAATTTGATGATATCTCTTTGCCTGCAGATTACAAAAAGGCGCATGACGATTTCATCTCAGGCGGCAGCATGGTTATTCAATTATTAAACGATCAGGAGATTGCCGGATACAGCGTCATCAAAGACCTATTCGGAACACCCTGTCTGATAATGAGGATCACAGGACCTAGGGGTATCTATCATTACGGGATAAAAACATTGACCTATTTTCTATCAGCTTTAGTCCTATTTGGTTTTATTTTCGGGGTGATCATTTTTTTCCCTCTGGAAAAAGAAATCCTTCAGCATAATGAAAAAGAAAAAAAACTGACTGAAGCAATAAAACAGGCTGAAATCGCTTCCCAAGCAAAAAGCCGGTTTTTAGCGAACATGTCCCATGAGATACGCAACCCTTTGAATTCCATCATCGGATTTTCAACTCTGTTGGAAAGAATCCAACTGACGGACCAGCAAAAAGATTACGCCGACGGCATCACCCGGTGCAGTAAAATGCTCTTATATCTGATCAATGATATTTTAGACATATCGAAGATCGAAGCCGGTGAAATCAAGCTCGAAGACATCGATTTTGATCTTTTTTACCTGATAAAAAATGTCATCATCGTCAACAGTGTCAGAGTGAAGGAAAAAAATATCCGGCTTTATCTCCGGGTGGATGAAAGCATGCCGAGATATTTCAAGGGCGACCCGACCCGGATCCGTCAGGTTCTGACCAATTTTTTAGGCAATGCAGTCAAGTTCACGGAAAAAGGGGAAATCGTCGTTTCCGCGGCATTGATGGAGCAAAAGCCTCAAACCCGGAATAAACTCAAAAGGATCAGGATATCGGTCAAAGACACCGGAATCGGCATCCCCCATGATCAAAAGGACAATCTTTTCAAACCGTTTGAACAGACGGATTCTTCCATAACCCGGAAATACGGAGGAACCGGACTGGGACTGGCTATTTCAAAGGCGCTTGTTGAAATGATGGGCGGCACGATAGGCGCGGACTCGGAACCAGGATCCGGATCTGAATTCTTTTTCATACTGGACATTGAAGAATGCCCGCCTGTCAAAGACCAGGACATTCAGCCGCTGAAACTGGAACTGCTCAAAGGCATGAGAATCATGATCATTGACAACAATGAAACCTCCCGGATGAGATTTGAAAGCTGGTGTCATGAAATCAGCATGAATGTGGTCCATGCATCCTCCTCAGCGGAAGAGGCTTTGAACTGGCTGTCCAGCCAGACGGAACTGCCGGAAGTGATCCTGACTGAAATAAAAATGCAGGACATGGACGGATATGAACTGATCAAGAAAATCAGGGAAAACAAAAAAACCAGAGGCATCAAAGTGGCGGCAATCACGGGTGATCTCATGCCGGGCGCAGCCAGGCAGGCGAGGGAAGCGGGATTCAATGCGTTTTTATCCAAGCCGGTTCAAAAAAATGAGTTCATCTTGATCCTTCAGACCTTGTTGGGAGACAGGCGAAAAGAAGGCCCCGGAAAACAAATTCTGACCCGGCACATGGCAAAAGAACTGGCCTGCAAAGGCATCAAATTACTGATTGTGGAAGATGATCCGGAAAACCGCAATGTTGTCAGCACCTATCTTGATTTACTGGGCTGTGTTACGGATACCGCCTCCAACGGCAAAGAGGCTGTTAAAAAAGTCCAAAGCAAGTCATACGATCTGGTGCTGATGGACATCCAAATGCCGATCATGAACGGATATGAGGCGGCGCAAATCATCCGAAGTGAAATCTCAGAAACACTTCCCATCATTGCGCTGAGCGGATCCGCCACAACACAGGACCGGGACAAGTGTCTGGCGGCCGGCATCAATGATTATGTCATCAAACCTTTTGAAATGGATGTCCTGAAGGAAAAGATCATTCAATGGGGCAGAAGCGGATAACACTGCCTGTTATCCATAATAAAATGAAAAAAAGGGGGTTAATCACGAAAGACACGAAATATAATTTTGCATGATCATATAAAAAAATCTGATCATGGAGAATATATTCATGCTTTGATATTGTGATTTTTCGAAGCGAAGTTGAGAATAACTTTCGTGCTTTTAGCGAATTTCGCGGATTAAAAACAAGAATCAGGATACCCCATCATTCCAACTCATGACTCAACACTCATAACTCTTTTCCCCCTCCGTGCACTCCGTGGTAAAAAAAATTCAGGACAGATTCTTTAACTGTCTGTCATGCAGAGACCCCAGGAACACAAGCGCCGAGACAGCGCCTATCCAGGCCAGCAGCATATCGGACTGGGTATCCCAGGCGTACCCTTGAGTACCTAAAAACGCCTCCGCAGCCTGGCCGGATAAAACCGCCACACCCCATTCGATCAGTTCATAGACAGCGCTGAATGCCAGACAAAAACAAACGACAAAAAAATTCATCCATCCCCTGGTCTTGATGACGGATTGCCTGATTAAAATTTCTCTTGCCACGACGGCCGGAACAAATCCCTGGGCAAAATGGCCGACCTTGTCATAATTATTTCTGGCCTGGTGAAAAACATCCCGGATCCAGTTAAACAGCGGCACCTCGGCATAGGTGTAATGCCCTCCCACCATCAAAATCACGCAATGGATCAGAATCAAAAAATAGGCAACGGAGGTCAGCCTGAACCGGCGGTACGTCATGGCCAGGGTAATGAACCCTAAAAGCGCAGGCAACACTTCCAATAGCCAGGTGTAATGATCTTTAGGACTGATTCCCGACCAGATCAATACGGTCAGATAGATGAAAATCCAAAGAAAAGTCCTCATCCGGAAAAAACCTTTAATATGTTATTTTTTATAAATATCTTTCTTATGAAAAAAATCAAGAATTGTATTAAAAAATCCCGGGGCAGATTGAAGAAATCAAACAAGTAAAAATAAATAGAACCCCGACCCGGTTTGGGATATGCTTCAGAAGCAAAACACCATTCATCGCAACATGAAAGGATTCATAATCATGAAAAAATATCACTGCTCCAAATGCAATGTTTCACTGGAAGAAAGCAGGGTTCAGCCGATCAAATCCGGCATACAAATCATGGGGTATATGTGTCCCAAATGTCATGGGCCTTGTTTTGAGGAAGAAGTTCCTGTGTCGTCCTCTGAAAAAAATCCTCCGGAAAAAGCGCTTCTTGATTCCAAACCTTTCAGGGGATACAAAGGATTATGGATCATTCTCGGGGTGCTTTTGCTGGGGTATGCTGTCCTGCATATTTCCTGGAATTATCACACAGGAAAAAACTTATCAAAAACCAGAAAAATGCTGGAAACGCACCGGGAGAAAATGGACAAAGACGAGGAACAAGGGAAGGGCCACGATATTTTTGATCATCTGGATCCTGTCTTACAGAATAAAAAGACCATGTAA
>JAFGBW010000197.1 GCA_016932965.1 Candidatus Auribacterota bacterium
CAGACATGGCGTTGTACTTCCTCAATGGAAATTCGTTTTGTTTTTTCGGTTCTGATTAAATCCTTTAAAACTTCTCTTGCCAGATCGATGGTCAGCTCCCTTTTTACTAATTTTGCATAGGTGTAAACCTTATTTAAAGCGCCTTCTATCTGACGCACGTTATCCATGATATTTTCAGAAAGAAAAACGATGACTTCATGAGGGACTTTTAAATTGGATAATTCACACTTCTTAGTCAAAATAGAAATACGGGTTTCAAGAGGTGGCGGTTGAATATCGGTTACCAAACCCCATTCAAAACGCGACACCAACCGTTGCTGAAGATGGGTCATGTCTTTGGGTTGACAATCACTGGTCAAGATAATCTGTTTTCTGTCATGATAGAGCGCATTAAAGGTATTAAAAAATTCCTCCTGAGTTTGTTCTTTCTTTGCCAGAAACTGAACATCGTCCACCATTAAAATATCCACTTTCCTGAAACGAGTGCGAAAAGAAGCTGTAGTGCCTTTTTGAATGGATTCAATCATTTGATTAGTAAATTCTTCGCAAGGAATGTACACCACTTTTTTCTTTTTATCATTCTTCTTAACTTCATGGCCAATAGCCTGCATTAAATGAGTTTTTCCGAGTCCTGTGGCTCCATAAATAAATAAAGGATTATAAGTGGTTCCAGGATTACTGGCTACGGCCTTTGCAGCCGCGCAAGCCAGCTGATTATTCTTACCGACTACAAATGTGCTGAAATTAAATTTGGGGCATAATTTCAAATCAGAATTAGGTTCTATCTCAAAATAAGAATTGGTATGTTTGACTGTTTTAATGGAGTCTTCCATATCAGCAGATGATTCAATTGAATAGGTGATCTCTATTTTTTTTCGGGTTAGTTCTTCCATGAGTGTTTTTATGATAGAACCGTATCGTTCTTTTATTAAATTGGCTGAAAAATCACTGGAACACATCACGGTTATCTGATGATCCGTAAAATGATAATGAAGCGGTTTTATCCACATTTCATAAGACTGCGGTTCAATAAGGTCTTTGAGCTTCTCTTTTAATTTTTCTATTGAACTTTTCATTCTATTTTATGGATAAATAGTTGCCTTCTATTTATAAACGGCTTGTATTAACTCAAATAAATTTTTATTCTCAAGGAAAAAAATAAATAAAAAAAAAATTATTGTAACCAATTGTAATTAAATAAATTATAAATTTTATAAATAGCGTTTATTTTGTTACATTATCCATGAAACCAGGAACTCTTTTACTTTCTTTTTTTTTTGTTGATTGAGATATTCACATTTTTACATTCCATGAAAACCCTTCATTTTTCTAAGAAAAAATTTTTTTAAAAAAAATATTTTCACATTTCATTCACAAGTTATCCACAGCTTTGTTTTCTCTCCAATCCTTTAAATTCCTTTATTTTGTAGTGTTCTAAAAGAATCCCAATATTTTGTCTGGTTTTATTCACTTTTTTATTTGATGATCCTGATTCTGTTGAACCATAAAAGATTTAAAAGGAATATTTGAAATAATTGAAGATGTTGATAATTTGTTAATAATATGATGATCTTTTTTTATCATACCACTGATGATCATAGATCCTGTTATGATTCATGAATAAATCCTATTTTATTCACATAACATAATTCAACTTATCCACAGTTTATTTTCATATTTATTTTTATAACTTGTTTATTTTCAATATATTATAAAGTTATTAACATTTTTTTCTCAATTTACTTATAAAATGATTATATATATATATTAAAAAAGTAATATGTATTGAAAAAATAAAATTTTTTATTTAAAGTTAAAACATGAGAACTACTAAAGCTTTCACTTTAATTGAAATGTCTGCAGTCATTGTTATTTTATTGATTTTAATTGGAATTTCTTTACCTCTTGTCAATAAAAGCGGATCCGCTCATGAAGCAAAATTGTCAGCCAATGCCATATACAGCATATTATCCTTGTGTGATTCTATGTCCAGAGCATCCGGAAAAGTTTATATGGTTGATTTGAATGTTAATTTCAGCTCGACAATAATCGATCCGGTTAAAAGTCCTGCGTCTGTCTATAGACCTAGATTCAATCTCATCCAAATTTATTGTTCCACTTGGGATTCAAATTTAAATAAAGTAAACAATCAACAGGTAGGAGAATCATACGAAATTCCTTATACCTTAGCAGCGTTATATAATATAAACAGCGGAGAAAATGATAAAATCTATTTCAAACCAGATGGTGAACCCTATTATGAGCCAGGCGGGGACCCGGAGAGGAGAATAGTCGTTTATCCTGAAAAAAAACCCCAATTATACTATAAAATTGATTTAAGTACCATGAAGATAATAAGTTATAAATAATAACAAATGAAATCTCATCATCAAATCAGAGCCTTTACATTAATAGAAATAGTTATTAGTTTAGGAATTTTAGCCCTAGGAATTTTAGCTTTATTTTCATTAATTCCAACAGGAATAGAACAAAATAAAAGAGGGCAGGAACAGGCAAAAGCAGTGCTTTTAGCACAATCAAAAATGGAAGAAATAGTATCTTATGCTGCCAGGGATTGGACTAATTTTTACGATAATATGACAAATGGTTATACTCATGAGCCTCCTTTATCTGCTACGAATGTACCTCCTTTTTATATAGGTCCTAATACAGATTATGAAAAAGGGATTTGGGGATGGGTACAAGATGGAAAGGGAGGATGGATAGAAAATTTAGGTTATGAGTGGGAATGGCATTTTAATGATCCCACTTTTCCGGAATCCAAGTTGGCTCTTATTACCTTAACTGTATCCTGGCCGCAAAAATTAAGTCAATTTACAGGATCAGTTCAAAATTACATTGATCAATTTAATAAAGATAATATATGCGTATATGTAACACAGAGAAACATCCAATTTATTCGTTTAATAAGCTATGTTTCCAGTGGTCTCTAATTAGGAACTGTTGGAAAAAGAATAAATGTTAAGTTATTATATAGAAATAAGTTACGAATAATTTATAAAAGAGAATATTATTCAATAGGCCTTATTTTAACTTATCTTTATTAAAGAGCTAATTGATAATATATAAAATAGAGATTTGATCAGACAATGGTCTATACAAGTAATTATCTGTTCATACATTAAATTCAAGAGTCGAATTTAGAATCCAGACATACTCAATTCGAAAAAAGGTTAAAGAACCGGTTTCTTCTGGATTTTAATTCCTGAATTTGACAATCCATTACTTGTTTCACGTGAAACAATCTTCTTTATTGACGATTCAAATTAAAGAAAATAGGATTTATTTCATTATTTTGAAAGAATATGGGTAAAATTATTTCCATAACAAATCAAAAAGGGGGAGTTGGTAAAACAACTTCAGCCATAAACATATCAGCTTGTCTGGCTAAATCAGGAGAAAAAATCCTGCTTGTCGATATGGATCCTCAAGCCAATACAACCAGCGGGATTGGTATGAATAAGTCTACGATCAAACTGTCTTCCTATGACGGATTGATTTTAGGAGTGGATTGCAATAAGTTAATTCATCAAACAGATTATTCAAATTTATTTCTGGTTCCATCTAATGTGAATTTAACCGGAGCAGAAATTGAACTGACTCAAATTGATGCCAGAGAATACAAATTAAAAAAAATGGTCAGTCCAGTTCGGAATGATTTTGATTATATCATCATAGATTGTCCGCCTTCATTAGGGTTATTGACATTAAATTCCCTTACGGCTTCTGATTCGGTATTGATACCGATTCAGGCGGAATATTTTGCTTTAGAAGGAGTAGGGCAGCTTGTTCAAACATTGGATTTAGTCAGAAAAAATTTAAATCCAAACTTGGCAATAGAAGGGATCTTATTAACCATGTGCGATTTCAGAACCAATTTATCTAAACAAGTAGCAGAGGAAGTGAGAAGATATTTTGGGGATAAGGTATATAAAACATCCATACCTAGAAATATTAAAATTGCCGAATCTCCAGGTTTTGGTAAGCCTATTGTTTATTATGAGATGAGATCCATTGGTGCTGAGAAGTATTTGGAAGTGACGGCAGAATTTCTCAAGTTAAACAGAAATTAATATGGACAAGAAAAATAAAAGAAATGTGCTGGGCAGAGGATTGGATGCTTTGATTCCTCATAAGACGTCGTCACATTTATCAGCAAAAAATAAAGGAGAATTAAAAACAGGGGTGATTGAATTGGAATTAAATCAAATCAGGCCCAGTTCACATCAACCCCGCATGAAGTTTGAACAGGAAAAGCTGGATGAGTTAACGCAGTCTATTAAGGCAAGAGGGATTATTCAGCCTATTTTGGTTCGCCAAGATGGAAATGGATATATTATTGTGGCTGGAGAAAGGCGTTACAGGGCAATGAAAAGCCTTGGCGAAAAAACCATTCCGGCCATTATCATGGAAGCATCCCATGAACAATCCCTGATCATGGCTTTGATTGAAAATCTTCAGAGAGAAGATTTAAATCCTGTGGAAGAAGGCGAAGCTTATCATCGTCTTATCAAGGAGCATTCTTATACTCAGGAAAAAATTGCGGAAGAAGTAGGAAAAAGCAGATCCGCTATTGCCAATGCGATCCGATTAATAAAACTTCCTTCAGAAATAAAACGTTATCTGATTGAACAAAAACTAAGTATGGGGCATGTCAGATGTCTGCTTGCCGTAGAAGACCCGGATAAACAGCTCACTCTTGCTATGGAAGCAGTAGAAAATAATTTATCCGTAAGAGAGCTGGAGAATCAGGTTTATAGTAAGAAGAAAAAAGAAAATGAAGATAAGAAATCTTCTAAATTCAAACCGGAAAAAGGGGAGTTGATGACTGATCCTGACATGAAAGTTTATCATGAAAGATTGCAGCATAAATACAGCTGCAAAGTGCATTTTAACGGAACTTTCATAAAAGGTTCCATTTATTTTGACTATAATTCAAAAGAAGAATTACATAGAATATTGGAATTATTTGGAGCTTATTAAACAATAGACGATAATAAGGCAGTGATTCAATTCATACTGATAAGGATAAATGAAGATATGTCACAAGATTTAAATAAAAAACCTAATCAAGATAAATCATCTGAAAATAATCAAAAAAAGAGGCCTGAATCGCCGTTTAATCCGTTTGGCAGCAAACAAACTGGAAACGGGGGGGGATTATCTCCTGTAGCTATCTGGGCCTTGATTGTGGCAGTGGCCATCGCTTTATTGTCCATGGGATCACCAAGAAAATCCGTTCAGGAACTCAGTTATTCCGCTTTCAAGGATGAGGTTAGAAAAGGAAATGTTGTTACCATTATTTTAAGTGATAACACAGTAGCCGCATCAGGGAAAATGAACAGTGCCTATGGACAGATTGAGTATCGTGTGAATGTGATAAAAGAAGATACTGAATTGATGAAATTACTTGATGAAAACAGGGTGAATGTTTCCATACGGAATTCCAATTCCTGGATCATGAATCTTTTCTTCACTTTTTTATCCCCTTTGATTTTTGTTCTTTTTTTGTATCTTTTTATTTACAGGGGAATGAAAGGATTTGGCAAAGGAGCCATGACTTTTGGAAAGAGCAAGGCAAAATTAGCTGCAGATGAAAAAAAGACAACTTTTGATGATGTTGCAGGAATTGATGAAGCAAAGGAAGAAGTTCAGGAAATCATCGATTTCTTAAAGAATCCTAAAAAATATAAGGAATTAGGCGCACGATTACCTAAAGGGGTGCTATTGGTTGGAAATCCGGGGACAGGGAAAACTTTGCTGGCACGAGCCATTGCCGGAGAAGCCGGAGTTCCGTTTTTTTCTCTTTGCGGTTCTGATTTTGTGGAAATGTTTGTGGGAGTCGGAGCTTCCAGGGTCAGGGATTTATTTGATCAGGGCAGGAAAAATGCTCCTTGCATCATGTTTCTTGATGAAATTGATGCCGTAGGCCGTCATCGCGGAGCAGGCATTGGAGGAGGACATGACGAACGTGAACAGACATTAAATGCTTTATTGGTCGAATTGGATGGTTTTGAAAATGATTCCGGCGTGATCATGATAGCTGCTACAAACAGACCGGACGTATTGGATCCTGCCTTACTCCGGCCCGGCCGTTTTGACCGCCAGGTTGTAGTGGATTTACCGGATGTAAAAGCAAGAGAGGCTATTTTACGAGTTCATGCAAAAAAAATCATCATGGATGAAAATGTGGATCTTTCTGTTATCGCCAAAGCAACCGTGTTTTTTGCGGGTGCGGATCTGGCTAATCTGGTGAATGAAGCCGCTCTTTTAGCAACCCGTAAGGGATTAAAACATGTGACCCTGGTTGATTTCGAAGAAGCCAGAGACAAAGTCCAATTTGGCCGGGAAAGAAAATCCAAGGTCATTACAGACGAAGATAAAAAAAATACCGCCTGGCATGAAGCGGGTCACGCTTTAGTATCATTGATATGCAAGCATCATGATCCGCTTCATAAAGTGACTATCATTCCCCGCGGACAGGCTGCTGGAATGGCCATGTATTTTCCTGATCAGGATAGGCAGGGACTTTCCAAATTACAGCTGCTGGATAAAATATGTGTTGCTTTTGGCGGGAGAGCTGCAGAAATGCTGGTGTTTAAGGTGGAGACTACCGGTGCTTCGGCAGATTTGAAGGCAGTCACGGAATTAACCAGAAGAATGGTTTGTGAATGGGGAATGAGTGAATTAGGGTATCAGACTTTTGGAAACAGGGAAGAGCATGTTTTTTTAGGGAGGGAAATTGCCCGATCCATTGATTATTCAGAACTCACTTCTCAAAGAATTGACCAGGAAATTCAGGCTATTTTGAAACAGCAGTATTTAAGGGCGGAACAAATCATAAAAGAACATTTAAATGATCTGACTACCATTGCTGAAGCGTTATTAGAATATGAGACTCTCACAGCAGAAGAAATCAGCCATCTTCTTCGTGGAGAAAAGTTGAACCGTCCGGCATCAAAACATCAATAAGAATCCTGTTTTTGGAATTTTACCTGGGGATTCAGGTAAAAATATAAAAGATCAATCAAGAGATTGACGGCCATAAAAATGAGAGCTCCAAAAAGTACCGAGCCGATGATAACAGGATAATCCCGTCTGAAAATACCATTGATGGCATATCGTCCGATACCATCCCAATTAAATATGGTTTCTGTTAAGACAGAACCATTTAAATAGCTTCCAAAATCCAGGCCGATAAAAGTGGCTATCGGTATCATGGCATTTTTCATGGCATGGTAGATGATCAAAAGCGGTCCAGCTCCTTTTGCCCTTGCAGTGAGTATATATTCGGAATTCAAAATGTCCAATAGGCATGTACGGGTCAGCCGTACCAGATATCCCATAGATCTGGAACCTAATGTGAGGGCTGGTAATACGATGCATAAATATCCTTCCATTCCTCCAGTGGGGAATAGTCTTATTTTTACAGCAAATAGAAAAACAAAAACCATTCCAAGCCAGAAAACAGGCATGGAAATCATGAACGTACTGAAAAACAGGAAAAGTCTGTCCAACCAGCGATCCTGAAACATCACGCAGACAGTCCCGATTAAAAGACCGGAAAAGACGGCAAAGATCATGGCACAAACAGCGAGAATAAAAGTATGAGGAAATTTTCTGATTAATTCATTGCCTACATTTTTTCCTGTATAATAGGAATGTCCAAGATCTCCGGAAATAATGGTTTTAAGATAAAACCAATATCGTTCAGGAAGAGTTTTATCTAAACCTAATTTGGATCTATATTGTTGAATAAGAAAAGGATCCGCTCTTTCTCCTACTAAAGCATATACCGGATCTCCTGGAACGGCATTGGCTATAAAAAAAGTCACTATGCTGACTCCGATTAGACCGGGAATAAACATGAGAAAACGATGGAACAGCCAATGTTTAATCATGGATTTTACCTTGAATCAGAACGGGTATCGTTGACATATATATTCAGCCCTTTATCCATAGAATATAACGGGAAAGGCGTGAAACCTTTAATACGTGAAGATATAGCATAAGTGGAAACTCTGTGCCAAAGAGGAATCCAGGGTAGATCATGATGAATTTGATTTAAGATCATTGATAAAATTTGTCTTCTATTAACAGGATTTGTTTGAGTTTGAAGCTCCAGAAGCGCTTCATCCATTTTTGTATTTTTATAATAGACTCTGTTGCCGGCTGGGCCTTTATTTGCTGAATAAAAAGTGGGGAAAAGAAAATTTTCCGGATCAGCATAATCCGCCCACCAGGATAAGACGAATATATCTCCTTCTCCTTTAGATAAGGCTTCTTTAAAAGATGACCAGTCCAGGACTTTTAATTCTACATCCAGACCTAACCTTTTTAATTGATCTAAAATGATGGTTGATATGGAAACCGTTTCTTTGACTGATGGAGCAAGAAATATTAATTTTTTTTCTTTTGCCTGACTTTGTATTAAAAATTCACGGGCATTATTATTAGAGTAACTTATTGCAGGTGAAGGAGTTATATTTTTTATTAATACGGAAGGAACAGGCGTTGAAGCCGGAACTGCCTGACCTCCCATGATGGACTCAATGAGTTCTTGAATGTTGACGGCAGACGCAACAGCTTTTCTGAAAGGAAGATCAATCCAGGGCTTTCTCATATCAAATCCGATATAATAAGTATTTAATTCTTCAACAGAAGCAAAACAAAGTGAAGAAAATTTCTTTTTCCAAATCTCAGTCTGTTGTCGCGGCAATTTCATGATATCCAATTCACCTGTAGAAAGCATGGCTAAGGCAGAGGCTTCTTCAGGGATCACTTTATAGACCAGGCAAGGACGTTTAGTCTGCAAAAAATAAAAAGGATTAGGTTTCAATATGATTCGGATATCCGGGTCCCATTTTTCAAAACAGTACGGGCCAGATCCGAGTGGTTTATGCGCCATATCGTGGTTATTCATGTGATAATAGGTTCGAGAAACCACTGAGGCAGCAGGCATGGTGATGAGACTTAAAAAAGGAGCAAAAGGTTTTTCCAGTTCTACAATGACGGTATGTTCGTCAGGAGAGATCAGGCCGGGGAGTTCTTCTGTTTCGCCTTTCATGAAAGCAGATGCTCCTTTTATCATGGCAAACACCCAGTTTCTGGGCGATAATGTTTTTGGGTGTAAGACGCGTTTCCAGGAAAAAATCACATCTGATGCCGTGATCGGGGTTCCGTCAGCGAATTGAAGATGATCTCTTAAGACAAAGAGATAACGTCTTCCTTCATCTTGAATTTCATACTCTCTGGCAAGATCCGGCACGATTTCGAGGTTTTCATCATATCTGACCAATCCGGAAAAAATTTTGGCGCATAATTCGCCTCCTGTGACGTCCACAACCTGGCAAGGATCTAAAGTCACCGGATTTTCTGTCAAACGAAAGAAGATGGCTGCTTCGGTTTTCTTTTCAGAAGAGGCATGCTTTCCACAACCAGATGGAATAAGAAAAAATAGGGAAATGCAAATGATTTTGATGAATTTTTTCACACCAGCAGCTTTATCCCTTTTTAATATAGGAGAAAATGACGAGAAAAGTATTTTAATTCAGCATGCACTAATATATAACTAACTTGATTCATACTTGTCCAAACTAATAAAAATAAGCTGATCTCCATCTTCATTATTAATTGATGAGTAATATATGGCTTCTGTTTCGATGAATCATGATTCATTACTTGATTCTTTTCTTTCAACAATTCCGATAAAGAATGAGAACGTTCTTGTCGGATATTCCGGAGGAGTGGATTCAACGGTGCTTTTATATTGCTTAAATGAGGAAAAGAAAAAATTTAATTTCAATCTTTATGCGATCCATATCAATCATGGTTTAAGAGGAAAAGAAAGTGACGCAGACGAGATTCATTGCGGGAAAATATGTAAAAAATGGGGTATCCCGTTTAAAAGCATTCAGGTAGATATAAAAGCACGTTCAGAACAGGATGGGATATCACTGGAAAATGCAGGAAGAAACTGCCGCAGGGAATTATTCAAAGAAATAGCATTCAAGAAAAAATGCAGCTATGTTTTTCTGGCGCATACCTTGGATGATCAGATAGAAACGATTCTTTTCCGTCTGTTCAGAGGAACTGGTCCGTATGGTTTGAATGGCATGGAACCCATGAGGAAAGAAGGGGCTTTAGTCTGGTGCAGGCCCTTTTTAGAAAAGCAAAAATCCGAACTCATTCATTGGGCGCAAGCAAGACATCTTATCTGGCGTGAAGACTCATCCAATTTGCATATGTATTTCTCAAGAAACCGGATACGTCATGAATTGATCCCCCTTATTAAATCGATTTTTAAAGACCAATTTCCCTCTTCTCTTCTTCGTTTGAGGAACATATCGCGTGATTCATTAAAAACCATGCTTTCCCTTGTTCCTGATAAATGGAAAGAATGTTTTTTTGTTAATTCAGGCACCCTGTTCATTGATCTCAAGAAAATGGATCATATGAAACCGGTTCTGTTCACTGAATTATTAAGAAAACCCTGGTTTGAATTGTTCCCTGATGCAGGAATCTCTGATCATGAAAAAATTCATAATTTATATACATTATGCCATCAAAAAGCGCAAAAACAGATCGTCCTTCCTGGTCAAATCCGGGCATGGAAGGACAGACATTTCATGGTCATTTCAAAAATGAATACATCCTTGTTCAAGAGATCCTGTGCCGTTCGTTTTACTCGCACCCGGGATGCTACATCTCTTCCGTATAAAGAAGCCCATCATGATTTTTACCGGGCTTTATTGAAAGGAGAAAAACTCCATTTGTCTTACGCTCATGATTCTTCATTATTAAAAAAGGGGTTTTCCTGCAGATATCTCAGATCCGGAGAAAATCTCAATACCCTTTTTTTGGATAAAAAAAGTCTTAAAAATCTGTTTTCAGAAAAAAAGGTCCCTTTTTGTCTGATAAAGAGCCTGCCGCTCATTTATTATAAAAAAGATTTGGTTCTGATCCCGGGCGTGGCAGGAAGAAATGATTTTGTTAAAAACCAAGGAGCTCTTATTGAGATCGAATATTAAAAACACAGGGGAGGCAACCTTTCAAGCAGATCATTCTGATTGTCAACGTGTTCCTCAATTGATGGGAATCATCAATATCACTGAAGATTCCTTTTTTGACGGAGGCCGATATTTGAATCCTGATTCGTGTTTGAAACAGGCCGAGAAATTGATTCAGGACGGGGCAGATATTCTTGACATCGGAGCTGAATCCTCCCGGCCTGGAGCCAAACCGGTCGAGGAAGAAAAGGAATTAGAACGCATCAAGAGTTTTCTGCATGCGTTTACAAACAGATCAGGGATTCAGATTTCTATCGACACTTCCAGAAGTTCAGTGGCCAAAATGGCCCTGGAATCAGGTGCGCACATCATCAATGATATTTATGCCTTAAGAAGAGACCCGGCTCTCGTGCATGTGATCAAAGAAACAGGATGCAAAGTGGTCTTGATGCACATGCAGGGAACGCCGGATACCATGCAGATTAATCCCCATTATAACGAAGTGATAGGAGAGATTGGTGATTTTTTCAAAGAAAGAATTGATTTTGCCGTTAAGAACGGTATCAATGAAGACAAGATCATTTTAGATCCGGGAATCGGATTCGGAAAAGGCTTGAATCATAATCTGACAATCATAAAAAGGATCAAAGAATTTAAAACGCTAGGCTTTCCATTGCTGATAGGCGCATCACGCAAGTCATTTATAGGCAATATTTTAAATAAATCCCCGCAGGACCGGCTTTATGGAACTGCTGCTGTAGTAGCTTATTTGGCCCAAAATGATGTGGAGTATATCCGGGTTCATGACGTGGCAGAAATGAAAGATGTGATTTTAGTTGCTCAGGCCATCAAAAATGGATGATCATAAGGAGACAGATTACTTTCTTCATAGAAGAAATAGGGTTTGTTTAAGTTGATTATATCAAGCTGCGCCGGATTCAGGATGTTCAGATAATTGATCTCTCATTGTATGACTGAGCTGCCGCATCAATAAAGTTTGTTTATGTGATCTGATCAATTCCATAACAGATGAATATTTTCTTGAAGAATTCAACTCAGGCGGAAAGGCAGCTAAAATTCTTTCTATGGATTTGAGTTCGGATAAATCATGGATAGCGATCAGTCTTTCAGGGAGATGATTCAAAAATTTTGAAGAAAAATTCTGATTGGTCTTGAAAAATTTGGATAATAAGTATTTATTCCCGCGAAAAACAGTATCCAGCGCAATAGCCGCTTCCGTGTATCCAACACCTTTCAATTCAGGATACAGTTCTTCAATTCCTTTATAATCCTGACCTGTAGGACCGACCAGATCCAGTAATACCTTTTCAAAATCCTGATCCATTCTATCCAGAATAGCTATGGGATCAATTTCACCAACATCAAATAAGCTGCATCCCATACGCTTGGTATGTCCATCCATGGATTCAAACATCATAAAATTGGAAGGTTTTGGGTCATCAAGCCATTCTCCCTGCATAAAAGCCATGGTAAACAGGCGGGTGAAAACAGCGCATGCGGCCTTATGCCATCTGTCTTTTCTGATTTCCAGTTCTTCAGGTGTTTGACGGACAGGTTTTAAAAATTCGTCCAGTCTGGCAATTGTTTTAGTTGGAATTCCCCTCAGGTAATCATCAACTCTAACATCGGGAAAATACTCCTCACTCCATACAGGAAGATCATATAAGACTTCGATACCAAAAATACTGGTATTAGGATGACCGGACATATATTGATGCCGGTACATTTCCTGAACGAATCCCCCTTTAACTGAGACAAGTTTGCTTCTTTTAAACTGGACTTCAACTGGTTTAAAGCCTTTGAAAATGATATGGGAAACATCACCATCATGGGCAATAATTTCAGCGACTAAAGTGATTTTTGCTCCGCCTTCCCCTACAAAACGTAAGCGAATATGACGGATTTTTGAGACATCAAGGACTTTTCCTCCTTCCAACATCCATACACTTTTTCTTACAATATCTGTTTCCTGATCCAGTAATGTTTTGACGATTTGTTCGTATACGGTTCTAAAACCTGTTCTATATGATTCAAAAGAAACATGATCCTTGAATTCATATTTCTGATAAAATCTTTCAATGTCCTCATCTTTCCAGTCGTGACTGATTTTGCTTTGAAGCGATCGGGTATCGGATAAACCATGATACCGGCTGAGCCTTTCACCAAGTATCGTTTCCATTTTTTCTCCAAGAGATTCCGCAATATTTTTGATGTCTTTCAATCCATTTGGATGATAAGCCCAGCGGGAAATCATGGAACGGATCCGGATATATTCCAAACTGGAGCCATATTGAACCTGTGAACAAAGAATTTGAAGAAACATTTTTATGATGCGTATTTCAGAGGGGCGGATCAAATCCACACTGAGATTTTCATGATTGTTTAAATACCGGCTGATATAATCAAGAACACTTATCGGCAGTTCAATATCAGAAGTCAGTAAAATCAATTGTTCTATATGCTGTTCCGTAATTTGATCCTGATTTTCAGGATCAAGGAAAACGTTTAACACAGCCTGCATGACAGCAGGGGGGGTGAGACCTTTTGAAGTGGAAAAGGCTTTTTTCAGTGTGGAACGGACTTCATGCATGCTTCTGGGCTGATATTGTTTTTCATCTCTGCCAAGTCCTGCAAGCAGCCAGTCTTTGAAAGAAAGACTGGCTGGCTGAGAGTCAGATGTGAAGACAGCTACAGAGGAAATAAATCTTGAAGCAGCGGTTTCAGCATAAAAAGCCAGACGAGTTGCTTTTCGTGAAAAATATTTTTCCAGGGAAAGGTCTTCTGTTTCCAAAAAAATTTCAGGATAGATCTCCCGGATGATTTCAGATATTTCATTTTCCTTTCCATAAGGTTTCATCGCCGTGAATAAAAAGCATGCTCTGATGAAATCAAGGGATTGGAAATGATATAATTCCCTGGCCATTCCAATACAATGATCAGGAAGCAGCATATCGGAAGGACTGGATTTTTGATTAAACCCATACAATTGATTAAATCCTGAAGATTTTAATGTGACCGCATCAACAACATACACATCTGCTTTGTCCAGGTCTTCAAAAGCCTGGCGAAGTTTCTCCGAATATGAGGCTTTGGAATATTTTTTAAGTATTTTTGCTTTAAACTGGCGATAACCCGGTATGACTTTTTGAATTGAAGCAGGTGAATGATCTGCCATAAATCCGGCAGATGGTTTCTTTACAAATGAAATGGGGGCAAGCGAATTTTTTCCGGTCGAAAATTCACTTGGCTCAGCATGGATCATGAGAGACAAAAAGAGTGTCCAGATGAGATTTGAGACAATTGTTCTCATGACATAGTACTACCACATAATTGCTCATTTGCCAATACTGTCCAAAATTTTCTGTTATTTAAGAATGAATGGGAAGAGAAAATACACCGGAAAACCCCTATGTTGATACAGGTGTATCTGGATAAAAAGGGATGATCCCGCAGAGACTGAATTTATTTCTGATTCTGAGTCAGTTGTTTTAAATATTTTTGATGCAGGGATACTTTGGGGGTCACTTCCAGAATGGGGATATGATTTTGAAGCAGCCAGGGCAGAATGGTCTTATTAATATCACTGGTGAGGGTGCAGCTGTTTTTACTGGTGACAGATAACACGTTCCCATCACGTTCAAAGTAAAAGTCCAGATCAGTAAATGTCGTTTTTAAATTTTCAAGCTGGATGGAATCGTTTCCAATTTTAAAATGAACGGTGTTTTCCGCCTGCAGCAGATGATCCATGGTGTCCATGCTGATGGATTTTCCTTTTTCAATGAAACAAACCATATCACACAGCGTTTCCAGTTCTGAAAGATTGTGGGAACTGATGACAAAGGTGGTGTCATTTTTCAGCTCTTTGATCAGTTCATAAAATTGGGAACGGATAACCGGGTCCAGTCCGGCAGTGGGTTCATCCAGCAGAATGAGCGGAGGGCAGGCCAAAATGGCCTGGGCGATTCCCAACCGCATTTTCATGCCTCTGGAGAGTTCATGGGGATTATTCCCGGCTTGATCCAGCAGGGAAACCCGGGAAAGGACGCGTCTGGTTTCATTTTCGGCCTCATTTTTAGACAAACCGGACAGCCGGGCCAGAAATACCAATTGAGAGAAGATGGTACGGTCATCAAAAAAAGAGACTTCCTGGGGCAGCAAACCAATCATTTTTCCGGATTTTCTGAATTCATGGAGGTTCTGTCCGCATAGGGATATGGAACCGGCATGGAAACGGAGAAAACCTGCTATCACTGAAAAGGTGGTGGTTTTCCCTGCACCGTTTCTGCCGACAAAGGCGCAGATTGATCCTTTGGGAACCCTCATGTTGAATTCATCCAGGGCCTTTATTGTTCCATAGGAAAAAGAGAGCTGTTTGATCTCTAAAATCGGTTCGGTCGTTTTCATAATTTTTTATAATGAAATAAAAGGTATCCTGAACTTAAGAAAAATATACCCCACAGGGAAAATCCGCCAAGACTGATGAGGATGTTATAACAATCAGAATAAAAAAGGCCGCTCCAAAGAGAAGCATGAAAAAAACTGAACAAAGGCTGGATCATGAGAATGAGGAGCATCAGGACCAATCCCGCCTGATTGACAAGCCAGCTTTTGGCTGTACTGGAAAACTGGCTGGAAATGATCTGGGAATAACCCAGAAAACAGATGATCAGCGGAATGAGCCTGAGAGTCAGGTCCATTCCCTGATAAAGGATGGAAAAAGAGAAGGCTTGTTTTGAATCATACAGAAAAAAAGCAATCATCAGACTGAGAATGAAGCACTGAATAAGAAGATAAAAAAGGAAGTGGGAGAAGGTCTTGGACCAATAGTATGCAGACCTGGAAACACGGAAAAGAAGGAAACGCTGAGTTCCCCGCGACAAATCCTCGCTGATCATGTTGCAGGAAATCATGCCGGTTAAAAAAGGGATGGTGAAGAGGGAAACAATGAAATAGACCAGAAGTGCAAAAGGGTAATTTAAGATGGGGAATTGTTCTTTCATTTTGTCCGGAAACGAGAATCTGTCAAAGGCCTGTTTCATCACGGCTTTTTGATCAGGAGGGATCTGGAGATCAACCATGGAGGTTTGAAGAAAAGCATAGCTTTTAGAGAGGACCCAGAATGTGAAAAGAAGCGTGCCTATGTAGATAAACAGGGTGAATAGGATCCGTTTTCGAAAAAATAACTGTTTGAGTTCGTCAGCGGATAAAAGGATACATTGTCTTAAGAAAAAATGCATAGTCATCAGCTTTATGCGGCAATTTGGTGAACTGCAAACAGCGTTAATAATAAAGATATTATTTTTTTATCATATCTAAGACATTATTCAAGTAGCATAATTAGTATCAATTTTAATATATAATTACGTT
The DNA here is from genome assembly GCA_016932965.1 of Candidatus Auribacterota bacterium. GTDB lineage: Bacteria > Auribacterota > JAFGBW01 > JAFGBW01 > JAFGBW01 > JAFGBW01. The sequence goes on from JAFGBW010000197.1 coordinate 16,419, forward strand.
CATTTTTAAAAATGTCAAGACGACTGGATAAATATTTATCACGATTTCATTAGTGACAGTTAATACAGGCTTTGTGTATTCTATTATGCGAAGAATGAGCAAAGCCGGATGAAACTATCAGATAAAAGAAAAAAATGGTTCTCCAGTCTGGTCAATGAAATATGTTTGTCTTACGGGCATGAATCTGTGGAGACGGACCCTTCCAGGACTCCATCCTGGGAAAAGGTCATTAAAATTCTTCATCAGACAAAGCAAGTGTTATTTCCGGGATATTTCGGTGAAGCAGGAATCAATTCATCCAATGTAGGTTATTACATCGGAGAAATATTGAATGAGATCCTTTATGCCTTATCCGAGGAAATCCACAAAGCTTTTCTGGCTATAGAGCATAAAAATATTAACCAGAATAAATGCGAGACCATGGCAAGGAAAGTATTGGATACTTTTCCCCGTATCCGGCGGTCGTTAATAAAAGATATTCAGGCAGCTTATGACGGGGATCCGGCTGCCAAATCTATTCAGGAAGTCATCATCAGCTATCCCTGCATTGAGGTGATCATGATTTACCGGATAGCCCATGAACTGTATTTTTTGAAAATCCCACTGGTTCCCAGAATGATGACGGAATATGCACACGCTAAATCCGGCATCGATATTCATCCAGGTGCGACCATTGGTGAATCCTTTTTTATTGATCACGGAACTGGGGTTGTGATTGGAGAGACAACCATTATCGGAAATCATGTTAAATTATATCAGGGTGTGACATTAGGAGCCTTGAGTTTTCCCAAGGATAAAAAGGGGAAGATCATCAAGGGATTGAAG
>JAFGBW010000198.1 GCA_016932965.1 Candidatus Auribacterota bacterium
CGTTCGAAATAATACTTGTCATTCTCAGGATCGAGTTCAATGCATTTCTGGATGTCTGCCATCATGCCTTCCGGGTTTTTGTCCTTCATGGACCGCAGTAATTGCATGCGAAGAAAATAAGGTTCGGTAAAAGACGGATCTATTTCGATGGCTTCCTGATAGATAGCGAGCCGTTTTTCGTCAGTGATGAAGCCCCTGCGGGATTCCTTGATTTTTTCCATCGCGAGCAGGCGGGCAGGGGTGTCATTCCTGATGGATTTTGAGCAGTCAAGACAGTATTCATCGTCCGGTGAATTTTTGTACTGGCAATAAGGACAGATGACTTCATTTTTTTTAGCCCCCTCATTTTGAGAAGGGACACCGGCAAAAGGATTCAACGATGCTGCGGACATGAATAAAACTGCAGCAGTCACGGAAAGGAGGATTTTCAGTAAAGTTTTTTTTGCCGTCATAATATATGCAATCTCTTGGAATCAGATTTTTCTAATATATCAAATCATGTCTGATTATTGCAATTTTTTCGTAAACAAAATCATCTGGAACTTATATGATAGTCACTTGTATGGAAGGGATTAATCGTAAACTGGAGACGGAAACATGAAAACCCGGCTTGGAATCCTTGTATTAATAGCGGCAGGCGTCTTAGCCTTTTATTTCCTGAACCGGCATTTAAAGTTCAAAAAATGGAATGAAATCAACGGCCTTTTTAAATCAACAATAGAACTTCACAATCAGGGAGATTATGAACAGGCCATGGCGAATCTGGCGGATATTGTGGACAAGTCCAGGCGTTCTTTTGGGGAAAAATACGGCGGTGTTAGTTATTACACGCGTCAGCTCGCGGAAGTATATGAACTCCACCAGAAAGATGATAAAGCTGAAAACCTGATACTGGAATTGCTGGATTTTTATAAAAAAGAACTGGATCGCTACTGCACCCCGGCAAAAGAGGACGGTTTCTCAGAGCTGGATTTCATTAAATTTAAACTGCGTCATGATAAATATAATAAAAAGTATCGTCTCCGGGGAGAGACGCCGGGTGTTCTGATTGCAAAATACCAGATTCTCCTTTCACAAATCTATGTCCGTAAAAACAGGTTCGATGAAGCTGAAAAGCTTATGAAATCCGCGCTTGAATTTCGCAAGAAGTATCCCTGGGAATGGGAGGCTTCAGGGTGCAATCAATTGCGGCTCTTTCATAAAAAGTGGGATAAAAGAATAGCCCCTCCTGATGAGGAAAAATATTATCCCCATTACCAGACCTCGGACATTCTGCGGATGCTGGGAGAATTGTATGAAAAAAGTCATAAGATAGACCTAGCTGAAAAGACATATCAGTCCGCCCTGAAAGAGGCGGAAAATTTAAACCACGATAAAATCAGGCTACTGGAAAATATCGGGGCTTTTTATCTGTCACAGAAAAAATATGAACAGGCAAAAAAGTATTATCAAGATCTGTTAGAACTGCTGAATAATCTAAGGGAAGATGCGAAAATAGAAGAAATCCAAAGAATATTGAATGAATACGGATTAAACGAGATTTAAGGCGGGCAGGTTTAATCATGTAAGAAATCCCAATAATCCCGTTATTTTTATTTGATTTTTGAACGTTTTTAAATTTTTTTGAAAAATATCCGTTATAACTTATCCTAACTATATTGAATAAAATCAAGATACCCAGCTTCCTGAAGAATTCCAGAAAAATATTTGGGGTTGACAATGTATTTAGTGAGCTAGTATAATATGATATAATTTAAACTTATACCTTATGATTATTTATGAGTTTTAAAATCCCAAGTCATGTGACATGGAAAGATCTGGATTCCGGATTGATCCTTCTGGATCTTCAAACCAGTTGCTACTACACCCTGAATGAAACTGCTTCAAGTCTGTGGCGGGCTCTCATGAAAAAAAAATCAGAACAGGAAATCCTCCGCAGCATTCAGGATGAATTTGATTGCCTGGAATCCCAGGCAAAAGCAGATATCAGGGAGCAGATTGAGTTTTTACTAAAAGAGGGTTTAATAGCGAATAACTAAATAAAAGGAGGACGTGATGAAAAAGACGGAAAAAAAAGCAGAAAAAAAAGAGTACACCAAACCCAAAATTGAAAAACACAAATCCATTGTAAAAATTTCCGGGTCCGGATGCAGTTCCTACAGCAGCCGTTCAGACGGAAGCCTGTATTATCATTAAAATTTCAGCGTTGCCTTCCCTGGCCCGCTAGTTTTTCCTATTTACGTGAATTTAATTATCACTAATCAGTGTAACCGGGGATGTCCGTACTGTTTTGCCAAGGAAAAGGTCCGTACAACGGACCCGGATGCAAGGCATCTGGAAAATAAATTTATTTCAATGGAAAATCTCGTGTGGTATCTGGACTTTTTGTCCAGAAGCCAGGTAACGGAATTCAAAATCCTTGGTGGAGAGCCCAGCCTCCATCCGGAACTGCCGGAAATCATACGTCTGGCTGCCGGAAGGGGATTTAAAGTCGTGATGTTCACCAATGGCCTCTGGCCTGAAAGTTTCGCCCGTTTTGTTTCGGATGAACCCCTTCCCCAGTTAAATTTTCTCTTCAATGTCAATGAACCCTATCTCCAGAAAGAAACAGAGAACCAGCTTCAGACTGCTCATTTAAAAATAGCCGGGGAAAAGGCCCAGTTGGGTTTTAATATTTACCGGGATGATTTCAGCCTGGATTTTACCGTCGATTTGATCGGGCGTTATTCTCTCCAAAAGGAAATCCGTCTGGGACTGGCGAGTCCCATCATCCGAACCAAAAATCAATTCATCCCGACATCCCGGCTGCCACAGGCCGCTAAACGGCTTGTGCATCAGCTCAGGGAACTGGAAAAAAAGGATATTCTGGGGGCATTGGACTGCGGTTTCCCTTTGTGTATTTTTGATGAAGCTGATTTGGGCAGTCTGGTCCTGACCACCCGTTCAGGATTTCTCTCAGTCTGCGGCAGCGTGATTGACGTCGATGCGGATTTGAAAGCATGGCCATGCTTTCCTTTGAGTGAAATTTTCAATGTTTCCCTGAAAAATTTCAACCATGTCCGGGAATTAAGCGATTATTTCGATCAAAAAACCGCCCCCTTGAAGCAGGTGGGAAGCATGAAGGAATGTCTCTTATGCAAGTACCGCCTGAGAAAACAATGCACGGGCGGTTGTCTGGCCCGGACGATCCAGACATGGAAGGAAGGCGGTGATCCGGCATTGTTGGAAAAACTGGCCCTGCAATGCTGAAAACGATTCCCTGGATTTGTTTTTTATGCCTGTATGCCCATGGCTTGGAGAGGCCGAGGCCTGATACCCTTCAGAAATATCTCAAGTCCTCCCAATCCCTCATGTCTCCGGCATTCAAATCTGAAGTTCAAAAACGGATTGAACACATGGACCGGCAGCTCTATACCATCACCCTGTCCAGGGGCATTTTGGTCACGGAAATTCCGGAAATCGCTTCCTGGGTGGATTTACA
>JAFGBW010000199.1 GCA_016932965.1 Candidatus Auribacterota bacterium
AACAAGGTCAATAAAGAAATCGGTTCATTAAAGCAAAAAGGGATTCCCGCTGACGATAAGATAGCGGAAATGAAGGAGGTTTCCCAGAAGATCAAAACAATGGATGCTGAATTAGGCACGCTGGAAGAAGAGATCCATCACATGGCGCTCATGATTCCCAATCTGCCGCATGAATCCGTTCCGGAAGGCGGTGAGGCTGATAACAAGGAGATACGCAGCTGGGGTGAAAAACCCGTTTTTTCTTTTCCTGCCAAAACGCACTGGGATCTGGCTGAACAGCATGACATCATTGATTTTAAAAGAGGTGCCAAGCTGACCGGCTCCGGTTTTTTACTGTTTAAAAAACACGGCGCCAGGCTGGAAAGGGCGCTCATTAATTATTTCATTGATACGCATGTCAGTAAAAACGGGTTTACGGAAGTTTTTCCGCCTTTTCTGGTGAATCGTAAATCCATGACCGGAACCGGGCAATTGCCGAAAATGGAAGCCGACATGTACCGCCTGACGGAAGATGATCTGTTTCTGATCCCGACAGCCGAAGTGCCGGTGACGAACATTTATAACGATGAGATTTTAGAGGGGGACGAGCTCCCGAAAAAGTATGTGGCGTATACTCCGTGTTTTAGAAGAGAGGCCGGCTCTTACGGAAAGGAAACCCGGGGCATGGTCCGGATTCACCAGTTCGACAAGGTGGAAATGGTGGCATGGGTGAAACCTGAGGAATCTTATGATTTTCTTGAGACGTTGACCGGTTACGCCGAAGATCTGCTTCAATCTTTAAAACTGCCCTATCGGGTAGTGGTTTTGTCTTCGGGGGACTTGAGCTTTGCGTCTGCCAAAACGTATGATCTGGAAGTCTGGGTGCCCGGCATGGAAAGATGGCTGGAGGTTTCTTCCGTCTCCAATTTTGTGGATTTCCAGGCCCGGCGGGCCAAAATCCGGTTCCGTCCGAAAAAAGGAGGAAAACCCGAATTCCTGCACACGCTCAATGGTTCAGGACTGGCCCTGCCCAGGGTTGTAGTGGGAATCCTTGAAAATTATCAGAACCAGGACGGGTCCATCACTGTCCCGGATGTTCTTATTCCTTACATGAATGGAACAGATAGAATCGGATGATTTTAAATTGAGAATGAAGAATCTAGAATTAAGGATTAAAAGAACAAAAGCATAAACGTTTACTATATCCGATAAATGGTATGGTGATTCATTAATCACTCTTTTCATTTAAAAACATATTAATTCTCAATTTTTCATTCTAAAGAAGGAGGCTTGTATGGAAAGAATCAACTGGATTTACAGCCTTTGTTTCGGATTCGGGATCGCGTTTCTTCTGCTTCAGTTTTTATTTTCCTTTGAGGATGAAACCGACCATTCTTCTGAAGACGGGGGAGCGCATGACGGCCATGCTGATGTTTCCCATGATCATCATGGCGGAAGTGAACTGCATTCCGATGATTTGAGGAATTACGCTTCCCAGGTCGTTCAGAAGAAAGACGTTTCAGTTCTTTTTTTAAGTCTTCTGGCTTTTTTACGCCTGACCAGAAAGCTCACGTATTTTTGCGCCGGTTTCGGCACCATGGGACTGTTGTGCAATCTTTGCAAGGTGCCTTTTCTGGAGGGATTGATCGCCTCGGTTGCTGTGGGGCTGGTGAGCGTCTGGGTCACTTCGCTTCTTTTTAAACTGGTCAATCCGTGCGGAGGAAAAGTAAAGGATTCCAGAGTGAAGAATGAGGATCTCGTCGGGTCCCATGCCGAAGTGATCACCAAGGTCGGGCCGGATCAGATCGGGGAGATCAAGATTTGTCTTCATGACCAGCTTGTTCAGGTTTATGCGCTGCCGAACAACGGCAAATCGGTTTTTGCCGCCGGTGAGACGGTGCTGGTGTATCAGTTTGATCAAAACGGAAATGCTTTAATCGAAGCAATCATTAAAGAATAAGAGGAGGAACAACATGGACGGACAAACCATCATGGGGGGAGTTTTTATAGGAATTGCGATTGCGGTGGGAATCAATATCTTCATCCGCATCATGAAACACTGGCTGATCATCGGTACCGCTTCGAAGATCGGCGTCATTGCCGGGATGTCGGGGTATTCCCTTGTCCGTGTCGGGCAGGCAGGTATTTCCATACCGTTTATCAATAAAACATCCTGGCTGGATATCAGCGCCATTGTCGAGGAAATCAAGGTGGAGAACGTGATTTCAAAGGGAGGTACGCCCGTATCCATCAATGCCATGGCGATATATGGAATCGGTTCCTCGAATTATGAGAACGAGAACCGGGTGATCGGCAATGCCATTAAAACATCTTTGAGTAAATCCAAGGAGCAGGTTTCCAAGCAGATTTCAGAAATTCTGGAGGCCAATTTCAGGGAGACGATCGTTGGCATGACCCCGGAAGAGCTCATCAACGATAAAAAGCAGTTCAACGACCGGATCATGAAAAATTCCAAGGATGATCTGGAAGTCCTGGGTTTCAGGCTTTACGATGTTAAAATCAAGGATATCTGGGATGACAAGGGATACTTGAAAACCCTGACCAAAAAAGGGGTCCAGAAAATGACGGCCCAGATGGATGTCCTGGAAAAGGAATGCGACTCAGAGGCCGCGAAAAAGGAGGCGGAAAATAAAAGACAGATTGAAGTGTCCACCGCCAACATGAATCAGACGATACTGGAACGCGAGAAGCAGCTGGAACTGCTCCGGCGCGAGAAACAGGGAAAATCAGAGGAAGCCAAAAAGGTGGCCAGGCAGAAAATTGAAAAGTCCCAGGCCGAAGGAATGGGAAAGATCCGGAAAGCCAGCATTGAAGTGGAGCGTATTGCGCAGACCATGGAAATGTCATTGCCGGCTGAGTTTCATAAACGCTGTGAGGAAATCGTGTCCCAGGGTGATGCCGAGAAAACCAGGATCATCGGAGAAGCGATCAACCAGATTTTAAATGAAAAACTGAAACTATTCGGCCAGTCCGGCAGGGAGGGGCTCATCCCATTTCTGCTTTCCAGACTGCATGTGCTGGCAGAATCGTACAAAGAGTGCCTCAAGGATATCCGGGTGGACAAGGCCACTATTTTGGGGACCAGGGATGGGGAGAGCGCCTATGCCGTTGCAGCGAACATGGGGCCTTCCGCTTTTAAAAGGCACCTTCAAAATCTGGAGGACACCTTTGGCCTCAGCCTGAAGCAGATTCTCAAAGGCTCCGATGCCAGGGGAAAGGAGGCGCGTCATGAATAATATGGCCAATCCCGTAACCAATCTGCTCCCGGTTTTTTCAATGGGCGGAATCATCGTCATCACGCTCGTCTGTCTGATGCTGTGGTTTGTCTTAAAACGTTACCAGGTCGTTGAAAATAATGAACTGATGATCATAGAATCCTGGCTCATTTTCAGAAGAAAAATATCCTTTGTTTCAGGCGGGACCAAATTTGTCCTTCCTTTTTTTGAAAGTTATTTCAAGAAAAGCCTCGAACCCATGGAAATCAACGTCGATTTGAACCGGGTCATGACTCAGGGAAATATTCCTCTGGGCGGAAAGATATTCGCCCAGGTGGTCATCGATGACAGCGAGCCGAACGTTTATAACGTGGCCAAACATCTGGCCATGCGGACACGGGCAAACGAGATCGAATACTGCCATGAAATCTTGAACGGGATCGTCAGGGAAACCGTGGCGAATTTAACGCCGGAACAGGTGCTGGAAGACAAGGAGCGTTTCAAGGAGGAAATGCTTAAAAATGCCGTTGTGTCCCTATCGCACCTGGGGCTTAAAGTCAAGACGTTGAATGTCCAGGAGGTGAGCGACGAAGTGCCGGACGGAAAAGGATACATTGCGCAGCTCATGAGACCCAGGATGTACCAGGTCAGCCGGGATACGCGTATGGAAGTGTCCGAAGCGGAAGCCAAAAAGATTCTGGCCCAGAACCAGGCGCATCTTTCCATGCGACTTCAGCAGCTGGACCAGGCCATTCAGAGTCTGATCGCCGAGATGGATTATAAGATCGAACAGGCTGTGGTGGAAGGAGATGTTAAATCCAGGGAAATTTCAGCCCAATTGGACGCCGAGTTACAGGGGATTTTAGCCTCTCTGGATACCCGAAAGGCTGAGCTGGAAACCAGGAAAAATGAATATGAAGCGGACCAGATTCAGAAGGCACAGGCAAAGAGGGAACAGCTGGTTCAGGAGGGAAAAGCGGAAGCGGTTCAGGTCATTCAAAAGGGGATGGCTGAAATAGAGGTCTTGAAACAAAAAATTTCCATGATCCAGAAGGCCGGTTCTCTCGGCATGGATGTCTTTCTTGTGGACAACTATCAAATGCTGTCGGAAATTTTCACGGATACGATCGAAGCGGCCAGGGCGGAAAAAGTCAGTGTTCTGGACGGGCTTCCCGCCGTTTCCGGAGACAGTCCTTTTTCCGCGTCAAACGTCGCGGCCCTTCTGGAAATTTTGAAAAACAGCGGCGTGGATATTTCGAAATTCACCGGAGTAAAAACAGAGCATCAGCCTGTAAAAAGGTAAAACATCACAGAATGTTCCTGAAAAAATGAATAGATTCGGCACGATGACAAGAAGATTTGTTTGTTCTTTGTTTATCGGAATATTGATTTCAGCTTTTGATTTCTGCTCTCAGGCTCAGCTGGAATTATCGTTAGATCATGTGTTGTATTTTGATTTTCCCGTGGTCACGGCTTCAAAAGCGGAAGAGAAGCAGACGGAAGCGCCGGGGGTCATCTCGGTTGTGACCCGCGATGAATTGATCCGGTTCGGAGGGACCACACTCAAAGATATTCTGGAGCGCGTTCCCGGACTGGCCCGTTCGACGGTGTATTTTACCGACCGTAGTGTTATCGCCATCCGCGGAGCCCAGTTCAAGGAAAACGGTGTCCACATGCTGCTTTTGATCAACGGACGTCCGGTAAGAGAAGGTCTTGAAGGAGGCATCATCAGCGAAGTCCTGGAGTCCTTTCCGACTAATATTATTGAAAAAATCGAGGTGATCAAAGGGCCGGGTTCTGTGTTATACGGTTCCGGTGCTTTCGCAGGCGTCATCAATGTCATCACGGAACAGCCGGAAAAAGACGGAGTTACCGTAACAGCTTTAGCCGGGCAGGAATATGATGCCATGGTAAAAGCAGCGGTCAGGGAAGGCGATTTCAGCATGCTTCTGGCCGGAAAATACCACCGAAGACCAGACTGGGATCTTGCACTGGATTTCAGGCATTTGGATGGAACAACCAGCACCATTTTTTATGATTTAGCGGACAAGGGACCCGGGGTTTATGCGGAAATGAATTATAAAAAATTAAAACTCATGACCAGTTATGAAAAATGGGAAAGCATGAACTGGGTACCTGACCCGGCCTGGACGGATTTTTTCAGCGATTTCTACGGCAAGATTCAATGGGAGAAGCTTTTCGCTGACCTGGGATACTCACAGAGAATCAGTGATAAATGGAATATGGGTTTAAATATAACTTACACTGGTTCAATGCTGGACGCAGCCCAGTTTCCCTATGTTGAAAGAGATTCTTATTACTTTACCGTGGAATGGACGAATTATATCAATCCCACGGACAGGATGAAGATCATAGCGGGCGGTACGTATAACTATATCAGCGGTACGGAGTTTGTTAAGGGATGTGAGGTGCCTCCGATGCCGGCATATTATGCAGACGACTCAACTCAAAGCATCTGGGGAGTCTATACCCAGATGGATTACTGGCTGGATCCCGAAAAGATGAAACTCATCGGCGGAGTACAGGTGAATAAAGTGGAAGACATCAAAACAGACATTGTCCCGCGGGCCGGTTTCATATTTTATACATGCCCTTCCGTCAGTATAAAAATCCTTTACAGTAAGGCGTTCCGCGCCCCGGGTCTCAATGAAGTGAATTTGAATGCTCCCGGATTACTGATGGGAAACAAGGATCTCAGATCTGAAAAGGTAGACACGTTTGACATAGCGCTAAACTATAATCAGGAAGCATTCCAGTGCGGGGCGAGCTTTTTTTACAGCAAGCTCAAGGAGATCATTCGAACCGATCGTTCACAAGGAATACTCGTCACACCCATGTATGCAAACATGAGTGATATCACGGCTAAAGGATTTGAGGTGGAGGGAAAATATTATATCACGGATGAATTTTTCTTTCAGGCATCTTTTCTTTACAATACAAGCGAAGATGAAAATGATGTGGAGGATGTGACTCCTGTTGCCAATACCGGGGGCAGAATCGGAATCAGTTACGCATCATTTGACAAGAAGGTCATTTTGAGTCTGCACGACATCTATCAGGGAAATCTGGACAGTAAGTTTGAGACCACAGAAAATCCATCTCCGGGGTCATATAACTTGTTAAATTTCAACGGCCGTCTTGATATGGACAAATTTTTTGGGTGGCGGGGCGTGACGTTTCTTTTACGCGGCGATAATCTGCTGGACAAAGAACTCTGGCTGCCGGACTGGGGCATGGGCGGAACCTATTCCATCCCGGTTCTTAAAGGACGGACGCTCTACGCCGGAGTGGAAGTCAGTTTCTAATTTTTGATGCTTTTGCCCGTCTTCTTTTCTTATCCCCTTCGTTTCCCTTTCCGCCATTTTGCATGAAAAATGGCTTCAGAATTTGTCCTGCGGGACAAATTCTGACCGTTCAGGATTTTTAACTCAAAACTCACAACTCAAAATTTTTCTCAATTTTTCTTCAGATGATAACGGTGACGGCGGTTATGGCTTCGTGGTATGGATGGGGAAGGTGAGAATGAAGATGCTGCCGGCATTGAGGGTGCTGTTGACGGTGATTTTCCCTCCGTGGGCCTCGGTGATGGATTTGGCGATGGACAGTCCCAGCCCGAATCCGATGCTGCTTCTGGATTTATCCGCCCTGTAGAAGCGGTTGAAAATGAAGGGAATGTCCGCTTCGGAGATGCCGATACCTGTGTCGCTGATTTTGACGCAGATATGGTCCGTATTCGTCATGAGTTCGAGACGGATGGATCCTTTTTTCGGCGTATATTTGACCGCATTATCAATGATATTAAGAAAAACCTGCTGCAATTTCACCTTATCTCCGACAAGCCGTGCAGGTGTCGTGGGAGGATCGAAATCAATTCGGATGTCCTTCTGATCCGCCATGATATGGAGATCCTCCGTCAGCTCCTTCAAAAGGAGGACGAGATCAAGGGGTTCCATTTTAAGCTGCATGGATTCATTGTCAAAACGCGCGAGAATGAGGAGTTTCTCCACCATTTTACTGATTTTATCGATTTCCTCCAGGTTGCTGTTCAAGGTGGCGATATACTCATCCGGGGAGCGCTCTTTTTTCAATGTGGTTTCCAGCTCTCCCTTGATGATGGTGAGGGGTGTTTTCAATTCATGCGAAAGATCCTGGATGAACTGTTTTTCAGCGGTGAGGGAATTGTCCACTTTTTCCAGCATGTTATTGAAGGTTTCTGCCAGTTGTTTGATTTCGTCCTTGGTTTCAGGCAGCGTGATCCTGAGCTTCATTTTCTGGGCTGTGATCTGGCGGACTGTTTCAATCATTTGATTCAGGGGTTTTAGGGTGATGCTGGCGAGAAATTCGCCTGCGAAAGCGCCGGTGATGATGACAGTCAGAGGGAGAAGAAGAAAGAGAAGAAACTTCAGGCGGTTGAGGACCGTATTGATGGGAGAGAGAGGGCTGGCAACCTGAACCACATAGGCCACTTTGTCGCTCTCAAAAACCGGCAGCGAAAAAACCCTGAAAGGAATCTCTTTTTCGTTTATGGTGGCTGTATAATCATCGTAGTGGCTGTTGCCCTGGACGATATGCTTTAAGATGTCGTCGGGAAGGGTGATGGGTTCCAGGGCTTTTTCTTTGGGTGCGACGATTTCGCCGTTGGAATTGTATATCTGAACTATGATATTCATGAGGTCCAGCTTGTTTGATTTTTCATTCACCCATCTGAGGGCGATTTTGGCGAAATTGGCATTGTTGATTTTATTGAAGACGTATTTTATAGATCCGTATTTGCTGGCCTCCAATTTTTCCGTTTCCCAGTAAGTTTCAATGGAACGCTCGATTCCCTCGGCTTTTAAATGGAGTCGGTTATCCAGTTCCTTTCTGAGATTGTGTCTGAAATTATGGTACAGGGCCAGGCTGAAGAGGCAAAACGTGATGGTCAGAATCAGGGTGTACCAGAGAAAGAATTTCAGCCTGATGGATTTGACGAACGTCCGCAGCCGTAATTCTTTGAAGGACCGGAGATCATGCAGCAGCTGGAAATTCACGGCGTGTCGGTCCTGTCTTTTTTCAGGATGTATCCTCTGCCGCGCAGAGTATGGATGAGTTTCTTTTTATGCCCTTTATCGATTTTGTTCCGGAGATAATTGATGTACACATCGATGACATTGGTGAAGGTGTCGAAATTGATGTCCCAGACGTGCTCGGAAATCATGGTTCGCGTGACAACGCTGTCCGCGTTTCTCATCAGGTATTCGAGAAGTGAATATTCCTTGGTTGTCAGGGGAATTTCCCGGCCGGACCTGGCCGCTTTATGTGTCACGGTATTGAGCGTCAGATCAGCCGCCTGAAGGATCGTGGATGCCTGATGATTTTTCTTCCTCAGGAGGGCGCGTATCCTGGCCTGCAATTCTTCAAAGGCAAAGGGTTTGGTGAGATAATCATCCGCTCCGGTATCCAGACCGGTCACCTTGTCTTTGACGGTATCCTTGGCGGTTAAAATGATGATGGGGATGGAAATGTTATCCTTGCGTAATTCCTGACAGAGTGTGAGTCCATCCATTTTAGGCAGCATGAGATCCAATATAATGAGGTCATAATCGTTTGTTGTGGCGTAGTAATGACCTTCCTCCCCGTCGGAAGCTATATCCACGGCATATCCTTCCTCTTTCAGGCCGCGTTTGATGAATCCCGCGACCTTCAATTCATCTTCTATAACGAGTATGCGCATGAGTATTTGCTTCTTAATTCATCCGCTAAACCATCGCTTCTGGCGCTGGTTTAGCCAGGTTTGACAGTTACGGGTATATCAATAATTAATTTTCACCACGGAGGACACAGGGGAATCAGGTGAAAAGTCTGTAATTTGAGATTTGAAATTTGTCATCTGAGATTCATCATGCCTTAAAGGCATGATGACAACCTCCGTGTCCGTGGTGAAATAACAATATTTAATATAACAAATGGTATCAATTTTATACCACTTTGAGTGGTTTATATAAAGAACCTTTGAGCCGATAACCATTTCAAGCCTCCACTTCTGGTGGGGCAACTGACTTTTATTATGTTACGCTCATATTTTTCATTAATGCCGGCTGGCCTGTGGCCTGCACTACGTCCCGCCACAAGGGCCCTTCGGGGTCGATTTTATTCCTTTTGGAGACAACCGGTGCAATGGGCACATGAACAAAATGGTTGTTCACCAGACTGATGATGGTATTTGTTTTGCCTGCCATTGCTGCATGCACCGCATTGGATCCCAGCCGGTTGCAGTAAACCGAATCATTCGGTGTGGCGGCGGAACTGCGGATCATGTAACTGGGATCGATGTATTTCAGATTGATTTCCATGGGAAGGCTCCTGAAATAATCGGAGATTTTTTGTTTCAGAAACAATCCGATATCGGTCAGTTTTTTATTGCCCGAGGCGTCCTTTTTTCCGGAATCCCCGGTGAGGTCCTGGCCGGCGCCTTCCGCCGCTAAAATGACAGCATGTTTTCGTCTTTCAAGACGTTTCTGTAAGTGGATTAAGAGGCCGTTTTCCCCCTCAAGGTCAAAAGGGACTTCCGGGATCAGGACAAAATTGACTTCATTAGTGGCGAGTGTGGTGTGGGCTGCGATAAAACCGGACTCCCTGCCCATGACTTTGACAATTCCGATTCCGTTCACGCTGTCATGCGCCTCCACGTGTGCTGCTGCCACAGCATGGACCGCCTGAGACACGGCGGTTTCAAAACCAAAGGATTTTTGGATGAGATTCAGGTCATTATCAATGGTTTTGGGAATGCCGATGACGGAGATTTTCAGATCCCTTTTTGCGATTTCCCGGCAGAGCGCCATGGCGCCCCGTAAGGTTCCGTCACCGCCGATGGTGAAAAGAATATTCAGATGCATTTTTTCAATGAAATCCGTCATTTCATCCACACGTTCGCCTTCCCCTCTTGAAGAACCCAGTATGGTGCCGCCATGGAGATGTATCTCTGAAACAGTCTCGGGATTCAGTTCCATGAAAGGAAGTCCGTGACAGGGCAGGAGGCCTCTGTATCCGTACCGGATTCCTGAAATGCGCCTGACCCCGTAATGATACCATAGGGTCATGACAACTGAACGAATCACATCATTCAATCCAGGGCATAGGCCTCCGCAGGTGACGATTCCGGCATGCACCTTGTTGGGATCGAAAAAGAGATGTTCTCTGGGGCCGGCGGGTTCCAGCAGCTCTTCCTTTTTAAAAGGGTTCGGAGTTCCGGGCAGTATGGGTGCGATACGGTAGAGGACGAATTGGTCATCGGACACATAACCTGCGATGTAATCGTCCGTTTTATTGGACAAAACAATGGGTGAGGGGATTTTTCTTTTCCCGAGATTGGACACGGAAAGGTCAGGGATACCCGGGGGGGTGTTCATGGACTGTTCATCATGGTTTTTCATTTTATTAAGCGATTTTTTTCCAAGCGGTTTCAGGAAGAGTCAATAAATTAAAATTACACAAAAAAAATGCCGGCCTGTAAAGAAATCTATTTGAATCAGCGTCATCATTTTGTTGTGTTCAGGGGTCACATTGAGCACGGCCGCCGCGGTACGAGGCCGGCTGGAATGACTGGTTATCCGCATTTATTTCACCACAGAGGGCACGAGATTCATAGAACAAATCTTTTGATTCCTTTAATCAATCCGGTAAACCACCGCAAGAGGATTTGGACTAGCAAAGTGTGACAATTGGAGGAAATTTTTAAAAGAAATAATTTCACCACGGATGGGGTGAGGAATTGAGACTCGAAGCCAGGACGGCGAAGAGGGACAGCTTGCCTGCCTGA
>JAFGBW010000200.1 GCA_016932965.1 Candidatus Auribacterota bacterium
AAGACATCAATGATTTGCTTTTGGGCATTCAGAATCAATTGAAGGCAACAGGATTAAAAATACTGCTTTATACCGGTCCGCGGGACAATTCCTTTGATAAAGACTGGGATGAAAGATTCAGGACCCTTTCCGGCGATTCCAGATACTGGGTGTTGAGCACCGCTGAAATTACGACTGAAATGGAAAAAAGCCGCTGGAAGGACATTCATGATTTCAAAAACTGGCTTTATTCAAAAGCACAGGGAAGAATCATTATCCGGAGTGATTTTCCTGAAAAAAGCAAAGGAGACAAAGAAAACACCCTGGCGCAGTGGGAAGGCAGTCTGGTCGCTTCTTACATGGAATTATTCCGGGAAGAAACAAAACAAAAAGGACTGGGACTGCAGATCGCCTATACCGGATCCCCGCATAAAAACGCCGCAGGAAGCCCCATGATCCCTGTTTTTCTTCCTTCCGCGTCTGCCATGGACATGGTCAAGGATGAATTATTGTCCGCTTTTCTGCTTGTCATGAAGGAAGACGGCACAACCATTGATGTTGAAAAATCCGTTGAACGAATGCTTACGGTCCTGACGGATAAGGATCAATTGGCTGAGGCACTGGAAATGAACGTACAGGCCGGCAGGTATCTCACCATTGAAAAAGTGGTCTGGGGGCAGATCCAGGAATTTCGAAAATTAATTGAAAATCTGCGACCTGCCGATTCTATTCCCGATGGATCTTCTGTCAGAATTTCCGTTTAACGTTTTCTGTTTCCATCTGGTGCAGCCTTCATGAACAACAGGATTTTTCTTTAAATCTTTTTTAGGGGGTTGTTTTTTTATGGCCGCGTGGTAATTATGAGAAGATGAATTGTGTTTCATTTCCGATGATGAGACCGGATTAAAAATGAGAAATATGAATCAATCAGCAATATTTTTATCCCTTTTTATGTCTAAAGTAAACCGGTCGATGATTTTTATTATCATGGTTCTTACCGGTGTTTTTGCTGACGAATCCGTTCTTGCTCCAAAAAGCATGGATTTTGGCCGTGTTGTCGATTCAATGCAGCTGGATATAGATCTGTTACGCAGGATAAACGATTCTGAGGATTTTATTCGTGCGGCTGAATATTACAACCTGGAGCTTGCTCACAAGGATGTAACCTGGGATAAATTAATACGGTTGTACGAGATATTCCGTGCGGATGACAGAAATTCCGAATATACGGGTAGAAGAATAAGGGAACAGAGATTAGATACCGTTAACAACATTTTTCCCAATCTGAGAGACATCAATGATGCAAGACAGGCTGTTTTTGAAGACGGAGGGCTGCAGGATGGAAGTCATTACAGGGCATTTGTCAGTACGTTGTCAGGAGAAAAACAGCGTTATTCCAATATAGACCAGCGCCTGGACATCGTATTTGCGGCCGGATCCAAAATGCGGACTGATTCATCTTATTTTATTACCGCAACTTCACGTCTTTACGCCTATATTGTCAGTCAGCAGATTTTTAAGGATCCTCGAGCGCCTTTTGAGGGGCCGATTGGATCGCTGCGCGGGGCGACCGGATTTGATCAGGTCTTTTCTCATGTGAAAGGATATCAGAACTCCACTTATGACGGTCACCATACTTTTGCCTGGTTTGTCATCAATTATCTGTTGATGAACAACGGAGTCAAGCCGTTGTATTTTTCCCCTGATGACATTGAAAGGATAAGCAGTTACACTTACAATTATCAAAGAATTTTCGATCATATCAAGAGGATGCTGGAACGGCATTTAAAGGGGGATGGCAGCGCCCCTGATCCGTCACAATGGCGTCAAAAAGCCGTATCGGGTTGAATCCATCTTTTTTGTTGCAGACCCAGGCCCGTGTTTTTGATTTTTCGAATGAGTTGTTAGGTTGACTCCGTCCTTTTCAGGTTTTTTTTGAGATCAGCATTGGTGTCAACCAGCAAATCATCCTCATATAACCTGGATTGTGAAATTTTTTTTTAAACAAGCCGGCTTTTATCTGCGTCATTTTTTTATGACCATTTCCTTTCCCGGGATACTTGTGATTTTTCATTTGCGGCGCCGGCAATAATAAGATCTGTTCCTGGCACGCAGCGATCAGCATCCTATACCGGCAGGGAGTTTTTCGCTATTCTGCCGGACGGATTCCGTCCCTTCAGAGGGGCCTTCCGACCAGATTGACGATGGTTTGATGCAGGTATTCAAAATTATACGGCTTGACGATATATTCAGCCACTCCGCATTCCTTTGCCTTATTGATGTTTTCCTGCTGGAACAGAGCCGTCAACACAATCACAGGAATGTCTTTCGTTTTTTCGTGAGATTTCAGCCTCCGGCAGACCTCAAAACCGTCAATATCCGGCAGCATGATATCAAGAATAATCACATCGACTTTTTTCAGAGCGGCTATTTCAATCCCTTTTTCACCGGTTTCAGCTTCAAAAGTTGAAAATCCTATCTTGTTCATATCAAATCTCAACACCGTTCTTTGATGTATTTCGTCTTCAATGATTAAAATATTTTTACTCATTGTAACAGTTGTCCGTTTAACATTGATATGAGCTGTTCAATGCGCCCGCCCGGCGCACAGATTCAGCCTGAGTTGTTCGTTGAGAAATTAATATTTTTGATTTTTTGGGATCAATTGATTCATTATCTCACTAATATAAGACAGGATTAACAGGATGGACAGATTTTTTTTCGAAATGAATTGACATCGTTACACTGTCAACCGTTTTTATTGGAAAAAACGCGGTGATGATTTTCATTTCAGAAAAATGATTTCAATAATAAAAGGAACAGTTCCGCCCTTTTGCCAAAAACGCCTGAAAGAGTTTGAGAGGGAGGCACAGAGTTCCCGGTCTCCCTTGTTTGCTATATGAAAAAATTTGTGGAAGAAACCATCGGGATTTCCTGGGACAGCAAACCCTCCAGGCCTTCTGCCGTTGAATAACCGGTTGGTTCATTCAGAGCAAAAGAGAACGGCACGGTCCCAAGTATCAGAATGAGATTAAGGATGATTGGATGCTTCATTGTTTCCTCCTTATGATCATGATTTTCTGATTATTTAATTCAGATTATTTGATAATGGATGATAACATTTTGTACAATCAGCATTAAAACAACATCTGTGATGCCGGGCTTCTTCTGATTTGAAAAATGATCTATGATTTCTGAGACTATCAATCTTCTCATTTGATTATTTAAGAAAGACTGTCAAAAAATTTATTATTTTCTTTTTCGTGAATCAAAGAAAAATATTTTTTATTTAAATTCTTACAGCATCTATCTCTTGTAAGGTGTTGAATGAATGAATTTAACTTAAACCAGAAAAAATAAATGTATAAATAATTATCATCTCTTTCTTGATTTTGAGTCGGGTTCTATTTCCGAACCATAAAAAAGATTGCAGGGTGATTTCATCGTGCATGTTGATGATCTTCCAGACAGCAGGATGAATTCGCCTCGCCGGCCGTAAACCCGGCGGAAGTTTCATGAAAGGGGGAGATAGGGGCGTGGAAGTAATGAGTTTTGAGTGTTGAGCATGGCCTAAAACTCCGGGGGAGAGAAAATCCATTTTATTCTTTGCCCCAGTCTGGCATTTTCCAATGCAAGGAAGGAGTAAACGGCACGCGTTATTTCATGAGTGCGGAGATAACCATATGCTTTATGCGGATTATCACATCCCTGATGTTCATAATTATTATAGACGATTTGGTCGAACGGCCTGACTCCATTTTTGTTCGCCGTATAATGGTTCCTTAAATTGTAGTTCAT
>JAFGBW010000023.1 GCA_016932965.1 Candidatus Auribacterota bacterium
ATGATCACTTTGGAAGACGCGATGATAGAACGCATTCAGGCAGGTGACATCAATGTGATCGAAGCCATGGAACACGCCCCGGACCCCGGTCAGTTCAAAAAAGTATTGACTTCACGCGGGATACTCTGATCCGGATAAAGATACCCGGATTTCTGATCTTTTTTATCTGCTGAAGGCATGAATCATTCTTCCTTCCATTCGTATTATTCGTTATTTTTCGTAAGTCATCTTCCCACATTCAAATACATTCAGGACGATAGCTCAGCTAAATCCGCTCAGTCCGGTTGTTCATCCTTTGTTTATTAAAAAAGCAAGAATATAACCGTTCTGAATTACACATGTTCTCTTCTCCCCCATTCCGTATGATTTGAACGATCAGATTAAATACCACTGGTAGAGCCGGTGGTTTACCGGATTAAATTATTCACATCAGCATGACCTGTCTTCAGTGGCAGAAAAGTAACTTTCAATTTTATTTTTTTGTAAATATTAAACCTGTGATCAAAAAATCCCCCTTTTGAATATTTTCTAACTTCCGCGATTGCAAAAAGTTAGGAATATCATATAAGCCTGAACAACTGGTATATCAGTTGCTTTTCCTGCTAAAATATAATGAGACCACCTATCCTTAAAAAGCAGATTGAACAGAACAATAGCTGAACAAAAAAAATGAATGATGAATTTAATCATATAAAAGGAGAAACCATGAAAACAATGATCCATCACTTTATTTTACTCGGCGTTATGCTGATCCTGGGGATGCATCCTTATATTTTGGATGCCGAACAGGCCGCGTCCATTACTTCTATGGCTCCTGACCAGGCCAATCTGGTCAATCCGGAAGAGGACAAGGACAAGTTACTCAAAGAGGCACTGAAGCAGAAAGAGAATATTCAAGCTTCAACGGCGGATTACAATCGGACCATGATTCTGAAAAAAGCTTTGGAAAATGAAAAGATAAAACAGGAAGAAATGGAATTTCTAACCGCCGTCCTGGAACAGCAGGAAAATTCTTCTTCTTTATCAAGGATTTCAAAAGAAACCATTCAGGCCATTATCAATGTCCTGAAAAATGAAACAGATCATCTCCGGGCAATCATTCGTGATATTTTCCCGGAAACGTCCAAGGGAGAAAAGCCGCTTTTGACTTTTCTTCAGGAAACCCTCGGAATGGATGAATCACAGAGTAAAGCTGCTGCAAAAGAATTGAGAAGAGGCAACCCCTCTGATGAATTCATGGAGAAAAATTTATTATGGCTCATCCAAAAATCCGTGGAAACCAATCATTCCTTTTCCTGCGTGACCATTTCAACCAAACCGGACGATGCTTTGAATCAGAATCAGGGCATCACATTCAATTTAAATGACGACAATCATTCCTCCATTTCCCTCCTTTTTGCACCTGAGAACCAACAGTTGATTGGGGTCCAGAAAAAATCCGATCAGGGAGTCACGATCGAAAAAATTGCGGATGATGTGTCGTCTGAATCTTCGATAAATACGGCTGCAATACAGGACAGCGTCAATCAAGACAGCACTCAAATGTTACCGGAGTCAATCAGGCAGTTACAGGCAGAACTGCAGGAGTTGTTCGGCTCTGCCTATTCCATTACAGTGGTACAGCTTCCAAGCATTACATTGCTTGGAGCGCCGTCATTTTTTGAGTTCACAGTAACCTCCTTAGCTGAAGAAACAGAACCAGGCGCTTTGAAGGTAATTTCTTTTAATGTAAAATTACCTGTTGCGGAGGCTATTCCTGGAATACCCTCTTTGATTCCGGGAAGCATCCGTGTCCAATACGCAGGTCTAACGACCCAGCCGTCCGGAAAGATGCTGTATGAAGGCCTGCCCCAAATGGTTCCTTCAACGGTTCCGCTGCGTCCGGAAGAGATCCTTTCCCTGATGAAACAAATCAAAATCTAAAGACGTCTCCAGTTCAGGAGATGTCCGGTATCTGTGGAAGAATCACTACTGGCGCATGTATAAGGACAGTGACGGTAAAGTGAGGGTGGAAAGAGACACTTTACCGGCGGCAAGCCGGGACTATCAGGAGAAACTGGCTGAACTTTTTGGAGACAAATATTCCATCTCAGTGGAAGATCTGATGGACATAGCCATGGTGGGACAGCCTGACCACTTTAAATTTAAGATTACGAACAATACTGAAAAAGTTGACAGGGGATATTTGAGAGAAATCAGCTTCAATATGAGCATACTGGATGCAAAACCAGTTGTTCTTCCTGAAACGATCCGCGTTCAATATGAATCCATTAAAATTCAACCAAGCGGACTGATGCTTTATAAAGGACTTCCTCAGATGCTCAATACTTCTACTTCGTTCAGTCCGGAACAAACTTTACTGTTGATGACACAAATCAGGGTATATTCGGTTCAAAGAAATAGAACCATTGATTATTCATGGAAAGATCAAAACGGTAAATTGAGTTTCTGGAGAATGGTGATGGACGCTCGTGAAAATGTGAAGGTCTACAGAACAAGAGTTATATACCAATAATACGTCTGGATAACACAATCCTAAGTGGTCCGGAAAAAGTCACTTTTGGTTTTTTATTCGTGCTTTATTATATTAAACCAGATAAAATAGGGGAGGGTAACAATGAACCAAAAAAGCCAAGCATTCACCCTGGTTGAGATACTGGTGGTCATCGGTATCATTTTTATCTTAACGAGTCTGGTTACCTGGGGTATTCAAAAAGCCTCACGATATGCAAAAAATCTGCAATGCCTGAAAAATCTCAAAGAATTGCATCTCAATACTCTTCTTTATTTTCAGGATAACCAGCAATTACCGGAGTCCTCTTTTTTCAGCACAGTATTACCCCAGGATAAAGCAGCCTTGATCCGATGCCCTTCTATATCCGCCTCGGCAAATCAGGAAGCAGGGCAACGAGATCGCTCTATTTATGTTATTTTTCAACCCTTCATAACGTATGTAAACTCCTCAAAAAAATTCATTCTTGAAAACGGGAATCACGGCATCATTTTTTGTTGTGATCCTACTATCAAACCTCATTCGGATTTTTCCAATGGAATTCTCGATTCAGGCCAATGCGTCCAACTGATCGCTTCAACTGCCGGAAGTGTTCCCGGGGTGGGAGGGATGCTGCTACCTTTGAAACACTCTTCTGACCTTGAGGATAGATTCATGGTCGGACTTCAAACAAAAAAGGATAAATATTGGACCATTTTAAGTCCCACTATCCAACCATAAAATTGAACTCTGGATGCCGATATTGAACAAAAAAATAGCCCTGAATCCCCTTCTCTTGTCTCTTCTATTGGTTGTATTTTCTTATTCATTGAATGATCTTTTTCCTTTTTTTAATCGTCTCAGTCTTAAATTCAGCGACTACTCACGTAATTTCGCCTATTTGAGCGGCCTCAAGCCTTCCATTGGAAAAGAGGCTGTTTTTATCATGATTGACCAGAAAACGCTTGATGAATTCGGCACACGCTTTCCTTTTCCCAGGAAATGGATTGCGGAAATATTAGAGAAAATTGCCCAAGCCAATCCCCGTCTTCTTGCCATGGATTTGACCTTTGGCGGAAATTCAGAGAATAAGGAAGAGGATATCCTGCTGGCGCAGGCAATTAAAAAGTTAAATAAAAAGACCGTACTGTTTACTTATATTGATGAAAATATGGCGATTAGCCCCCTGTTACAGGAGGCATATGAAGCGGCATCAGGCATAGGAATCATCAATCTGATTCATGATCCTGACGGGATTATCCGGTCAGCTCTTCCCTATTATATTGATCCCAAAACCGGGAAAATTGTTTTTTGCGCTGAGTCCTTGCTGGCGCTGAGATATCACGATTTGCCTCTCTCGGATATTGCACAGGACAGGTCAAAAAATGCTCTTATTTTCAAAACAAAAAATTCGCCTCTTAAGCCGGCCTATTTTGATTCGAAATTCAGGCTGGAATATAAAGAATACTTCAGAACTCAGGATCTTCAATCTATTTCTTTTTGTGATGTTTACCAAGGCCGATATGATATGAATCTGCTGGAAAATAAAATCGTGTTTATAGGCAATCAGACCCTTATTCAGCATGATTTTCATCTGACTCCGTCAGGAGTGCAGGCAGGGATAAACATAGTTTATAATATTTTTCTGACTTTTATTAACGGCAGTTTTCCAAGACCCATGCCTTATGGTTTAAGCTGGATTGGGATGGTCATTTTAGTCTGGTCAGGATTAGCGGTGCTTTTTTCATTTACTCACGGAAAGAATCTTCTGGCTGTTTTTCCTATCCTCCTATTGATGTGGATAACAGATTATATTTTTTTCAGGTTGAACATCACATGGAACGGTTTTTTACCTGTTTTCTGCATCGCTTCAGCAGCGCTTGTCAGGGAAGGATGGTTTTATTATGAGACCTGGATAGATAATCTTAAGATAAAAAATAAATTAAAAGAAACACAGAAGGAAATCCTCTTATCCCAAAAACTGGCTAACGTAGGAAAAATAGCCGCTCAAATCGCCCATGAATTAAAAAATCCTCTTGGAAATCTGATCAACATGAAACTTTGGTTCAGGCAGTATATCCCTGCAGAGCATCCGGCCAATGAATGTATTGAAGCACTGGATAAAGAGGCGCAGCGAATGCTGAAGCTGTCTCAACAGATGCTTCAGTTTTCAAGACCGGCAAATGAAAACTATAAAGCTGCGGATATTCATGATCTGATCAAGGATACGTTGGGATTTCTAAAAGGGTCACTTGACAAGAAAAAAATCCAGTTAAAAACCTCTTTTTCTCCGGCCAGGGCATTTTTGCGGGGTAATGCGGATCAATTAAAACAGGTTTTCTTGAATCTGATCATGAATGCCATGGATGCCATGGAAGACGGTGGTGAGTTAACCATTGAAACAAAGGTAGTGAATAGTATTATTGAAATCCGGATTTCGGATACCGGGATGGGAATATCCAAGGAAAATTTGGAAAAAATCTTTGACCTATTTTTCACAACCAAAGGGGAAAAAGGGTCCGGCTTGGGATTGAGTATCTGTCATGATATCATCAAGAAACATAACGGACGGATTCTGGCAGAGAGTGAAGAAGGAAAAGGTTCAACTTTCCTTCTTATCTTTCCTTTAGGAAAAACGGAGAAAAATCATGAGTAAATTGCTCCTGGTGGATGATGATGAGACTTTTCTGAAAATCACTGTCAGTTTTTTGAATCAAAACGGGTGGGAAGTTGAAACAGCGGAAAATGCAAAAGATTTTTTCATGAAACTGGATCCGGAAGAAATTTCTTCGGTCCTCGTGGATTTGCAACTACGGAATGAATCAGGAATTGATATCATCAAGGGCGTGCGTCTTCAGCATCCGTATATACCGATCATGATGTGCACGGCCCACGGAACCATTGAAACAGCCGTTCATGCTATGAAACTCGGCGCTCTGGATTATATTTTAAAACCGATCAATTATGATGAACTTCTCATCAAATTGAACCGGATAGAGGGGGAGAGATTAAGAAACTCAGAATTAAAAGAATTACAATCCCGTTTCAAGTTGCGCCAGACATTTGACGATCTCATAACCCAAAACCCCGAAATGAAAAAAATCATAACGCTGTGCCGTTCGATCCTTCACACCGATACGACTATTCTAATACAGGGAGAAACCGGCACAGGGAAAGAAATATTAGCCAAAGCTATTCATTTTGAAAGTGAGCGGAGGATGAAACCTTTCGTAGTGGTTAATTGTGCCGCCATACCGGAAAACCTCATTGAAAGCGAGCTGTTCGGTCATGAGAAAGGCGCATTCACTGACGCTTTGTGCAGAAAAAAGGGAAAATTTGAAGCCGCCGCTGATGGGACTCTTTTTCTGGATGAAATCGGAGAACTCCCTTTGAAATTACAGAAGAAGATTCTACGGGTGCTTCAAGAGCAGGAGTTTGAAAGAATCGGCTCAACACGCACGCTCAAATCCCGCTGCAGAATCATTGCCGCAACAAATCGTGATTTAAAAAACATGGTGAATGCTGGCAGATTCAGAGAAGACCTCTACTATCGTTTAAAAGTCTTTCCCGTTTTTGTGCCTCCGCTCAAAGAAAGAAAAGAGGATATTCCTCTTCTCATTGATTTTTTTATGAAAAAATATTGCGTTAAATATAACCGGAACACTTTAAAGGTCTCTTCTTCCTTTATAACCGCTGTTCAAAATACGGATTTGCCGGGAAATGTACGGGAATTGGAACATTTGGTTGAAAAAAACATCATCCTGTCCTCAGGGACAAAATTGGAATTTCATTCCGATTCCTCCTTTCAGCCGGACTATGCACACGAAGAAATCGAAGACAGCTACAAAGATTTTATCAGAAAAAAGGAAAGGATTTATTTTTCAGCCATCCTCAAGCGCTTCCATGGGGATACGGAGAAAGCCGCTGAATTTGCCAAAATATCACGAAAAACAGTCTATGATAAAATAAATAATCTGGACTTGAAAACTCAGTAAATACGCTTGGCTTCAAAATCTCATTTCTTAGGTTCCAGGAAGAGCTCCTTCTTTTCAAAATCGATCTTAAAAATAAAATGCTCGAAAAAAGCCATTCCCAATAGTCCCGGATTGTTGCCAAAAGCCGTCTCCAGGACAAATCCGGGAATATTATTTACTACATTCCCTCCCACATCCACTGAATCAAAAAAAGTTTTCCTGGCCCATACCGTCTGTCCGTTGGCCAGGTGCACATGATAACGTTCCCTTCTCAAAGGCAAATGAAGGGTCTGGGCCAAAGACGGGGAAATGAGCATGTGGGAGCAGCCGGTATCCAGAAGAAAGGGAATCTTGATTTTTTTATTGATGGAAACATCCACGAACAGGCTTTTTCCTATCTGGGTCAGCCTGATCTTTTTTGATGAGCTTTTTAACGCACTTCTTAATCGGGAAAGCCGCTCTTCCATTTCCGCGGCGATGGCTTCCATCTCAGCCATGACTATTTTTGTGAGACACGTTCCTCCAAAAGTGATCGCCTGGCGTG
The DNA here is from genome assembly GCA_016932965.1 of Candidatus Auribacterota bacterium. GTDB lineage: Bacteria > Auribacterota > JAFGBW01 > JAFGBW01 > JAFGBW01 > JAFGBW01. The sequence goes on from JAFGBW010000023.1 coordinate 7,010, forward strand.
AATGATACAGGGCCTGTTCCATATCTGTTTTTGAATCATCCCCGTAATAGATCAGATGGTGATAATATTTCCTCGCGTTTTCAACATAATCGTCTACTTTACTCTTCAGAGCAAGCTCCTGATTTTTTAGCTCTTCCTTAGAAGGCGGCCGGACTTCTTTTCCGCATTGCAGGCAGTAACGGTCCTCTTTTTCATTTAAAAACCCGCAGCTGCTGCACTTTTCTTTTTCTGCTGAAAGAAAAAAAGATAATGAAATAAAAATGAAAAGCAGGACGGCCGGTTTAAAAATAACGGAAAACCCTTTTTTTGGTCCCCGTTTCATTTTGGGATGGACAGGGAGGCTTCAATTTCAGGAATAGTGACTACAGCGGTGCCCAGTTTTCCCACCACAATCCCCGCCGCTATGTTGGAGAGAAAAGCCGCTTCAAAGGGTTTGGCCCCTGCGACAGCAGATGCGGTAAAAACACTGATGACCGTGTCACCTGCCCCGGAAACATCATACACTTCCCTGGCAGCAGCCTGGATCTGATAAGGAGAAAAATCCCTCGAGAACAAGCCCATCCCTTTTTCGCCTAACGTGACCAAAAGATGATCCACACCAAGAGCTTCCCTTAATTGCCCGCCGTTTTCCGGCATGGCGCCAATGCCGTGCGTTTTCGCAAGATAGCTTGCTTCCTGCAGATTGGGTGTGCAAAGCGACACCCCCTTGAAATTCAGGTCATGTCCGATTTTCGGGTCAAAGGAACAAAAAATCCCTTTCTGTCTGCATAAACGAACCGCCTCATCCAGAACAGCCTGCGTCATCAATCCTTTTCCATAATCTTCCAGGACCACCGCGTCATGAAGAGGGATGAGTTTCCTTAAATGTTTTATAACCAGGTTTTCGGTTTTAACATCTAAATCCTGGGGTTGTTCCCAGTCCACTCTCACTACCTGCTGGCTATGAGCGATGATCCTTGTTTTTTTAGTTGTGATCCTGTCCGGTAAGGACAGGATTCCATGGGTATATATTTTTTTCTGGCGCAGAAGATGGATCAGTTCTTTACTGTTTGAATCCTGGCCGGTTATTCCGACAAGACCGACTTCTGCTCCCAGAGAAATCAGGTTGTGTGCAACGTTGGCGGACCCTCCAGGCATTTTTGATTCAGACGCTACCTGGACGACAGGCACAGGAGCCTCAGGGGAAATGCGGTCCACCTTGCCCCAGATAAAATGATCCACCATCACATCTCCGACGACCAGTATCCGGATGTCGGGGATTCGCCGCAAAATTTTTTTTAAACTGGATGGAATCACTTTCATGATAAAATGGATATTCGCGTTCACTATATTAAAAACAGGACAAAAAAAAACAATTTTTTAATCAATAACAATCAGAAAGGCCGGACGTTTTATTATACCGGATCGTCATCTCCAGTTTGAAGACCACAATTGAAACATCAAGAGCGACCAGAGTCTTTTCCGGTGATCCCTCTTTCCGGAAAAATGTTCCGACAGGTATTGTTTAACAACTCCCGCCTGGAAAAGCCCTTGCGAGCGGAGTGTTCTTTCATCCAGATATTCTTCGCAAAGATCACGGAACGCTCCTTTGAGCCAGACTCCAATGGGTATAGCAAAGCCCTGTTTGGGCCGGTGCAGAATAGAATGCGGCAGCTCATGTTCAAATGCTTTTTTGAGAAGATATTTGGCGGTCAGTCCTTTCAGCTTCAGATGATTCGGCATGGAGTTGACAAGTTGGACATATTCAAAATCCAGATAGGGATTCCTCACTTCCAGAGAATTGGCCATGGAGGCCCGGTCCACTTTCACCAGGATGTCCTCAGGCAGGTAATATTTCATGTACAGTTTCTGCAACCGGTTGAACCAGTTTAAATCCCGGTTCGTTTCCCAGAAATCCATGATTTCCCTGCAAAAGGACGGACGGGTACCTTGAGCCGTACCCATGAGACGATTCATCTCATCGATACCAAAGGAGCCAAACCAGATAAAATGTTTCAATGGGGGCGGCCAGTTGGCTGCTGAAATATATTTTTCGATAACAAATTGGCTGCCGCGGTATGCGCTCGAAGCGGGAAGGATTTTTATCAGATGTCTCAATAAACCGCCTATCCAGGGGTCCAACCCCTGAAAAAAAGACGCCCATTTTTGAAAACTGAAGGAGGGATACCCTGCGAATAATTCATCTCCGCCGTCTCCTCCCAACACAAACGTCGCATTCTGACGCGCCAGGCGGGATAAAAAATAAGTGGGAATCAGTGAAGGATCAGCCAAAGGTTCATCTATGACATGGCTGATCGGGATCATGAGTTCTCTGGCTTTGTTTTCTGTCAGAATGTCTATGTATTTATCCGCTTTATGCCCATGGATGACATCCTGGACATAAGGGGATTCATCAAATCCGGTTTCAGTAAAGGAAATGGTGAAAATGTTGATGGGTTGTGAGACCGTCTTTGTGAGTATTTTAAAAAGAATGCTGGAATCCGTTCCTCCGCTCAAAAACAAGCCAAATGGGACATCCCCTGCCAGCCTTTTTTTCACGGATTGGAAAAGGGAGTCCCGTAATTGTTCCTGCCACTCTTCTTCCGTTATGCCCGGAACAATCGAAAACGTCAAATCCCAGTATGAATAAACCTTCAGACTGCCGTTTTGATAAGTCAACGCATGGCCCGGAGGCAGCTTATAGATATCGTTGAAGATAGTTCGGGGAGCCGGGACATAATCGAAACAGAGATACTCTTGTAACGCATCCTGATTGAGCGATCTGTTCACGCCGGGAAACGACAAAACCGCTTTTAACTCGGAACCGAAAATAAGGCATCCTTTTCTCTCATGGTAATACAGAGGTTTTAATCCCAGACGGTCCCTGGCGCCGAAAAGACAGTCATTTTTTTTATCGTAAATCATGAAGGCAAACATGCCGTTTAAAAAGGACAAACAATCCCGGCCGTAAGCCTGATACATTTTAAAAAGGACTTCCGTGTCCGAATGAGTCTTGAACGAATAACCTGCCTGAATCAATTTCTGTCTCAGCTCCGGATAATTGTATATTTCGCCGTTATAAACCATCGAGAGAAGTCCGTCTTCAGAGACAATCGGCTGAGCTCCGCCTTCCAGATCAATGATTTTTAGACGAGTGTGTCCCAATGCAACCGGAGAAAGGACAAAGGTCCCCTGACTGTCAGGACCCCGGTGTTTTAAACAGTTGATCATCCTCTTCAGGATTTCCTGCGCTTGTTCCGGTTCTAATTGACGCGAATAATACCCGCAAATGCCGCACATGGATGCCCCTTTATATTCCTGGAAAAATCATTTCTCGTCGGATTTTAACGCTAAAAATATCAGCCACAATGTCGCTGGCCATAATTGAAGGACAAGCCGTTTCCAGGATGTAAAAATATGCCATCCTAGCGGAAACGGAGAAACAATCAATATGATCATATACACGATAAACATCATGCCGATCGTCATGGCCGAGAGACAATAATAACGGGATCTCAGCCTGGAAGCGTCGATTCCCCACATCCCCATTGTCAGGATCAATAACGGGATATAACCTCTTCCCCATTCCAGAAAAGTCGACATAACTGTCCTGAAAACCAGGCTGTATCGCTCCCACGAACAAAATTTCTGCATGAGTATTTCAGGATTCTGATTCACCATGGGATTGGATGGGGCATATCTGATTTTAAAATATAAGATGACCAAACCGACCGGCAATGTTCCGGCCAGCCAATTCATGATTTCCGTCTTATTTCCCCGCCTTTTATTCTCTTGTACTAAGAAAAATACTCCCAGAGTTGTCAAAACCAGAAACAGCATGCCTTCATTTTTAGCCCAGGCTGCACAGGCTGCCATCCAGCCTCCCAGAAGAAAGAGAAAATGCTGACGATAAGTATCAGCCATGAAAAGAAGAACCAGACTCGCCAAAATGAGATAACTCAGAAAAATGTCCGCACACTGCGCAGGAGCACGATCCATGAAGTAGGGGGTCGATAAAAGCATGATGGAAGCCAGGGAAGCCCATAACCGGTTTTTTACCAGCGCAAGGGATGAATACAACAGAAGAACCGACAAAACCGGGAACAAAAGTGACGCACCCTGGGGAATCCAGGTTCCATCCTGAGGGGATCCCAGCCATAATCTGGCAATAAAGCCAGGCAATAAAAGGGGATAGTCGAGATGAAAATCTTTGAGAAGAAACAGATTTTCCCATTCCGAGGGTATCCTGGACATGAAGCGGGCATGAAGATTCCAGGTGGCCCATGCGTCCACATCCCCATGGGGCTGTATCAAAGCAAGACGGAAAATGATCCAGATAAAATAGAAAAATAATATCAGCCAAATCGCCGGGATCACCGCATCAAACCAGCGGAAATCCGTCCGCTCAAGCTGCATGAATGACTTGTCAGAAGTTTGAGGTTTTCTGAAATGAATCCAGGCCAGGATTCCTGTGCAGAGGATTTCAATAATTAAACACCAGTGCACATGTGTCTTCGCACAGAAAAGCAGCATCGTATATAAAATGGACGAAAAGGATATCCCGGCTCCAAGAGCAATACAGAATTTAAAAATACATTTTTCAAGCCGGAACATGGCCTCATGGAAATTCCGGCAAATACAAATCCATGACGATTCATTCTGCTTGTCTCTTGCAGGATGAGAAGAGATCAAAACCGGAACAACCATAAAACGGGATACAAAGAGGTACCCCATCACATAGATAACCAATAACGAGAAAAGAAGGGACAAGATCATGAGGCCCCTCCCTTTTTTTGGAAAAGATTCAATCCATCCTTGCTTCTGAAGACCCATTCCCAGTTGTGAAGGTCCGGGAACATGCCGGATGATTCCTGCAAATCAAAATCATCTATGATCAATAAAGGATTGGCTTTTTGTGTCTTTAAAACATGAGGCGCAAGGCTGTACTGGGCCAGATAATACCGCATCAATAGCAATAAGGGGGGGTCCTTTTTGGACGGATCGTACATCAATTGATATCCGACTGTCTTGTGCCCGGCTAGAAAAGGTCTTAAAACCTGGTACCGCTGGTCCAGCAAGAGGACTTTTTTCCCAGCAGAAGAAAGTGATCCATGGCCCGCGTGCTGAGACAATCCGAAAGAAACCAGATTATACAGGGAAAGCACAAGGATCAAAACAGATAAGATTGCCTGTTTATAGTTGAGCATTCATTATCCCCCATTTTGTTATTTTTTCAAGGCATCTGATCCCGGAACTGAAATCCATTCTGTTTTAAGGTCCGCCACTATAAAGGATGAGGATTGTAAAACCTGCACAGGGAAATCATCAAAAGAAAGAGTGATTTCCTTATTGGCCGGAAAGGAAACATACCCAATGATATGGATTTTGTCTTTCAGAAAAAATGACCATTCACCGGATAATCCTTTGGATGAGAATAGGACCGTGCCTTTTTCTTGGGTCCTCAACCTCACAAAAGAACGATCCTCTTCGGCTTCAAAAAGAATTTCCCTGTTGTCCGCTTCTCCGGATGACAGGGAATCCCCGATTTTATGAAAATGCCGTAAATACAATTCTCCCACCATCAATGGCTGATTAGGAAAGAACCTGTCACACGATGAATAATTCCGGTCATAAGGATTGATCACCACTTTATCATGTTCTTTCATGAATCGGGTGATGCCGGGAAAAACCGGCGTTCGGGGGTATCGCCCCTGATAAGGGATGCGTTGAATTTTTGTGTTCAGAAAGAAAGACAGATGGGTCGAATACAAATGAAATAAATAATAAAAATCATCCCCGGAAAACAATTGATACCGGCGCGGATGAAAGGGGTAAAAAACCGATTCAGGATACCAAAATATTTGTTGTTTTGGGTCATCAGTTTTCAACTTGTCAGTCAATTGACGAATATAGGTAGTGAAAAAAAAGGGGTCCTGAAACTGCCTCCATTCATGCATGACAGGCATTAATAAAAATCCAAGAAACACTGAGGAAAGCAGAAAAAGGCAGATTTTGTTTTTAAATAATATAAACCGGTTCTGATAACGGGCATAACCATCCCGCAGAAATGACAGGGAGAAATAATAAAAAGCGGGAAAGACAGGAAGGAGATAGCGAGGTTCTTTATGAGGGGCCAGGCAAACGGTTATCCCGTAATAGGCCAGATAGGCCATAAAAAAAACATCGGTTTTATTTTTCCGGATGAGGGCGTGATACAAACCCATGGGAATCAAAGCCATCATCAGCCAACCATTTGCATAAAAGACCGTTGAAAGGTATTCCAGGCAGGATTCAGCCTTTTCCGCATGAATGCCGTGAACAAACAACAAATCATGAGTGATGTTTTTCAGGATCGTAACAAATGGAAAATGAAATACCCGCTCAATCAAAACATAGAGAAAAACACCGGTCAGAATGAGCGGAATAAACAAGGAGCCCCATTCCGCAGGATGGGTATTTTTTTTAAAAATGATTTTCCGATAAATAAAATAAATCGTCAGGAACAGGGGGGTTAAAAGAAAACAAAACCGGGTCAAGGAGGCCATGAAGAAGAAAAATCCCCAAAGAAAAGCGGCCGTCCATCGGTTGGACGAATTTTCATTCATGAGAAACACAAGCATGCCGGTCATCAGAAACAAAAGAGCCGGGATATCCGTATTCACGAAAGAAGAATAATAAAAATAGATTCTATTGGTTCCTAAAAGACATGCGCCCCAAAGCGCCCACGTTTTAGATTTAAAAATTTCCAGAAATATCAAAAACAGGACCATCAGACACAGGACGGAAAGCAGCCATGAAAACAAGTGGGGAATTCTCAAAGGGGTCCCCTCCTTTTTATCCGCGTTCTCAATATGAGGCAGAACCCATGATAAAAGAAGTGGGATTCCAGGGGGACGTGTGAAGGAATACAGCCAGGGGCCTTGTCCCTTATGTTCGATTGATCGGGCGCAAATTAAATAATCCAGGCCGTCAAAATGTTCCGTTTCCAGATTCCATGCCAGAAAAAAGCTCATACTCAGAATCCAGGCGATGGCAAAAACCGGTAATAGGTATCGGATGATCTTTTCCATCTGCGCCGTTAACTCCGGTTTCAGGATAAAAAAACATTTTTCAAACGGGCTAAAAATCTTTATATAATAATAAAAAAAGGAATGTCAGGTCTTTAAAAAGGATTTCTACATGCTTAATGTCGAGTTCATCAATCCCTTTATTCAAGCCACAGTCAATATATTCAAAACCATGGTTTTCATGGAGATCCACAGAGAGAAACCTTATATCAAGAAAATAGGGCAACCCAAAGCTGATATTTCCGGAACCATTGGCCTTGCCGGAAAAGCCAACGGCGTCATCGCCGTTACGTTCGCGAAGGAGGTGGCATGCAAAATCACTTCCAGCATGCTCAATGAGAAGTACACTGAAATGAACGACACGGTCAAAGACAGCATAGGTGAAATAGCCAATATGATCGCGGGCGGCGCCAAAGGCATTTTATCCGAAAAAGGTCTGAACTTTAAAATTGCGCTCCCTTCCGTCATTGTGGGAGCGGATCACACGATTTCCTTTCCGCCAGGGGTGCCGTGCATGGTGATCCCCTTCAACATCCAGAATATGGAAAAACCCTTCCATGTTGAAGTCTGCCTGAAAACCGAAGAAGAATTATAGTCTCCCCCCAAACTGAAGCCGTTTAATTCACATATTATTTTTTAAATATTTTTTTTATTCTTGACACAACTCATGCTTCCAGATAGAGAAAAGTCCGTTCTATATAAATACTATGAATCATCCGGACATGAAGCTTTCCGCAGGAAAATAGCGGGAACCTTCAACCATGAGGAATGAAGCCAAGGATGATGCCCGCTTAATCCCGTTGCAGGCAAATGGGTTTCCGCTCGCAGCGGGACTCAAGTTGTAACGCTTTGCTAGATGTAATTTGATTATATGCTAATAAATTATCATTTTTTTACTCCGATAGGACTGCATGGTTTCTTCTGATTCAAATTCGATTTCAGGTATTTTGGATGTCCATTCCAAAGGATTTGGGTTCGTAAGACAAAAATCCCATTTATACAGCGAATCCGATAATGATCCCTATGTTCCTCCTGAAATGATCAGACGGATCCGGTTGAAATCAGGTTGTCTGATAGAAGGGGAACAGGGTGTGGGAAGAGAAGGCAAACCGGTCCTGTCCTTCATCTCCACCGTCAATGGATTGTCTCCGGATGCTTTTTCCAGGCTCCCTGCCTTTTCATCCCTGACCACCATATCTCCGGATGAAAAAATCCATCTGGAAACCAAAGGAGGCCCTTTGTCCATGAGGATCATGGACCTTCTGGTCCCTCTTGGAAAAGGGTCACGTTCCCTGATTGTTTCACCTCCAAAAGCCGGAAAAACCACCATACTGAAAGAACTCGCCCATGCCGTTGCCGTCAACCATCCGGAAATCCAGATTTACGCTCTTTTAATCGACGAACGGCCTGAAGAAGTAACCGATATCCGGCGTTCCATCAAAGGAGAAGTTTTGGCTTCCAGCATGGATCAGAGCATCGGTAATCATGTCAGGCTCGCCAGGCTTGCCAGTGAAATGGTAAAAAGAAAAGTGGAAGCAGGTGAAAATGTTTTTCTTCTCATCGATTCCATCACTCGCGTCTCCCGGGCATTCAACAATATGGAAGGTAATTCCGGCCGAACATTAAGCGGAGGCCTTGATTCCAGGGCCATGGAATTCCCGCGCTCTTTTTTCGGCTCAGCCAGAAAAATCGAACACAAGGGCAGCCTCACGATCATCGGCACAACCCTGGTTGAAACAGGGTCCCGCATGGACGAACTCATTTTCCAGGAATTCCAGGGAACCGGCAACCAGGAGGTCATCTTAAGCCGCAAGCTCGCCGACAAAAGAATATTCCCCGCCATCGACATCATCCGCTCCAGGACACGGCGCGAAGAACTGATTCTTTCCCCGGATGACCTCGAGGCAGCGACACGCATCCGGAAGGGACTTTCAGGCTTGAATCCTGATGTCGCCATGGAAAGACTCATCGAAACCATCCAGAAATATGAAACCAATGCCGACTTCGTCCGCATGCTTTTAAACGCCAAAGTCTCCAAGTCCACTCCTATCAGGGAAGACTGATAGGATGGAAACGGATTCCATCTGCAGAAATATGCTGTAGCCTTCTATTTCATCCTCATTGCTGTCCAATATAAATTTTAATAGAAATATAGGGTCACCACGACGTCATGAGTGTTGAGTTATAAGTTAACAAATAAAATTCATTTAAACTCAACACCCTTAACTCTTTTTACCCTCCGTGCTCTTCGTATCCTTCGTGATGACATTTATTCTTTAAACGAGGTGATAATACTATCTTGTCTGTTAGCATCTTGATTTTGGATAAATAACTACTTATAATGATTATTTTGGACATAAACGATTCATCCGGAAAACCAACGCCATGAAGCGGCTTTTCTCTTTCAATCAAAAGGCTGATGCACAGGGAGGCATTTTTATGGAGTTTTTTTATAAAAATGTTATAATAAAATCATGAGAATGGAAAAACAGGCTTTCACCTTGATCGAACTGCTGGTGGTCATCGGGATCATTCTCATCCTCATAGGTCTGGTTGTCCCCCTGGCCGGATCCGCCATGAACAAAGCCAATATTGCCGCTGCCAAGGCCAATCTTGAAAAAATCGAAATAGCGGTGCGTAACTATGAAGCCTCATTCGGGACCTACCCGCCGGATCTGAGCTGGCGTTTTCTCGGACAAAAGCTCTATTCCAGGAATTTCGGCATAGTCCTTCCTGTTCTTCATTTTGAAGATAAATGGAAATACAATACCGATGTGGACAGTGAAGGTTTTTCCCGGGCTGTTTACAAAGACCCCTGGGGCAATCCTTATCTCCTTTACTGGGTGGGAATAAACGACATCAATAAAAACCCGGGAATGACCAACACTTTTCCCAAAACCACCAGCGGCTCGAGTTATGCGGACTATGCTTATCAGTCTTTTCAGAGCCTGATCGCAAGCAACCGGTATTTGGCCAATAAAGGACTGCTCCATTATGTGCTGGCCATGGACAGTAACGGCAGTCCCATGCCGACTAAGCTGTCCAAGAGTTTTCTCCTTTGGTCCATGGGGCCTGACGGTGTTACCGGCACACCCGCGGATGATACTAATGATGATATTGGAAACTGGGGAACCACCAGAGGAAAAATGATGTGAAAAAACAAGCTTTTACTCTCATTGAACTGCTCGTTGTGATCGGCATTTTGATCGTATTAATGGCTTTGATCAGCGGAGGCGGCGTTTTGGCCATGAAGAAATCCAAAATCCAAAAGGCCCAGACTGAAATCATGAACGTCCTGTCTGCCGTCAACATGTACCGCTCTGATATCGGTATCATGCCAAAAGATGCCACATTAGACCGCCTGGGAAAATCACTCAGTAAATCCATGATCTTCGGCGTAACGGACTATTCGACCATTTTCGGCCCTTATTTCGAGTTCAAGGAAAATAACTCAAGAGATACCGGAAGCAACAGCAACAAGGAATTGATCGACCCGTGGGGAAATCCCTATCATTATTTTTATCCGGCTCAGCTGAATAAAACACCTGCTCCAGCTGGTCTGCCGGCTACAGGCACCAGCAGCTATAAAACGCTTGATAATGGTTTCCCGATCGTCTTTTCAAACGGCCCGGACGGAAATATGTACACGGACGACGATATCGGCACCTGGAAATAAACCCCGCTTGGATGCTTCTTTCTGACTATCATGAAACCGAAAGCCCCCTCTATTCTTCTTGTTTCCCAATCTCCCAGGCGCAGGGAAATCCTGGAAACATTCGGTTTCCGCGTTCAGGTCCAAAACCCCCGTGCTTCAATCCCCGAAGTCAATCTGGGCGAAAACAAGATGAACACCCCTGAAAAGGTAGTCTGTGAAAACGCAAAAAGAAAAGCCGGCTCCGTTTCAACTGCAGGGCATGACTGGGTCCTTTCATCCGACACCATCGTGGTATTGAACGGAAAGCAGTATGGAAAACCCCGGAACAAAAAAGAGGCCCTTCTTTTTTTAAGCGAATTATCCGGAAAAACGCACCAGGTTTTCAGCAGCTATTATTTAAGAAGAAAAAGCCAGAGCTGGACCGGCTATGACGTCAGTCATGTGACTTTTAAAAAACTCTCGAGATCCCAGATCCTGGATTACCTGAAACAGGTAGAGGTCATGGACAAAGCCGGTGCCTATGCGATTCAAAACGGCGGGGAAAGAATCATTGCCGGTTTTCAAGGCTCCTTCTACACGATCATGGGGCTGCCCATAGAAAAGATCATTGCCAGGATAACCCCAAAAAAAATCATTAGACAATAAAGAAGAATTCCTTTAGAGAAAAGAATAAATTCAAATAGGGAAGGATTTTCTGTGAAGAAATTAATTTACTTCTTCATTGTTCTGGTGTTAGGGGTACTGGCTTTTTTTTATTACCAATTCGGCATCACCTCGTTATACGGCGTCAACGGCCTGGGTAAAATTCCCGTTTCCTGCATGTATTGCCAATATAAAAACCGGTGGGATGACAAATACTGCTGGAAGTGCGGAAAACAGACCTATCCGCTGCAAAAATGCCCCTCATGCGGATACGAGAATGTGCTCACCGACACGTATTGTGTCCAATGCGCAAAAGAACTGCCTCCCCTGTCGTATCTGTTACAATTAAAAAGATGGATCATCAAAAAACGGGCAGGGATGTCCATAGCCGTTCAAAAACCTTTGTCCCAGGAAGACTCGCCTGTTGTCTCCTTTATCAGGACCCTGTTTAACCACGTCACTGAAAAACCGGAACCAAGTCGCGCCCCTGTTTCGTCTCGGGTTGAAAAAAAGCCGGCGGCACCTCCCAGGCAGGAGCTCATCACGATTACCTGGAGGAAACCGGACAACAGCAAAAAACACAGCATTTACTTAAAAGCAGAAAATAAAAATCCGACAGGCGTCAATGTGGATATCCGTGTCGCGTTCTCCAATTTCTGGACTGGTTACAAGGATGAAACGACTGTCAGAATGAGTCTTCAGCCTAATTCTTTCCTTGAAAAGGAAGTCTATCTGCCTAGTTATTATGTCCCGAAACAAAAGGCTTCTTACGACTCAAATTATTCCGTGGATAAAACAGAGATCGTGACCTTTCAGCCCTGGGGATAAAAAATCATTCCCGTTTCCTGTCCATATCCTTTTTGATTTTTTCAGACTCCCGCTGGTAACTCCTTGCTATTTCCAGTGAAGCAAACTTGGCTGCTTTGGTATTAGGAAACTCTTTGATGATTTGCAGAAAACACTCGCGGCCTTGAGAAAATTTATCCTGCAGGATAAGCATCCTCGCCCTCTGAAAACAGGCCTCCTCATAATATTCTGAGTCAGGATAGTTCTTTACAATCTCTCTATAGTATCCTTCGGCCTTCCCATACAGACGCAAATGAACCAGGCTGGAAGCCGCCCTGTAATAGGCTATCTGCGTTTCCTCATTCTTTGGAAAATGTTCGATCACCTTTGCGTATAATTCCACGACTTTTTTATGCAATTCATCAGATGGTTTGTCCTGGTCCTCAAGCGCCTGATACATGATATCCGCCGCTTTCATCATGGCCTTTAAAAGTGTTTCCACGGAAGGATATTCATCCGGAATGCTCATCAACAACTGGCCCGCTTCCCGGTATTTCTCCTCCTGAAGAAGCATTTCACCCTTTTCCAGTTTTTCCCTGGCTTTTAATATATAGGCCGGTGTTTGTCTTCTCTGGGCCTGTAAAATAAATAAAAACAAAAATAAACCGGCCACCCCGGTTATGAAACCGGCAAAGGCCAGGCCCTTCCATTTAAATTGGGAGGAGGGTTCTCCTCCTGGCGGCTGAGTGAGAACGACTGTTTTACCTCCCGGCAGTTCCTCTGCCGTTTTCTGCCCGGAAACCGGGGACGGCATCTCTTGGGATGCTTTTTGAGTGGCAGGTGAAGTGAGCGGCATCGTTACGGGGGGGGGAACAACCGACTGGGCAGCAATGGTGTCGCCGATCCTTTCGCTTTCAGCCAGGGCCCTGGAATCCATCTTATCCACTTCGGCAAGAACCGCCTCGAGTTCCTGTTCCCCTTTCACCGTGCCGGAGGAAGAAGGATCCTTTGCCGGTTTCTCGGTTTTGATTTCAACAGATGCAACCTCTGCACTGCCGGATTCTTTGACCTCCGCCGGAACAGACGATAGGTCTGGTCCGGATTTTTCCTGATTCGCTCCTGGACTATCCTCCTCCTGGCCGCTTGTCTGTTCGCTGTTTAAAAGCTTGGATAATTCCTCTTCACTCATTAATCTTCCCGGATCGTCCGGAGTTAAATCCTCTACCCTGACCTTTTCAGAATGCCCTTTTGATTCCTCTTTTCCCTCTGCTTCAGCAGATACCCCCCCCGTATCCTCGTCCGTCAATCCCAAAGCAGCCTTCTGTTCTTGTGTTAAAGACAGGTCCCCAAACGTTACTTTCTCGCTTTCTCCTGTTGAGAGAATCTTTTCCAGTTCTCCCTCTGGCAGAAGATCTTCGAGCTGTTCTCCATCGGTTCGAGGAGGATTTTCCTTATCTTTCGATTCCAAAGGAACTTGATTGCCCTCTGAAGCAGATGAAGGCTTCAATCCCTTCTCACGGATATTTGTCTCACATTCTTCGAGGAGTTTTTTTGCCTCTTCATTTGTAGGATCGACCTGCAACGCTTCACGGATCACTCTCCCGGCCTCGAAATAGTCTCCTGCCTGCATGAGCGAGACCGCCTGGTTGATGAGACGCTTGATCTCCTCCACCTTCTTGTTGATGACCTCTATCAGCTGGGATTTCTTTTCAGCCAGGTCCTCGAGTTCCTTTTCTTTTTTTTCTATGACGTTGCTGGCTTTAAGAACAGAAGAAGAAACCTCTTCCATGTCCACTTTTTTTGAAGGAGAAGCGGATAAAGGTGGATTCGAAATTTTTTTTTCCAGATCCTCATCCTGGTCGGTCATGACGCATTCCCCTGGTTAAAGTACATCGCCTTTATATACGGACTTCCTGATTCTGGAAACTCACTTCTCATTTCCCAGCTCGTTCCACGTATCCAGCGCTTTCCTGAATTCTCCTTCCTGATAGAGCTGAAATCCGGTTCTCATTTTATTTTTCAATTGAATGAGACGCCCCTCCTCCTCCTCAATCCATCTAAGAACCCTGAATTTAGACTCTTCACAAGCTCGTATCTCCCTTAACCGGCCTTGAGCCAGGCAGATTCCCTCCTGAGCCTTTTTGTTGAACGGATCCAAATTCAGCACTTCATTCCATTTGCGTAAGGCCTCATCAATCTGATTACCCTTGAATAATGAATCCGCTTCCACGTTTGCTTTCTCCACCTTCTCCAGTCTTTCCTGTTTTTCCCTTTGCTCTCTCTGCTTCTCTTCGTAAATCCTTTTCA
>JAFGBW010000201.1 GCA_016932965.1 Candidatus Auribacterota bacterium
AGAATCATACCTGAACTGCATGAATTCGCAAAGAGGAGGGACCACAGGATAAGAGAACTGGTTTCTTTAAGAAGATTTCAAATTTTATTGAGATCAGATTCAATCATTCAGGGTGAACCGGAATATGCACGTTGTTACGCTCTTCTTTATTATATGAGGGCCCATCCAAAGCAGGATCACGCACAAACAATTCGATCACTGGAGGAAACGATTTCTGATTCAGAAGCTCTGCATGCTGTCTTTATACGCTATGTGACAGATGTTACTGATGCCGCTTTACAGGAGCCTCAGACCCCGAAATTTGAGGATCCTGTCAAAAAAATTGACCGTGAACAGATCCTCGAAGCCGCAATGGGGCCTTATAGACAGATCCCCTTTGATACCACAAGGGAGAAAATGCTTTATGCCGCCCAATTATGGGCTGATTTATACCAGACTATTCACATCCCCCTGAATACGAATGGGGCAAAAAACCCCTTCTTTGATGTTGTCTCCTTTTACAAAAGGATACTCAGCCGCTCAATGACTGAAAATTTGGATACGATAATCACTGCCATGCGTGCAACCTCTCATGGGATTAAAACCGCCAACACAAAAACCTATCTCAATGGATTACAGCAGCAAGGAATAGCCTTCCTGGACGAAACTCATCTGTCCGGTTTAGCGGAAGCCGTCATGCTAGACGCTGCAAGAGTTCTCGATCCTTCCCAGATCAGCATTTTCAGACGATGCCTGCCGAAACATGTAAGAAGGGAAATCCGGGTCGTAGAAGAATTGAGGCCGAGACCGGTAAGAAAGAGACGCCAGGAGGGTACAGAACAATTGAGTTTGTTTGACGAAGCTTCCTGATCAATAAAAAGGCTTTGGCAGTCATGATCCATTCATGCTACACTAAAGATCCTCACTGATACCGAGAATCATTGATATGCCCCGCATACAAAAAACTATTTATATGCCCGTCAAAAAATTATCCGTTATCGTGCCTTGTTATAATGAGGCTGATGTCATTACTGATTCCTATTCCAGCATTAAAAAAGTCCTGGAAACCAATTTCCCGGATCTGCATGAAATGATTTTCATTGACGACGGCAGCACGGACAACACCTTGTCCCTTCTCAGGGAACTGGCCGCAAAAGACAGCACAGTCAAAATCATAACTTTTTCAAGAAATTTCGGACAGCAGCCGGCCATTTCAGCAGGCATCCACTGTTGTCAGGGGGAACTCGCAGTCATCATGGACGCCGACCTCCAGGACCCTCCCGCCCTCATCCCCGAAATGGTGAGAATGCATGAAAAAGAAAAAGCCAACGTGATTTACGCGGTCAGAAGGCAGCGGCTGGGTGAAGGGGCTTTTAAAAAGATCACTTCCTCTCTTTATTACCGTATCCTGAATTATCTCTCGAACATGGAACTGCATGAGGATACCGGCGATTTCAGGCTGATAGACAAAAACGTGATCGATGCCTTCCGCGCTTTGAAAGAAAAAAATAAATACATACGGGGACTCATCAGCTGGCTGGGTTTTAAGCAGATACCGGTTTATTACGACAGAAGCCCGCGTTTCAAGGGCAAGACAAAATATTCGCTGAGCAAAATGCTCAGTTTTGCAGGAACCGGACTGTTATATTTTTCCACAAAACCTCTTCTCTTGACGGTCATTTTAGGGTTTCTCTGCACTCTGGTCGGTCTTTTTTTAGGCGTATTTTTCGTCATTAAAAAGGCCCTGTATCCGCAGGAGTTTGTGCACGGCTGGACATCCACCATCATCATCATCATCTTTTTCGGAGGGATCCAACTCATCTCCATCGGAGTATTAGGCAGATACATCGGGAGCATTTTTGAAGAAATAAAAGGCCGGCCTGAATACATCATCAAAGAGCAAATCAATTGATCACATGAACGAGCATAAGCTGGAACACCCGCTATTTTTGTTCATCAGCGTCACGCTCATTCTTCTGACCGCCAATGGAGAATATCTTTTTGATCCCCCTTACTGGGACGCCCAGGGAGGATCTTTCCTTCAAGCCGCCTGGCTTATTGAAAACAGCTTTGATTATCTCTGGCTTTTTCATGAGAAGGGTTATATGCAGGGAGGGCCTAATGTCTATTATCTCAATATCGTGCCTTTGCTGTACGCTGTCTTTCTTATATTCATCAAACCGGCCTTGGTTTTTTTTATCCTGCATCTTTTAAACATCTTCTGCACAGCTGTCACCTGCGTTGTCTTTTATCGGATTGCCAGAAGCGTTTTTTCATCCGGACTCTCCGTTTTGTTTTGTTTTGCCTGTCTCCTCAATCCCATTCTGTCCGGACAGACCGCGGGCATCAATATGGAGCTTTATCTCTTGTTATTCTCGGCTTTGTCCATTTACTGCTTTCATGTCGGAAAATACCCCCTTGCTGTCATCCTATGCATCAGCGCCTATTTTTTTAAATCCAGCGCCATCATACTGGGAATGGCATACGGAGTATTTTATCTGGCCGAATCCGTAAAAAGTCTGCTGAAAAAGGAAAAACCATCCTTTCCCTATACCCTGTGTCTTCCTGTTTTCATCATGGTCATTTTGAGCTTTGTGTCCTCGGATTCAGACAGATATTTTTCCCAGTCAAACCTGATGGAGAAAATATCGCGGTTTCAAGAGGAAATCGTCCATCATTTCCCGGACCAGGGACTGATTCTTGCCCTGATCATTGTGACGGCTGTTTATTATTTTTTCAAACACGGTTTAAAAAACAGCTTCATGAATTTTCTTCTCATCTATACTCTGGGCTGTTATGCCGCCTATAGCAACTGCTTCTGGCCATTGCCCAGATATACGGCCTCCTATATTTTCCCGGCCTTTCTATGTTCAGGATTCCTGCTTGCAAAAACCTTCCGCAATCAACTCATGGCCTTTTTGCTTTTTTCTTCGCTTTCCATATTTGGAATGATGAACCAGCACGGAAAATTTCTCCCCAAGCTCCATCCGCAAATATCCAGGGCCGGGGCCAATCTTGAAAGAAGCAGGGAATATCTGACGGATTTGGAAGCCAATATCAGGACATGCCGTTTCATCGAAAACAATTATGCTGACGCGGAAATCGGAGTGAGCAGGAATTTCTACTGGATGCTGACCAATCCCTTCCTGGGATATGTGACGCGAACTGTGGAGAAAGCATTTATTCTTTCATCTGATTATTTCCAAAGCGAAGCATTTGATTTAAAAAACGCGGATACCTTGTACCTGTATGCACCCCATTTCATCAGGCCTCCTGAGTTGAATGACCACTTTCAAATACTGTATGTGGATCAAAGTCTTGAAGGGACCCCAGTGGTGTTGTTTAAGAAATCCGGATTAACCGGGAATGGATAATAAAACATGAATTTAAAAAAGCATTCATATCCTTGCCTGAACATGGCAAGATAAAACCTGATTCATTCAAAACATAACGGACTGAACTGAAACAAAGATGGAAGGTGTTTAGTGTCTGGCGATACTCGCAGTCTTCAAAACTGTTGTGGGGCCGAACAGGTTCAGGTTGGGTTCGATTCCCATACGCCTCCGCCATATTCTTCTCTTTTAATAAATTACCTCCTGTTCATGAATGTCTTCAGAGTCCGCGGGAAAAAAACTGATCCGATCCTATGGGGAAGGATTATTCAAGGCAAAATTGAGAAGATTGCTGGAAAAAACGCGCCATGATATCATTTCAGGCGCAGACAAAGCATTCCTTTCAGGAAAAGAGAGGGAACAGACTCTTGAAAAACGCCTAAAAAAACTGATGCTGTTATTCAAGCAGCAGGAGAGGGTCACTTTGGCCGAATTCAGAAAGGAAACCGGACTCAACAGAAATCTCGCCGTGACCATTCCGGAACAGATGGATGAAAAAGGAGTGGCCAGACGCAAAGGAGAAGGAAGAATTTTAAGAATTGATCCTGCTGATAAAGATATAATCAGCTGAAATTTTACTATCGTTAATCATACAGAAGATGAATTTTAATTTGAAGCATTGAATTAGTAAGAAGCCATGAAATCCTTGATTGAACTACCAACTCAAAATTCAAAATCCACAACTCACAACTCTTTCCTCGTCGGTCTCCTTCTTTTTCTTGTCATCGTCATTTCCTATTCTCCCTCTTTGAAAACAGGGTTCCTCTGGGATGACAAGGGCTCGGTTCAATTCAATCCCTATCTTTTACGGGTAGACGTCAGCACTTTTTTTTCCAATTGTGAAGCCTCATTACCCCATGGGAACAAGGAAATATACCGTCCATTGAGAACGCTGTTTCTCAGCCTGATCCGCTGTTTTTTTGGTCCTGATCCGATGCCTTTCCACGCCTTTAATATGCTGCTTCATTTCCTCGTCTGTCTGATGATTTATCATTACCTCCGCATTCTTTTTTCCAGATCAACCGCCTTTTTAACCAGCCTGCTTTTTGCCATCCATCCGGTTCATTCGGAATCCCTGAATCTGATCATCGGCAGCGCTGATTTGTTGTGCCTTTTTTTTCTTTTATTCGCCCTGACCGCTAACCACATGTCCGGATACAGAAAAACCATTTTAACGGCTATCTTTCTGCTGTTTGCCCTGTTCAGCAAAGAAACTGCCGTCATCGGTTTACCTCTTGTCTGGCTGGATGATTTCCAGCAGGGGAAAAAAAACCTTAAAAAAATTCTATTCAACGTCCGGACTTTTCTCTATCTGGGGATCACATTCTTTTATCTGTTCATCCGCTGGTCCCTAACCGGTAAGATGACCCAATTAAGCCATCATGGAAATACCTGGCTGCACCACATCGACTTTGCCTTGCAGGGATTTCTTACCTATATGAGGCTTTTTATCTGGCCGCGGAACCTCAAACTGGACTACATTTTTTTCCCCGGCCCTTTTTGGCTGACCGCCCTGGTATTTTTCATTGTCGGCACGGGCATCTTTTGGCTATACAAAAAAAGCCCGGCTGCTTCTCCATTCAGGTATGGACTGGCGTGGTTCTTTATCTGCTATCTTCCTATATCCAATATACTTCCGATTAAAACCGTGGTCTCAGAACGGCTGATGTATCTGCCCTCTTTAGGGTTGTGTCTATTTTTCTCCGCCCTGATTGAACAATGGATGGCACGGAAAAAAATACAGGGACGGATTTTTTTCTTTTCTCTTGCATGTGTTTTTTCTTTTTTGACTCATGCAAGAAATAAGGAATGGAACAACGAAGACGTGTTCTGGAAATTAAATCTGCAAAGGGCTCCGATGAGCGCCAGGGCCCATGCGAACTATGCCGTCAGGATGATGCTGCAAAAGGATTACAAAAGCGCCGAGTGCCTGTTTGAAACAGCGGTCGCCTACAATCCGAATGAAAAGGCTTTCAGACAAGGGCTGGAGAGGGTGAGACAGGAAAAAAACAAACTCTTCAGCCATGAATGAAAAACCTTGCCTTCAAATTTAAGTTTGATTTAATAATTCCTTTTCCTAAAGAATTCGGTGGAAATAATCAGCCATTAAAAATACAGGAGATAAATAAATAGCGATGAACCATAGCAGGATTATAATCAGCCTCATATTGTGTCTGTTTTTGTTCTCTTGGAAGGCTTTTGCAGAAAGTCCTGAACGACTCAATAATAAGGCCATCAATAAATACAAAGAAGGAAACACACAGGAAGCCCTGGAGTACATGAACCAGGCAATCCAATTGTCCCAGGGGAACCCGATTTTATACAGCAACCGAGGCGTTCTCAAAGCTCGTCTCAAGGATGAATTCGGCGCTCTAGCCGATTACAACAAGGCCATCGAGCTAAAACCTAGTGACGCTCATTGTCTGGCCTTGATCTATTTCAACCGGGGAAAACTCAAATTAAAACGGAATAAAATCGAAGCGGCCATCCGGGATTTCGACAAGGCCATTTCCTTTGATCCCAAGTACGCTCCTCCTTATAAAGCCCGGGCAAAAGCCAAATGGAAAAGTGCTCAGGCGGATTTCATCCTGTATCACAAAAAGAAATAGTGAAAATCGCTCTATATATCGGCAGAGGGATTGCGGCCCCTTTCATTGTCAGATCTTCCGGAGAGGCTTTTCAAAAATCCGGACATGAAATCCAATTTGTTCCCATCCGGGAAGAGAAACAGGAAATCAGTCCGCTGCTTCGGGATTTTTCTCCGGACCTGGTCATCGCGCTCGATCATACCGGTATCCATGACGAAGAATTTGCCAAAGCAGGGGTGTTCTATTGCACCTGGTTTGTGGACCATCCTTACTACTATGTCGACAAAGACAACATCAACGATTTTCATCTGGCAGCCGTAACGGATTCGTCTTTCATGGCCCCTTTGGCTAAAATCGGATGTTCCCGGGTTGTTTATTGCCCTTTAGCTTATGATCCGACCCTTTTCCGCTTGGCCCCCCGCGACACTGAGCCTGAAATGGATATATCCTATGTGGGCAGTTTCTCCAATCTGCCCGATCATTTCCGTCAGGACCGCCTGAAGCAGTTTCACCCCTTTTTCAATGTGATCGTGGAAGAGGCCCTCTCAATCAAGAAAGCACATCCGCAAATGCCCTTGTTCGAAACCCTCCTGGAAACGGAAAAAAACCTGAAAACGGATTTTTTAAAGAATTTTAGCGCCGCACAAATCGGTGCCATGATTTATCTCATGGATATCGAAAAGGATGCGACTCATAAAATGCAGATGGTCAAGACATTTGCATCCGAAAAACTCACCATCTATGGAAACGAAAACTGGCAGATTCTTCTCGATAAGGGCTCCGTTTTTTCCTTTAAAGGAGGAGCGGTTTACGACAGGGGACTCTCTGATATCTATAAAAGGACAAAAGTGAATCTGATCGTCACGCGTCCCCAGCTTGCAAACGGCGTGAATCAGCGGGTGTTCGACATCGCCGCTGTCAGGGGTTTTTTCCTTTGCGACGAGCGAGAAGGACTGAAGGAGATTTTCCCTTCTGTCTGGGAAAAAATCCGCTACCGGAATTTCGATGAGATGAAAGAAAAAGCCGATTATTTCCTGTCACATGAAAAGGAAAGAAAAGAGATAGCCCGGGAACTCCATCACAGCATCGCAGAAAACCACACCTATGAAAAAAGAATGTCCAATCTTTTGGACGGATTGAATAATTTCATGAGGAAAAAGAAAAGCCCGGAATGACCTTCCGGGCTTTTCTTTCATAAAATAGCGGGGATCAGATTTGAACTGATGACCTTCGGGTTATGAGCCCGACGAGCTACCGGACTGCTCCACCCCGCGGCTGTTTTTTGTTATGATTTTTTAAAAGGGGAGGTAATGCGGGAAAAACTTTTTTATAAAAAAGTTTTTCCCGCACCCTTTTCAAAAAATTTTATCGGCATTTTCATGGAAACAAACTGTTTCCATGAAAATGGGATCAATTTCAGTCAGGATACAAAAGGCTAAAGGTTTATCCTGGTCACGTCAAGAGGAATCTCAGGACTAAAAAATATTCTTTCAATCATCATTTTTATGATGTTTATCCCATATATTTCTTAAAAAATGCTGGCCTCTTCGGGCATAAGTTTCAATGATTTCATCAGCCGATTGGGAATCGAAATCATGAATGCGGTCAATCAAGGTTTCGATATTTTCCTTTTCAAAAACAGGGGTCATGCCGCCTGATAAAATGATATATTCACCATATCAAAGACACGGAGAATACAAAAATGGCGCTGTCCAAGAACTCCAGATTTTTTTAAATTTGTTATCATTTCAGGACGCGCACAGGCCTGACACGACTCAATTGGATCAAGGAACAAATGATCGTTCTTACTTAATGAATTCTTTCACCTTGTCCATGAAAGAACGGGAGCGGGGGTTCATGTCCTGGCCGGATACTTCAGCAAACTGCATCAACAAATCCTTGGCTTTGCTGCTCAAATGAGTGGGGGTTTCCAGAACCACTTTCACAAGCATGTCCCCTGTTCCGTATCCGCGTACGTTGGGCATTCCTTTTCCCTTGAGTTTGAAGACCTTACCTGTTTGAGTCCCTTCAGGAATCTTCAATTTTACTTTCCCGCTGATAGTTGGAACATCAATCTCTCCTCCAAGAGCAGCCACTGTAAAAGAAACCGGCACTTCGCACAAAATATCGTCGTTATGCCTTTCAAAAAAGGGATGTTTTAAAACATGAACCACCACATACAAGTCCCCGGACCGGCCGCCCCGGATTCCGTCTTCCCCTTCTCCGGAAAGCTTCAATTGACCTCCGTCTGGAATCCCGGCAGGAATCGTAATCAGAATTTTCTGTTTTTTCGGTTTTCTTCCTTGTCCGGAACATCCTGAACAGGGACTGGAAACGACGCTTCCCTCTCCATGACAGCGGGGACAGGTTCGGCTGATGCTGATGAAAAGCTGTGCCTGCCGAACGGTTCCTTTTCCACCGCAAGTCTCGCATGTGCGCCGTTTTCCATCTTTGGAACCGCTTCCAGAGCACAGATCGCAAATTTTCATGCGGGTGACTTCAATTTCCTTTTTAAGCCCCTTTGCAGAATCGTCAAAAGAAATCTCCAGGTCGTATCGCAGACTGTCTCCTGACTGACCTCTACCGGATGAACGCCTGTCTGCTCCTCCAAAAAACTCATCAAAAATCGATCCGCCGCCGAATTCCCCCATGAACGTTCTCAAGGCTTCTTCCAGATCAATACCTCCGAATCCTCCGAATCCCCCTCCAGCCCCTGACAATCCCGCGTGGCCGAACTGATCATATTGTGCACGTTTCTGAGGATCGCTCAATATCTCATAAGCCTCTGTAACTTCCTTGAAATTGGCCTCTGCAGCCGGATCTCCAGGATTTTTATCCGGATGATACTTGATCGCGAGTTTACGGTAAGCTTTCTTGAGATCCGTTTCGCTGGAGTCCCTTGAAACACCCAAAATCTCGTAATAATCCCTCTTTGACAATGAACTCTCCTGTCTTTGAAAAGAAGAAAATTTGCCTGAAACACCCTCTATTGGCAAGGACAATTTTAACTTGCTTGATTTCTTATTATATCCTAATGTAATAAAAATACTATTTTTTCAAGGAAAGGCTACGAATGACAAATAAGAGAAAATTGTTCGTCAACAACCGTGTTCGTCTTTATTTTGCAGGATACATCTTCTTTTCATTCTTAATCGTGATTCTTTTTTTAGGCTGGGAATTTTTTATTGAACTGCTGATATACGGTTTTCCCCAAATTCAATCTTATCTGAGTGAGGTACGGGGTTTTCCAGTTGTTGTCAAAGTCATCCTTCTTTTATTATGGGGCACTTCCAGTTTTTTAGTGGCCTATACTTATCTGGATGCCAAATTTCTGGGTATTTTCAGCAGAATGAACGATTGCTTCGAAAAAATGATCCATGATGACAGCATTGATCTCCAATTCAGAAAAGATGACCCCTTCATTTATCTGGGCGAATCATTCAATTCCATGAAGCAAATGTTCATTGAACGTATTCAAAAAAGAAAAAATTTTTTCCATTCACTGGAAAAAGAAATCCAATCCTTTTCGGACAATCTTCCGGAAGATAAAATCCAGATGATAGTAAAAAAAATCGACGAAGAACTCGCGAGATAAAAAATGGCACAACCATTCAAACGGAACGAATGCATCAATAATAGAGTTTACTTTTATTTCTTTCTCTTCACTCTCGTCTCCATGCTGGTTATTTTTTACTTTTTCGCGGAAGAATATCAGTCAGCGATAAAAGCCCAGACTACAAGCCTGAGCAAGTCTTACATGGAAACCGATATCAAGTTCTTTCCTTTTGCCGAAAATCTGACATTCAAAAATGTGCTGGTCTTTTCGTTGTGGCTCTTCTCATGCTTTGTCTTTGCTGTGGTTTTCAGGCCGAGACTTAAAATCATGTTCCGACTTTTCATGTGGCTGTCCTTTCTGGTAGTCATCCTCTACAATTTTTGGACTGTCTTCATCTCATACGCCATAGAAAACCCTGCCAATCCCGTTGTTTCTCTCTTGCTCAATCATCTTCGTTTCCCTCTTTCCTCCAAAGCAATCCTCTTATGCTTATGGGGTTTTTTCAGCATTTACATTTCTTTTTCATATGTCACAACCAAATACATGGGTGTTTTTACACGTCTTGATTACCTGTTCAATTCGATTGCCAGAGGAAACTGGGATGCCAATATGTTTTTCAGAACCAATGACTCTTTCGCGTTTGCCGCCAAAAATTTCAATGAACTCAAAGGCCGTTACCTGAAAAAAATCTATGAAACCGATGAAGTTCTGATTCAGATCAAAGACAAAATAACCTCTCAAGATTCCAGCCCGGAACTTCTCCAGGAATTAAAAAAACTCATAAAACAGAGCTCCATTCTGTCATCAGGCTATGAGAGCTGAACGCAAACTCTTTATCAATGACCGGGTCAAAGCCGCTTTTTCTCTTTTCTTTATCATGGCATTGAGCGTATTGGTTGTCTTCTTGGGGATAGAGGAATTGAAACAACTGCCCACCCTCTCCCAGGAACAGCGCCTTTTCCTTCAAAAACTGGAATACCCTGTTTTTTTTAAAATCGCCAACCTGCTCTGCTGGGGCTTTATCTCCACCTTCTTTGCCTATCTTTTTCTTTTTTACCGCTATCAGGGTTTTTTCCTGCGGCTCAGTCATTTTTTTGAAAAAGTATCCCGTAAAGAAAAAGGGCAGATATTCCATTTCAGAGAGCATGATCGTTTTCAGACCATTCACGACTCTCTGGAAAATTTATTGAGCCATTACAGGGGCCGATTGAAAGCGAGCGAAGAAGAATTGACCAGACTGAAAGAAAAATTGTTCGAAATGTACTTCCGGAAATGAATAGAATTCTTCTGGGAACCGGAGTGATTTTATTCAGCCTGATCCTGAAAATACTTCTTTTCATCATGGGTCTGAAAGCTGAACAATCCGGTTTTTCACCATTTTATTCCCCTGATTCCCAAAGTTATCTGACCGCCTCTCTTTCTCTTGAGAAAAACCATTCATTTTACGCCTCTTCTTCTCCGGAAATATTCCGAACTCCCGGCTATCCTTTATTTCTTTATTTGATAAAACAGATCCATCACTCCAGCCATACCATCATCCTCATTCAAATTCTCATTTCTCTTCTGAGCCTCTATTTATTGTTTTGTATAGTGTCAAAATTCATTTCTGAAAAGGCAGCTTTCATCAGTTCCGTTTTATATTGTCTTGATCCATTATCCAATCTATACACTCTCAAAATTATGCCTGAGACATTATTTACTTTCTTCATCCTGTTTTTCCTGCAAACCATCCTTTTGGCCGGGAAAACGAATCAATACCGTCATTATCTTCTGGCTGGAATCCTTGCCGCCATGGCCTCATACATCCGGCCTTTAGCCCAATTCCTGATTTTGATCCCGTGTTTTCAATCGATATTTCTGATAATGAAAAAACACCCTGTCCGTCCTCGTCTATGGATCAATTACCTGATCATGATCGGCAGTTTCTATGTGTGCATTTTTCCCTGGCAATGGAGAAACTATAAGAAAGCAGATTATTTCGGCATGAGCACGGTCACTGCCGTAAACCTCTATTTTTACCGGGCCGCTGCCGTCCTAGCCGAAGTGAAAGGCATTGATTACTATTCCATGCGAAAAGAGATGGGGGCCTATGATTCTTCCATCGTGATCGAAAAAAATCCTGAATTAAAAAATGCTTCTTCAGGAAAAATCGCTTCCTTTATAGAAAAAGAAGGGAAAAACATCATCTTCGGCCATCTCAAGACCTATCTTAAAATCCATTGGCAGGGAATAATTCGAATCCTTCTGGACCCCGGTTCAGCGGAGTTTTTAAAGTATTTTGGTCTCTACAAGGAAGGCAGCGGCTTGCTGGGGCAATGCATCTCCCATGGGGTTTTGACAGCTCTAACGGATCTATTCAAGACCAATCCTATTCTCTTCTGGCTGACCCTGTTCTCAAGCCCGTGGAACTTCTTTTTAGCTGCTTTCACGATATGGTTTCTAATAAAAAAAGAATTCCCGTTCGAAATCCGCGTTATGGTATTATTGTTCATTTTATATTTTTTGATCCTCTCAGGAGGCCCCGAAGCCACGGGCCGTTTCAGGATCCCCATTCTTCCTGTCATGACCATGGCAGCAGGTGCATTCTTGGATATAATGGGTGCCAAAAAAATCAAAAATTCAGCAGAAAATGCACCCTGGAATCGCCAGTAAATTTCAATTCTAAATTCCAGTCGATTCTTATACAATACATTATCATTGGATCTCAATCTGTCACTGATTGGCATAATAAGAGCAATACTCATGCGCCCCAAAATACACATTGGCACATCGGGTTTCAGTTACGACCACTGGCAGGGGATTTTGTATCCTCATGGAAGTTCTTCTAAGGAACGGTTCCGTCATTACCGTTCTGTTTTCAATACAGTGGAAATCAACAACACCTTTTATCATCTGCCTGACAAATCCGTTTTCAAACGCTGGAAAGAATGGGGGGAGGACATGTTCTGTTTCACCATAAAGGCCAACCGCTATCTGACGCATGTCAAACGCCTTAAAGAGATACAATCCTCACTCAATAAATTCTACGAATGCGTTCTTGAATTAAAAGAAACAGCCGGGCCTGTCTTGTTTCAACTTCCGCCAAGATGGAATGTCAATATCGAAAGGCTTTCCTCATTCATCCATATGCTGCCGGAAAACCATCGGGCGGTTCTGGAATTCAGAGATTCCCGATGGCATTGCGGGGAAATATTTGATCTATTAAAAAGAAACGGCGTTAGTTTTTGCATTCACGATTATCCGGGGGTGACTTCTCATGCCCTTATCACAGGCCCTTTTGCCTACCTCCGTTTTCACGGTCCTTATCCGGGTTATGGGGGATCCTACTCTTATGAGCATCTGAAATACTGGGCAGTAAAGATCTCGGAATGGGAAAAAGCGGGATTTCCTGTTTACGTCTATTTCAATAATGACGGCGGAGGATTCGCCGTTGAAAACGCAAAAACACTCATACAAATAATGGCTATTTCATAACACGACTGTCCGGTTAAGAATGAAATCCTGAGTTAAACATAACGCTTTTCAAATAATAACTGATGAGGGGCGGCCAAAAGTAGAGGCCCGGAGCCAAGATGATAAACAGGAAAGACGAAGCCACCCAAGGGCAAGGGCACAAGGCCCGAAATCCCATCGAGAATAAGAAATAAAAAAACTCTCTACCAGTAGGAATCAGGTGAAACAGATCTTTGATACCGGCTCCTGTCATGCCGGATCTTTTCCTCAATCTCTTCCGAATGCTTGATTTTTTGAGCCTCCTGATACCAGGAAATCGCTTCCTCATAAAAATCCTGTGCTTCATACGACTCAGCCAGATGAATACAACACCAATATCTCTCATCCTGCGAGACATCTTCCTTCAGCCTTGTTTTTAAAATACCAATGGCATCTGTCGTATTCAAGGCATAGTAAAATTGATGATGGATTTTTTCCAGCTCAGAAAAAGAAAGCCTGCGTTTTCCTTCCAGGTAAGGAAGATACGCCTTGTCCGCTTCCTGGTTCATTTCTGTTCTTATCCTATAATCACTGAACTTAACTCCATCATAAAATCTTCTGTCTTTTCGGCGCATTTCTTCTTTAAAAAACAGGATGGAGACAAACAAAAAAATCATTCCAAAAAATACAAACCGCCTTTTATCCTTCACAAAAAGATCATACGAAACTTGAGCCCCATAGCCGGCAAAGACACATAACACCGGAATCAACTGAAACTGATATCGAATGGTAAGACAAGAGGCCAGGACAGAGAAAACCGGAAGAAAAAGAAACACATTGAAAAAAAATGCAGAATACCGTGCGGGTCTGGATAAAAATTGACTTAAAAATCCAATCATTCCAAAACATAACAAGAGCCAATAAAAGAACGATGACGGTTTTTGACTCCGGAAATGGCTCCTCTGATAATCGATATCGAACGTGTCATTCCAGTTACGGAAAAAAAACAATCGGTAAAATTTCATCAAAGTAAGCCGCAATGCTATGAATGGGTTATCGATTATGAAAGCGAATGTCTTCTGAAGCCAGAAATCATGCAATCGTGAACACCTCGGATATCGGCTGCTCAATATCTGACTCAGCTTCACTCCTTCCTGCATATGACCCATCGTGTTATCCCTGATAAAGGGAATGTTCGAATAAAAACCCTGAGTATATTTATTAAAACCAAAATACATGTGAATTCCCATATGGGTCTTTTTTCCCTTGGAACCATATAATAGAAATGCAGCCAGGCAAGCCGAAATGGCGAAAACCGTAAACAGATAATACAGGTTCAGCCATTTTCCATTCCGGAATCTTCTAAAAAATGGATACAAGGAAAAAAAGACCAGCAAATAATAAAAGGGGCGCAGTTGTCCAAGGCAAAAAATACAAAATAAAGCGAAAAAATATCTTAACCAGGCAGGCTTTTCCTGAAAAAGCAAACAACCATATAAAGCGACCAGAGTCAGAAAAAACAAAAGGGACAACTGAAGGATCTGCAGATCATACAGGATTAGATCAGGACTCAAGGCCCAAAAAAATGCGCAAAGGCAGCCGGTTGCTCTGCTTGCCCCAAAACGGACTCCTATAGAAAATATCAATGGTATAGCCATGAGGGATAGAAAAATTTGAAAAAGGCGGACAAAATTCAAATCATTTCCTGACAGAAAACGCAAAACAATCAAGAAATACTGATAGAGTTTATGCGTTATATACGGAGAAACCGGTTCAGAAAAAAGCGGCTGAAAAAATTCCTGGACAGCACGGATGTAATAAAAAGAATCATGGGGAGGAATGTAAGTATCAAATACAGGGTCCTGCCGGATTTCATTATAAGCATAAAGCCGATAAAACAAGCCTGCCAGGATGATCAAACTCAGAAAAAATGTGGAAGATAAAAAAAAACGCTTCATCCGTCATGGACCTTTTCAAGGTTCATACTATATCCGGATCCAGACGAATGAAAGAATAAAAATCAACAGGACGTATTTTTCTCCGGACAGAAAAAAAAATCCTGATAAAATAGCCATCATGTTTACCTCCAGAACGACCCTCCAAGAAATGTTTCTTCTGTTTATCTTCCTCGCAGCCATTTTCGGGGCAATCTACAAGGATTATCCTCTTTTATCATCATACGGTGCTGATGAAGATTTCGATGTCATGAAGCCCTTTCTGATGGATTCAGGTTATTCTCTCTATAAGGACATTTGGAACGACCAGCCACCGGTCTTCAGTTATATTCTCTGGGCATGGCTTAAAATATGGGGCTTTTCGCTTCCTGCGGCGAGAATTCTCATAACGCTTTTTTCATCTGCCCTCTTACTCGCGCTTTATTCTGCAGTGAAAATGATCAACGGACGAAAAGGAGCCTGGTTCAGCATGCTTTGTCTAATCCTGAGTCCGTATTTCCTTCAGATGAGCAGCATCGTCTTGATCGGCATGCCTGCCATGAGTCTATTGATGATCTCATACGCTCTGGCCGTATATTATGAAAAACAAGGAACCCTTTTTTCATTTCTTGGTTCCTTAATCTTTTTTGTGCTGGCCGCGGGAACAAAACTAATGGCATGTCTGGGTTTGCCGTTTCTCATTATCATATGGATCATGGGAGAGAGAAATCATGGGGCTTTAAAACTTTCCAACTTCTTATGGATCCTGTCCGCTCTTTTTCTCTTGAGTTCCTATTATTTTCTTCTAAAGGACCAGTTATTAGATACCCATGTCATGGCAAGACATCGTATAGGCGGGTATCATTTCCGCACTATTCTTTCCTGGATTTACAGCCAAAGTTATTGCTTACTGGCAGCCTGTTTTATTTTCCTTAAATTCTTCCAATTAAAAAAAACAGTTGCTCTTATGTCTCTTTGCTGGTTTATCTGCACACTCGTTATCTTACTGCTGCATCGTCCTGTCTGGCATCATTATTCCCTTTTTTTAAGCGTTCCTCTTTGTCTTTGCGCCGGAATAGGATTCAATGAAATGATCCAAATGAAAAAACAGATCTTAGCCAGCCTGGGATTATTAGGGATAGGACTGGTATTGGGAGGATCCATACCCTCTCATTTAAAAAAATACCGTGAAATTCATGATTTAACCTATCAGGAACACGCGCCACTCATGGAATGTGTATGGTTTCTGAAAAACGTCCCGACTTCAGGTCCTGTTTTCACAGACAGGCCAATTATTGCCTTTCAAGCAGGAAAATGTGTTATTCCTGAATTATGTGTGTATTCTCTAAAACGGTTTTATACAGGTTATTTGAATGACGATTACCTCACTGAGGCGCTAAAAAAATATTCGCCTGATGTCCTTTTGTTCTATAATCCTGTTCCCATGAATTATTCAAAACTGATACATTATATTCATGCGCATTATGTATCCTCTTATTCACCTGATGGAAGCAAATTCTTTTTTAAAAGGCAGAAAACTACATGGAAAACAAAAATATCAAACTGATCCAGAATGCGCTTGAAAATCACAAGCCCCTGACTGAATTGAGATTATCCAGGGATTTTAAAAACATTTCCCTTTCAGGCTGCACCCTTCAAGGCCTCCGTTTTAAAGGGGCAGAATTTATCTCTTCCATCATAACACAGGTTGTGTTTATCCATTGCGATTTCACTGACTGCCTGTTTGAGAAAACACAGATGGAGGGATGCCGCTTCGAGCAATGCCAGATGAATTACTCCGTGTTCTATCAAACCCGACAGGATCAAGGGAATTACACTAACTGTCAATTTTCCGGGACCTCTTTCGAAGACTCTTCATTCCAGGATGTGATTTTTGAAAAATGCGGCATTACTTCACTGGATTCATTCAACTGTATTCTGAAAAAAGTGACGATAAAAAACGGGGAAATCAAAAACAGCATTTTTTTTAAAACCCAGTGGAATGACAGCAACTGGATTGAAAATAACTTATCAAATCTTCAAACAATCAAATCCGTCTATCATGCCACGCATTTCATTAAAAATCACCTCTCCCAAGCCATATTTAAATCATGTGAGTTTCATGATCTGGACTGGAAAGAAAATCAGCAAACAAAAAACAGAATGATCAAATGCACGGGGATACCCTCTGAGATCCTTCATGAAGTCATCCTGACCGGCGGACAGACCGAAACGTTCCTCCGGCGTTTTTTCAGAAACAAAATCTGTTTATCCGTCACTATTTTGGTTCTGATTTCACTCTCCTATATCCTGTTCCGCATTTCTTTCACGTCACAATACCTCTATGCCAGATACATCATCCGGGAATCTCTAACAGACATGAAACGACTATATTTATCAAAAGAAATGGCTGCTCTCATGAAGATCAC
This sequence comes from Candidatus Auribacterota bacterium, assembly GCA_016932965.1. Taxonomy (GTDB): domain Bacteria; phylum Auribacterota; class JAFGBW01; order JAFGBW01; family JAFGBW01; genus JAFGBW01. The sequence continues at coordinate 17,311 of JAFGBW010000201.1, forward strand.
CTTTTCCCAAAAAAACATCATTCCTCAGCTGAACCAGGCTCTGATTGACAAACGAAACAAATTTTTTCCCGAAGCCAAAAAATTATTCATGTCATGCCTTAAACAGGTTCCAGTTTCACCGTCTGACAACCTCCTCTTTTTCTGGCTGGTCAATGAAATCTTTATCTGCTCCGAAAAAGATCAAGACTGGATGCAGTCTTTCCATGTTTTCAAACGACTTTTGCCTTCTTCCATGCATCAGCAATTACGTTATGATGTTATCACGAAAATCGAACGTAAATTTCTTCCTGAAACAACGTTAGCTGTCCTTCAGGAATACCTTTTAGAATTAAAAAATGATTACCAAAAAATGGAACAAGTCGTAACCTTCATGAACGGTTTGCACTATCTCCCCTTCAGAAAAAAGGCGGGAAGGATGATCCGCTCTTTTTTAAGACGCAAAATAAACGAATATCCTCAGGACAGGGAAAAATACCAGCGCTTAAAGGAAATCGTGGAATTCTGGAACGAAACGCTGTGAATCTGACTGGCTAAAACCCCTTTGCTAGCGAATAAGGGAATGGCTGAACAACAACCACGAAGCATCCTAACTAAAGGTCATTCCATAAAGAAACCTTTTGGAAACTTCAATCCTTTCACTCATGCAAAAAAGTCTTTTCCAGAACCGTGGATCTATCCTGCTAAAAAGGCATGAATGAATGCAATAGGGAGGGTAAAGCGTCACAATTCATCCAGCAAAGAGGACAATCCCCTTTCCTGATCTTATCTCTCAATTCACTCCCGGCCTGTTTGAGAAGCATGTTCAATTCATGATTAACATGCAGGATGTTACCAAAGGATTCTCTGATAAAAGAACAGGGACGGACATTTCCGTAAGGATCAATCGAAAGTGTAGCAAAAGAGGCATAACACGGGACCGGCGGTTTACGGCTACGGACATAGGAAATGGCCTGTTTGATAAACATTTTATTGAGGATATCCGGATAATCGCGAATCTGGTATATCCCAACCAATTGTTTCAGTACGGAAATGAACTCCTCTTTTTCTTCAATATGAAAGACACTGTCCTGATCATCCTCGTTATGAAAAAGTGCCGCATTATGACAAAGAGTAAAGACCATATTGCGTTTATATTGGCTGTATAATTCCAGGATATTCCGCCAATTCATCCTGGATATGGTGGTTTGAAAATAAACTTTTAGATTTGGGATGCCTATTTTAAGAAGCCTGTCCCTGCTTTCCATCACTTTCTCATATGCTCCGCTGACTCCACGTATGGAATCATGAATGGATTTTTGACCATCTAAACTCAAAGCTACGTAAAGGGGAACAGTCCTATTTTCCTTCAGAATATCCCTTACCTGTTTTTCTATGATTTCCGGAAGCAGTCCGTTTGAATCTATCCACAGCATAAGTAGATTCTTGCATTCTCTGACAGAAGTCAGGACGATATCCGCCAGATCTTCCCTTAAGAAAGGTTCCCCTCCTTCAAAAGAAGCGATAAACAGATTCCGCCCCAGCGAAGATAAAAATTTTTTATAATCCTCCAGAGTGAGTTCTTTTCTGATCATCTCCTCCTGGTTAACCGTGTAAAGTTTCCAGATACGACAATGTCTGCAGAAAGAATTACATCGATAAGTCAGGTTGAAATTGATCTTATAGGGAAGCGGTATCCCATTCACACGGTTTCGGTATAAATGCACTTTGAAAAACCGGCATAAAAAATGTATATATTTATTAATCCTCATGATACATCTTATAGACATTCACGAAAAAAACCATGAGAACACACTATACCAGAATAATGATCCTCATGCCTACTTGTTAATAAAATGAAAGCCCATCCTTTCAAGATTGCCGGATTCTTCAGCCTGATCATATCTCTCATTATCCTGACACGTTTCCCTACCATTTTTTATCATTTTCATGACTGGGATGAAGCGGAACTCATGAGTATATCATGGGCCATGACCCAGGGACAAATCCTTTATAGAGACATCCCGCATTTTCATCCTATTCTGCATTTTTTTATCTTTCTTCCTTTTTTTTATCTCACGAGTACGAATCTGGCCCCTCATCTGATTAAAATATTCAATATGGTCCTGATCCTCATTGGTGCAATCCTCATTGCCCGGATAACATGGTCCTGGTTCAAAAATCAATGGATATGCCTGGCTGCTTCTCTTTTTTTTATTTTCGGACTCGGTTATCATGAATGGGCATGGAGCTCTTATGGTGAATTTTACATGCTATTCCCGATATTATTATCTCTTGATATCATTTCCAGCAACCAAGGCTATTTCACTCCTGTTAAAGCTATCTGCACCGGATTTTGTCTTGGAGTCGCTTTTTTTATCAAACAAGTGGCTTTATTTGACGGCATTGCGGTTGGTCTTGCTTTTTTCCTGATCAACAAAATGCGGTTTTCACAAAAAATAAAAACAGCCGGATATCTTTTTGCAGGATCCGTGATCGCTGCATCCGTCGCCTTTATCTATCCTTTCTTTCATGGAACCCTTATGAGCACCATCCATTCCACCATTTTGATCACTGCTGTTGCCTATACCAAAATGGACCTGGTCACCTCATCCTCTCTTCTGATAAGAAAAATATTCCTCAGCTGCTCTGACATGATCAACATCCTCAGCAATGAATTGTTCCTGAATCAAAAATGGGTGATGGCTGCTGTATCTGTCCTTTTAGCAGGGGGCCTGGTCCGGTTCCTGTTCAAACGCCCCAAACAGGAAAACAAACTCCGTATCTTTTTTCTCCTGATTTTCTGGTTCTTTTTCGACCTGTTAGGGTTATCCCTGATTGGAAGATTCTTTCATCATTATCTGATTGAACTCATTCCTGTTATATCTTTATTACTTGCCCTACTACTTTATCATACTCCTTCTTTTCTTAAACCGATATCTATTGCCGGACTCATTATGGGATTCTTCTTTTTATGCACCCATCAATTTATTAAAGAAATTCAAACAGCAGATTGGTCTAAACCGAAGGACGTGGTCCGTTCGGAAAGAATTGCCGCCTTCGTCAGACAGCACACTCATGCATCCGATAAAATTTTTATCAATGCAGACAAAGCTCTGGATGTCTATTACCTTTCAGAACGCCTTTCATGCAACGGTATTTATATGAGTAAAGTCATGGATTCAGAGCACACCAACGATTCCGTTCTCGAAAAAGAGCGAAGAAATATCTTTGTAAAAAATCTTCCTTCCTTATTTCTCAA
>JAFGBW010000202.1 GCA_016932965.1 Candidatus Auribacterota bacterium
CTTTTTGTATCACGCTCTGAAATCACCCATTATTCCGGAAAACACGCGCATTTTTTCTGCCATCCGGCAGGATGCCTGGTTTCTCTTCCAATCCACCCTCATCAGCCCATACGAATGCTGACCGGTATCTTGAAAACACGCGGCTTTTCGATCCGGAAAAAACAGACTTCGCCTTTCCAGCTTAAAACCAGCGGTTCGGTGCCTGAAGAAACCCTGATGGATCTGGTTAAAATGTTGTATGTCCGCTATCATCAATGGCTCTGTTTACATGGCGCCCTGTTGAAGATTCGAAATTCAGGGGTTCTTTTGACAGGACCCAGCGGCGTGGGCAAGACCACTGCCGCGCTGGCTTTAATGCGCGGCGGGTTTAACTTGCTGAGTGATGAATTGACCCTTTTGAAACCCATCCCTAAAAAGGGGGTCACTGCACATGGATTACTCACTCCTCCGCGGCTGGATTTAAAAGAAGGAGACCTCAATCATTTGGAATTAACCTTGTCCGGATCTTCCTCAAAACCAAAAGGATTTGTTCCTCTCCCGTCCTCTGTGATTGTATCGGCTATGCATACAAAGGTTGTACCTCGACTGATTCTATTTTTGGAACGCACCGGCTGTCCCAAAAAAAATCATCAAATGATCCCGTGCCAGCCGCAGGACGCTTTTGTGAGGTTGATGGATCAGGCTCTGGATTTTTCAGAATTTTTTGACCAGAAAAACCGCCTGAACACCTTGGGCAGGCTAGTAGATGGATGCCGTTTATTTCGTCTGGTTCTGGGGTCTGATCTGAAGTCTCTTCCTCAAACGGTATTATCAGGTATCTTATGATTTCCCTCCGCACAGTCCTTTCTTTCTTGGGTGAAAAAAATCCAAAAATCCGCCGGATAGGCATGCAATATATCGCGGATGCAGCACCCGGAGAAGCGGAAGAAGCTTTGGTATTTGCCGCAGGGAACCCTTCTTCTGCGGTCAGCCGCCGGGCTCTGGAAATACTGAAATTCCGCCAACCCTGGCTGCGTTTGCAGCCCTTTGACCCAAGACCTGTCCCGAAATCAGTCTGCAAAAACGGATGGGGAAAATCCTGGCTCGCTTTAAGCCATGGAATTCAAAAATGGGTCTCCTGCCGCCAGACGCATTTAACATCAGGTATCCTCCGGAGATGGAGAACGCTTCCAGGTGCTGTTCCTGACTTGATGGATGCCCTGAACCAGCAGGGACAGCCTGAAAAAGCCCGATTAATCCAGGCAAAGCTTCCTTTGAATGAAAAACAGGTCCTTTTATGTCCGACTTACTCCTGTCCTTTGGATTGTTCCTACTGTTATGCAAAAAATTGGGAAGAAGGTTTTCCCCGGGATCTTTCGCTTCCCGGTCTTGATCTTTTTTTTAAATGGGCTTCCCGTCAGAAGGTGAAAAGGCTGATCCTGGGAGGAGGAGAGCCGACGGCATATGGGAATTTTTCAGCACTTCTCCAAAAGGCCCGTTCCCATGACATGAATGTCCAGCTCACCAGCAACCTTTTGTATCCGCCAAAAGTGCGTCAGCTGATCACCTCCGATTTGGTTAAAGAACTCATTGCCCATTATCATCAGGGCCTTAAGACCCGGCCCGGCCTGATAAAAATATTCAAAAAGAATCTGGCCTGTGCCAGGGAAAAGGGAATCCCGGTTTTTTTACGATACACTCTCACCCCGAAAAGCAACCGGCAGGAATGGGAGCCTATCCTGAAAATGGCAAAAAAGGAATGCATGGCAGATCTTCACTATGCGTTTTCATTCACAAATTCATGGGGGAACAATGAAAGTTTTCACTACCAAAATTCTGATATCCGAAGAACCTTTGAAGAACAATGGACAGCTTTTGCCGATGATGCGGATTCAATGGGAATGAAACTACATCTGTGCAAACCGGTCCCATTGTGCATGCTTTCGGAACCCCGCTTGAAGACCATGCTGCTCAAGGGTTTCATCCGGAATTCCTGTACGGCATCTTTGCGTCACTTTTCTCAGAATCTCACCGTTAATCCCGATCTTTCCACGTTCCCCTGCAACGCCATCTATGAGAAAGGACCGGAACTCGACCATTTCAAGGATTTCAGGCAGGCGGGTGATTATTATGAACCTCTTCTTAAAAAATTGTTGTTTCATCCTTTGTGGAATCAGTGCGAGGATTGCCTGTTTCATTACCGTGGATTCTGTCAGGGAGTGTGCCTGGCCGAGCATTATTTCAGCATGAAAACACCGAAAGGAAAGTCACATGTTTTCCCCGGCTGAAGTGTTTTCCCTTAAGAAAAAATTACGGGTGGTTGTCACAGGAGGACTGGGAGACAATCTTCTGGCAACCCCGTATTTCCGTTATTTCCGTTTGCAGGGACGGTATAAACAAATTTGCGCTGTATTTCCCAGGCAGGCGATGGAAATTTTCGACCGGAATCCTTTTATCGATGAACATATTCCCTGCGGAAAAAAGGACATTTTTCTCTGGGCCCTGCCGGAAAAAGATGTCGACGTTTTCTCACCTTATGTGGATGTCCGCCGTAAAACACCGTCGAATTTCACATCCCGTGTGGAATTGTCCGTATCCCGTTCTTTCAACGACAATAGCGACAAACAATATTTTTACACCATTTTATCGCGCCATCATGGCTTTCCGGTTCAGGATATGAAACCGGAGATATTTACAGACCCATCCGATGAAGCATGGGCGGACGATTATTTGAAACCATGGAAAGGCCAGCCCTTGCTTTTTTTTCATCCATTCAGTCCCTTGCGTGAGAAAAATCTTCCGGTATCGCTGTCCCGGAAATTAATCAGCCGTCTGAAGAAGTATTTTGTCATTTTTCATCTGCCCAGGCCGGATTATCCGTTGCCCGGAGTCCAGGCGCTGAAATTCCCGGTTTCCCCCAGAAAATCCGCCGCCCTGTTCAAACACATGTCCTGTGTGGTGTCGGTCAATTCTTTTCCCGCACATCTCGCTCATGCTGTTCAGATTCCTGCGGTTGTTTTGTTCGGGCCCACCAATCCTTTAGTTTATGCCCATCCCGGGCAGATCGCGGTTCAATCCCCTGTCTGCAAACCCTGCGCCGGCACTCCGAAGATCCGTCGATGCCGGTCTTTTTCATGCATGAAAACGCTGTCTGTTGAAATGATTGCGGAATCCGTCTGCAAGGCGGCTTCAAAAGGAATGCGCGCATGACCATCCGGTTACACCCCCTCACGCAAGTCCGGACCTGGCAGGTCCTGTTTGTGCAGGACTGCAATCTCCGGTGCTCGTATTGTTCTTCCGGTTTTGGAACCTATGGAATTCAAAAAGGACTGATGGAGCCGCGGGCATGGAAAGATTTTGTGTCTCTGGCCGTGCATCATGCCCCTGAAGAAGCACCGGTCCGTTTTGAATTCGGAGGCGGAGAAACCTTCTTGCATTATGATGAATTTCTGCAGGCGATTGAATACCTCCGGGACAAGTTTAATGTCCGCCATGTCCCGGTTGAGATTCATGTGACCACCAATGGAACGCTTCTCAACCCTGCCCGGCTTCGGACTCTGGCAGGTATGGGGGTTTCTTTGGCTTTCAGTATTGACGGGCCTCCGGATGTGCATGATGCCAAACGCCGCACTGTCGGGGGAATGGATTCTCATGCACTCGCCATGCAGAATTGGCGCCGGTACTCAAAACTTTCCCGGAAGTCGCCGGAGAAACCCGCCTGCAAGGTGCACAGCGTGATCACCGATGCTTCCAGATTGCGCCATGTGTTGAACTTCTGGATTCAGGAAGGGCTCACGGTGGTTGAAACGGCCGTGCAATGGCCCCGGAATGCAACGCGCGCTTCCCTTACGCAATTTAAAAGAAGACAACAACAGTATCTGGAAGATCTCCGGCAATGGGCCTTTCAGTTTGCCAAAGAGCACTGGGCGGAAGAATTTTTGTCCCGGTATCAGGGCTCACTGGATTTATTTTCCCTGTGGAAAAAAATGTTTTTTCAGGAAATTTCCAAGCCCTGCGGAGCAGGAGAACAAATCATGGCAGTGGACAGGAAAGGGGGCCTTTACCCGTGTGAACTGCTGATGATGTCCGGGCAGTTAAAGATCGGAGATGCCGCCGAAGGCATTTTCCCGGAATCCTACAGATCATTTTTGAAAGAAAAAAACAAATGCCGCGTTTCCTGTAAAACATGCGTAGCCAGAAAATGTTGTCCCGGCAGCTGTATGGCAGGCGTTCCTTATCAGACCCTGCAAAAAAATTTTTCTTCCGGCTGCTGGTTTGCCAAAGAACTGTATAAGATTGCTTTCCGCAGTTATAAAATTTTATTACAATCCAAACATGAAAATTAAACATTTTTTTCTTCTGCTTCCGGTCTTGTTTATGGCAGGGTGTTTTTCCACGCTTCCGAAGGTGGAAAATTCCATTTCGCAATCCATTGCCTCCATCTGGCAGGAACAGACCGCGTCTTTAACCCCTTTATCCGCTCCCTCGTCTTTATCCGGATGCTTTATGCAGATTTTGTCCCGCGATCCGGAATGGATTGCGCTGGAGACGGAACTGAAAAAAAATCAGATCGACAATCGTCAGGCCGAAACCTATACCTGGCCGCGATGGTCGCTGGAATTTCATGCTGAAACCCCTCTGCAGAAAAATAAAACCGACACTTCCGGGGGAGGAATTTATTTGCGTTACGATTTCTTAAAAGCCCTTTTTTCTTCAGATGCCAAATCCATGGAATCCTTGAAGCGGGACCGTCTGCTCCAGAGACAAAAAATGTTCCGGAAAAAAATATTCTCCCATCTTCAGAAGCTTTTGTCCGAACTTGAATGCGCCCGATGGGAGAAACGTTTTGCCTGGCAGTCCGTTCAAACGGCACGCGAGGCTGTTGAGTATATTGAAAAACAGTCAGGAAAACCGGGCCTGGCCTATTGGCAGGGCATGTTGCAGGAATCCCTCCGGAATGACCGAATGATCCGGTACCGCCTCATGACCCTTGAGGAATCATTCCGGGCGTTTACCGGCTTTAAACCTGCCCGGGAACATAAAAAACTTTTTTCGGGTTTTCAGGCAGAAATCCCTGCTTCTGACCCTGCAGACGAGGTGCAGCTGGCATGGAACCAGCGCCCGGAAGTGAAAATAAGTGCATCTGACTGGATTCTGGCAGAACTTAATATAACCCAAATGCGGCGAAAAAGGCTTCCGGCCCCTTATGCAAGCCTGGGACTTGGAAATATCCTCCTGTCCAATCAGGACGAACACGCTCCAGCGGTCCCTTCTTTCGGGATTTCCATGCCCATTTGGGATATGGGAGATATCCAGCGTCAGATCCAAAAGGCGGTTCTGGAAAGAGACACCGTGAAAAACAAACTGGAATCATTCGCCCGCAATCTCGTGACAGAAATAAAAACTGCCCGGTTTCAGCTAGACTGGAGCCGGGAGCAGTTGTCAGAAGACAAAGAGATCCTGAAAAAACTCCGGCATGAAGCCAAGACCCTGCAGGATCTCTCCGCCATTCAAAGGGCTGATTTTCTGGATCTGCAAAATAAACGGAACCAATTCTTTCAGGCGGAAATCCGTTTTTTCCAGACCCTTCTGGAATACAAAAAAGCACTGATACATCTGCAAAATGTACGTGGAGACCCTCTGCCGGAAAATTTGTAACATGTCTTTTTCCTGGAATATGTCACATCTTCCGTTTCTTTCAGATAAAGACAGGACCCTGCTTTTAATAACCATGCGGAGCTGGTTTTGCAAAGAGCCCATCGATGTTTCCGGCCTTAACAATCCGGATTTGTTCTGGGAATATACGGTCCGGCATGGTTTGTCCGGCATCCTCGGTTCCATGGTTCTGAACAATTTGCTGAATCATCCCGGAATCAACTCCCGTGCAGTTGACTGGTACCGGAGTCACCTTCTGCAGCACGAACAAAGCCTTCATGTCTGCCGGAGAGTGGAACAAGAAGCCCAACTGGCCGGTATCCCAATCGTGTTTGTCAAAGGACCTGCTATTGCGCTTCAGGCCTATACACAGGAACCTGGTGTCCGGTCCTATTCGGATATTGACGTTTTAGTCCCGTCAAGGGAAGAGGCCCTCCGTCTGATCCGGACACTCACGGGCAAGGAAGCAGAAGTCCCCGAAGAAATCAGGTGGGACCGGCTGATGCATCCGGGCCGTCTGCATATCATGCTCCGGGACTGGGAGGTGGAATTCGCCCATCCCATGGACCCCTCTCCGGACCCCATGTTTGATTTTATCCGGATGCATCAAAACCAACTCTTTAAGATTCCCGGCCCGGAAGTCCCCTTCACCGTTCCCGATGTGTCCCTCCATATGATTTTTTTAATCCAGCACATGGTCCGGCATCTGTGCAATCGTTTGATCTGGTATATGGATCTGGCAGTCCTGCACCTGGCCCATGAAAAAGATCTCGACTGGGATTTTATTTCTCATGAACTGGAAAAACTGGAGCTCAAAAACATGGCAAGCCTGATCAGCCTTTTCTGCATTCAGCAGGTGAATCCGGCCTTCCCGCGGATTCCATTCGGAAAAAAAGGCTGGAATACGGCTTTTCAAAAAATCGTCGTTTCACCGGAGCAGATCCACTCCACACTCTCCCTGCATCATGAATCACGGGTACTGCATTATTATACCCGGATACTGTCAACCCTGCGGTATGTGCTCATCGCCGATCCCCATCCCCAAACCTCTTTATTCAGGCGGCTTCCCTGTCACTGGCTCTCCGTCCGGCTGGTGCATTCCCAGGGCTGGAAATCGTCATTCTGGATTCCTTTTTTTCAGGCATTGTTTGTGGGGATCTATATTTGTCTGTTCCCAATCGTATGGCTCTTATGTTATAGTTTCGTGGGTATTTTTCTGGCTGAAAAATCATTTTTAAAATCCAGGAGAAATGATGCGCAGATTCTGCTTTCCGGC
>JAFGBW010000203.1 GCA_016932965.1 Candidatus Auribacterota bacterium
ACCCGAAATCCCATCGTGGTTAAAAATAAAATCAATCCTTTTCATTCTCAATTCTTAATTCTTAATTATCTACCCTGAACCGGACAGGATATGTTAAGATGAAAACCGACCGTAAATCAACCAGCAACGTTTCATAAAATATCCATGCTCATCAGCCCACAACTGCAGATCGCTTTGAATGAGGCCGGAGCTTGTGCTCAGGACATGACCCATGAATACGTCACCCTGGAACATCTCTTCCTGGCGTTATTGAACTGCTCTGAAATCAGCTACATCATCGAAGCCTGTCACGGAGATGTGGAACGCCTGAAAAACAAAGTCAGCGCCTATCTGGCCACTCTAGGTAAAACCGGGACCGGAAAACTCCCGGTTCCCACGGCCGCCCTGGAACGGGTGCTTCAGGAATCCGCCATCCATGTCCAGTCAGCCGGCAAGGAAAAAATCGTGGCGGGGAACGTCTTTGCCGCCTTTTTCAATGAAAAAGAATCCATGACCTATGTCTGGCTCAAGGAAGAGGGAATCAGAAGACTCGATGTTTTGAGAGTCTTGTCGCACGATCCCCATGCCGGACTCAGTAAAAAAAGAAAATACGCTCCGGACGGGGCCTTGTCTGAAGAGGAGGAAGAGGCCGTCCCTGTTTCCAGGGCCCTTGAAAAATACACGATCAATCTGAACCAAAGGGCCACCCAGGGCAAACTAGACCCTTTGATCGGCAGGGATTCGGAATTAAAACAGACAGTGAGAATTTTAATGCGGAGGCAGAAAAACAACCCCGTGCTGGTCGGAGACGCCGGCGTGGGAAAAACAGCCATCGCGGAAGGGCTGGCACAGAGAATCGTCAAAGGGGATGTGCCTGAACAATTGAAAAAGTCCGTGATCTATGTTCTGGACCTGGCCTCCCTTCTGGCAGGAACCCGTTACAGGGGTGATTTCGAGGAACGGTTCAAGACCGTTCTGGAAGGACTCCGCACCAAACAGGGCAGCATTCTCTTTATCGATGAAATCCATAACATCATCGGCGCAGGCGCCACGTCCAGCGGGACCATGGACGCGTCCAATCTGTTAAAACCCGTTCTTGGAGCGGGAGAAATCAAGTGCATCGGCGCGACAACGTTTGACGAATACCGGAAACATTTCGTGAAATCCAAAGCGTTTTCAAGACGTTTCCAGAAAGTGGACGTCAGGGAACCCAAACTCCATGAAGTCATCGAAATCCTGAAAGGATTGAAATCCAGGTACGAGTCCTATCACAGGGTCACGTTCACCGATTCAGCCATCGAATGCGCCGTCACCCTGTCGGAAAGACTCATCCAGGACCGGAAACTGCCCGACAAGGCGATCGATGTCCTGGACGAGGCAGGCGCCGCCAACCTCATGCTGGACGAGATCAGCAGAAAAAAAATCATCGATGTCCCTGAAATAGAAAAAGTCATCTCTGAAATGACGTCGCTCCCCGCCATCAAGGTCACGAGTTCCGACCGGGAATTCCTGAAAAATCTGTGCCTGAATCTGAAACTCCTGATTTACGGACAGGACACAGCCATTGAAACGGTTTCATCCGCCATCAAACTGTCCCGCTCAGGACTGGGACCCAAAGGCCGCCCTATCGGATGCTTTCTCTTTTATGGGCCGACAGGCGTGGGAAAAACCGAACTGGCCAGACAGCTCTCCGTGAACCTGGGCATTGAGTTCATCCGCTTCGATATGAGCGAATACATGGAGGCCCATGCCGTGGCGCGCCTGATCGGTGCTCCCCCGGGTTATGTGGGATTCGACCAGGGCGGACTCCTGACGGAATCCGTTTCCAAAACACCCCACGCCGTGATCCTCCTGGATGAAATCGAAAAAGCCCACCCTGACCTCATCAACATTCTGCTCCAGGTCATGGACCACGGGACCCTGACCGACAACAACGGTAAAAAGGCCGATTTCCAGCATGCCATCCTCATCATGACCACCAACATCGGCGCAAGAGAAATGGATAAAAATAACATCGGTTTCCAGTCCGGCTCCGACAGCATCCATGATCCGATCCGGGAAATCAAAAAACATTTCTCCCCGGAATTCCGAAACCGACTGGACGCGATTGTCCAGTTTCACCCCCTTCCCCGGGAAATTGTCCTGCAGGTGGTCCATAAATTTTTGGGAGAGCTCCAGACACAACTGGAGGAGAAAAACATCGTTTTTGAAGCGGATTCGTCTCTCAAAGAATGGATCCTGGAAAATGCCTATGACGCCAAACTCGGGGCGCGCCCCATGTACCGGTTCATCCAGGAACATATCAGAAAACCCCTCTCCGATGAGATCCTTTTCGGAAAACTGGAAAAGGGCGGGGAAGTGAGGGTCAGAATGAAAGACGGAAAACCGGCCTTTGAAACAGAACCCGCAGAGTCCCCTGCCGCTCAGGAAAAAACCGGGGCAGAGGAAAAGGTGGAGGGCGTCTGAATTTTTCTTCGGGCGGAAAACTTCTTTTCCGGAAAAGAAGTTTTCCGCCCGAACCCTCCTTTCAAGAAAACGAATCCGCGTCCCATGTTTTTTTGAAACAAAAAATCATGGGACGGATATAGTGTTATTAACCGGACCGGAGTCATCAAAAACCAAATAATCTTCCGCCGATTCAGGTAATACTAAAAAATGATCGCTCAAAGTGAAACGGAAAGTTTTCTGGCTTTATTGCACAATGCGGCCTACTATTTTGCCCTTGTCTCCTTTCTCTTTGATGCGGAGAAAGCGGAACAATCAGTAAGCAAGGCATATCAGGTAACGACCCTTTTGAGAGAATTAGGCCTGCAAAGGGTCACGTTTGATCAGCTGGCACGGTATGATTCAAAAATGATTCAATCCCATCAGGTCAATCCCGGCGTCATTGACCATGATCTGGCCAGAGTGGAACCCAATCTGGCTGTCTTATGCGCGGCCTGATAAATGACGGAATGTATTTTATTTCAGCGAATTAATCAGCAGGTGAATCTGGTCAATGGGGACCCTGACGTTGGCGTACTCGCTCTCCCCCACCCCCAGCATTTCCGAATCCTGGATGACCGTGTAATGGCCGTGCGCCCTCAAATTCTGCATTTCCGACATCCCGTCTCCACCGGAAAATTTTAAAAGCACCGCCATGGTTTTGGTGTTCGGAAGGGCCAGCGCCGACTGAAAAAGATGGTTGATGGGCTGAAGGGTTTCCATGTCGATCGCGTTTTCCTGTTTGATGACCTCGATCAGGAATTTTGATTCGTACGCTTTTAATTCCACCAGCTGGTCGGCGGATGCCATGTAGATGAACCTCGGAAACAGGGGAAAGGCGTCTTCCACGATCTTGATGGGCACTTTCATGATTTTTTTCAGCTCATCCACCAGGTTTTTCACATACATGGTGTTCATGTGGCAGAGCGCTAAAATGGGAATGTTGGAATTTTTTTCTATCTTGGAAAACACCTGAAGCATGGACTGATATCCGCCGGCACCGACGCCCAGTAAAATCAGGTTGATGTCTTTCGGCACGGTAACCACCTCCGTCACCTTGTGAAGCACCTGGTCCCCCTGCTGGGCGATCTTTTCGTAAAACAGACGGTTCTTGTGCTGCAGCTTGATCTTCGGGATAACACTCTCCCGGATGAATTGAATGTTCTTGTCGATGGAGGAAGCGTCCAGCACCTTGGGAATAAAATCAGAGGCGCCCTGCGAAAGGCATTTGACCGTGGCAGAAGCTCCGGTATCGGTCAATGAACTGAGCATGATGACAGGAATGGACGGATATTTCTCCCGAAGGACCTGCAATGTTTCAAGACCGTTCATGCCGGGCATTTCAATATCCAGCGTGATGACGTCCGGTTTTAAAAGAGGAATTTTCTCCAGGCAGTCTTTTCCGTCCTCGGCCACCCCTACCACGTTGATTTCAGGGTCTTTTGCAATGACGACCTGCAGGATCTTGCGATAGGCGCTGCTGTCATCCACAATCAGTAAATTGATCTTGTCCGTACTCATGATAATGACTTGATAACAATAGTGGTAATAAACAGGCTGCCCATGGTGGCGGTGGCCAGAGTCAATAAAACGGACAGCCAGTCACAGGAAAGCCCCCTGGTTAATAAACGGCTGTAAAAGTTTAATTTCACGATCAAAATCAGAGTCCCCGTAATGAGTCCCACCCATTCTAATGAAAAAAATAGAAAAGCATAAATAAAGAAATTCCGGATAAAAATAAAAAACGATTCCATCCCTAAGACAAATACACTGAGATAGACGCAGGACAACTTATTTTCCGTTGTACAAATGCCGAAGGCAAACAGGCCGGAGAAAATCACCCACTCTGAGAAGGTGGCCCCTAGGGAAACATGATTGGGAAAGACCGGAGAAAAAAACCTGCATAAAATCGCGCCGGCCATGAAACAGATGCCCATGAATAGAAAACGGACCCTGAAAGGAGTGGACTGGCGGAGAAGATATAAAGAATCGGTAAACGTCTCACCCGGTTTTTTGAATACGTTCGAAAAAAAGAGTTTCAGGGAAGGTGACTGGATGACTTTCAGGACATAAGCAGCAGGCTGGACCGAAGGAGGCTCTTCAGGCTGTTTTTCAGGAATTTTTTGTATCTCATCGACGGAATCACCCAGATGAGCGGAAAAAGTGGCTTCAGGCGATCCTTGTGTTTTTGTATCTACGACTGTCTGGGAAAGCACGGGCCAGGACGACGATTCCTCATTCAGACCGGAATCCGGTTTTTTGATTTCAGGCTGGGGCTTCGGAGCGGGTGCTTGGGGTTTAAAAGTCCCTGCCTGATCATTTGATTCTATTTCCTGACACTGACCCTGACACTGGGGACAAAAAAACGTATTGAAAGTACCGGCGCGGAAAATCTGAACGCATTCTTCACAGAAACACACCTGACAAGGACCGCATTCATACAGCGCTTTTCTATCAGCATGATTCACGCAGTTCATCATTGATTCAAACGGGTAAAAGTCCAATCACTCATTTAAACATCCCAGTTGGTCTTCATGATAAGAATAGAAAACCATTATCAAATCCCTGTAAATGATTCAAGACAAGAAGCCTCTTCTCAGTACTCTCCGGTAAAAAGCATAATCACAGGTAAAACAGGAGGCAGAATAAAAATAACAACTGATGAGCAGGAATTTAGAATTGAGAATAAAATGGAAGAACTTTTTACACTAATAACAAGGCTTCCCATTGAAATTCAAACTAGATACAAACAGAAATATAATCTGGATCGAGGCAGAAGATTCCCGATGGGACATCGGGCATCGTTCTCTTGCCCTTTCAGGCAACTTCCTCGTCCCTCTTCGCCATATAAGGCTTAGAGTCTTAATTCTCATTTCCTCTTCCCATTCTCAATTCTCAATTCTTAATTCCGCCCCCTCTGTGGTGATAATTATTTTTAAGATACTTCCGTATCTGTCAAACTTGAGTCGTCCATCATCTGATATGGTGATTTACCGGATTAATTAATTCATGGACCCGGTGTATAGCAATGTGACCCACTTTGAGACATTTGTAGCAGGTCTGCTTTCTGTTAACGCGAGTGTCATCCGGTAACCAAAATGGTGGAATCCTTACGAGGCAACGCCTGCAGGACAATTAATGATCAATATTTGATATTGGTATGTATATTGCTTTTCCTTCTTATGAAATAAAGTAAAAACAATTCTAAAAAAAAATTGTCAATAAACAGGAAAGAATGAGCGATTAAGGAACCAGCGATGACAAAGAAAGAGCACAAAAAGGAAGATCATCCGCATCATGCAGGTAAACATAGCCAGCATGAAAAAAAAGAGGATGTCCTTTCATCAACAGCAAAAGAATCCTCAGCAAACATGACCGGGGAAGAAATAAAACCGGAGCAGGCTGAAGAAACCACCCTATCAGCGAATGAGATAAAAGAGGAGCTGGACAAAGCCAGAAAACAGGCCCGGGAATATCTGGACCACCTTCAGCGCTTACAGGCTGAATTCGATAATTATAGAAAACGGGAGGAAAAACAAAGGCTGTTATTAAAAGAGAAAATACTGGAAGACGTGGCTTGCGATTTATTGCCCGTGGTCGATAACTTTGAAAGGGCCATGATTCACGCGAACCAGAGTAACATCACTTTAGAGTCGCACGTGAACGGCATGGAACTGGTGTTAAAGCAGTTCCTGGAAATGCTGGCCAAAATGCATATCAATCCCATGGATGATACCCTGGGCAAAAAATTTGATCCGCATTTCCACGAAGCCATGATGAGCGCCCCTTCCAAAGACCACGAGGAAGGGCATGTGGCTGAAGTGCTTCAGAAAGGCTGGATGCTTCTTGAAAAGGTCATCCGCCCGGCCATGGTGGTTGTTTCGTCAGGGAACAAAACGGGTGTGGAAAACGAAACCGCTTCCGACACAGGCCAGACCCAAACGGAGAACACGGAATCAGGAAACACGGATACGAATTGAATCATTTCAGCAGGAACGGTCCTCTACCTATGCCTGCCTGAAAAAACAAATATCATGAAGGAGAATGAACATGGGAAATACTAAAATTATAGGAATAGATTTAGGAACAACGTATTCCTGCGTTTCAGTGATGGAAGGCGGCAAACCCGTTGTGATCACCAATTCAGAAGGGAGCAGAACCACACCGTCCATCGTGGCTTTCACTAAAGACGGGGAAAGGCTGGTCGGACAGGTCGCGAAAAGACAAGCCATTACCAATCCCGAGAACACGGTTTTTTCAGCCAAGCGTTTCATCGGACGCAAATACACCGAATGTCACTCTGAAAAAAAGATGGTTCCCTTTAAAGTCTCGGAAGGAAAAAACGGAGACGTGAGATTTTCCGTCAACCAGGGTGAATTCTCTCCGCCTGAAATTTCAGCCATCGTGCTGCAGAAAATGAAAAAGACAGCGGAAGATTACCTGGGGACAGAAGTCAAGCAGGCCGTCATCACGGTGCCGGCTTATTTCAACGATTCCCAGCGCCAGGCCACTAAAGACGCGGGAACCATTGCCGGGCTGGACGTACTCCGCATCATCAACGAACCCACCGCGGCGGCCCTGGCTTACGGAATGGACAAGAAAAAAGAAGAAACCGTTGCCATTTTTGATTTCGGCGGCGGCACGTTTGATATTTCCATCCTTGAAATCGGGGACGGTGTTTTTGAAGTGAAAGCCACCAACGGCGATACCCATCTGGGAGGCGATGATTTTGACCAGGCTGTCATGGACTGGCTGATCACGGAATTCAAAAAAGACCAGGGAATCGATCTCAAAAACGATAAGATGGCCATCCAGCGACTGAAGGAAGCGGCTGAAAAAGGCAAGTGTGAACTTTCCTCATCCATGGAGACGCAGATCAACCTTCCCTTCATCACGGCCGACCAGAGCGGGCCGAAACATTTGAACATGACCTTATCGCGTTCCAAATTTGAAGCCATCATCGAGCCGTTTTTAGACAGGGCCGTTGACCCCTGCAACAAATGCATGGCCGATGCCGGTCTGACTTCGGATAAGATCCATGAGGTGATTTTGGTGGGCGGGTCCACAAGAGTGCCGGCCATCCAGGCACTTGTCAGAAAAATTTTCGGAAAAGAAGGCAATAAAAGCGTCAACCCGGATGAAGTAGTGGCTGTCGGCGCCGCCATCCAGGGAGGAGTTCTGGGCGGAGAAGTCAAGGACGTCCTCTTATTGGATGTCACGCCCCTTTCCCTCGGCATCGAAACGTTAGGCGGGGTTTTTACCCGGCTGATTGACAGAAACACAACCATCCCCACCAAGCGTTCCCAGATCTTTTCCACAGCGGACGATAACCAGACCGTGGTCAGCATCCATGTGCTCCAGGGCGAGCGTCCTCTGGCCAAAGACAACCGCTCCCTGGCCCGGTTCGACCTCTCTGATATTCCTCCGGCGCCGCGCGGAGTCCCCCAGATCGAGGTGACTTTCGATATCGACGCCAATGGCATTGTGCACGTGACAGCCAAGGACCTTTCCACCGGCAAACAACAGAAAATCCGCGTGGAGGCTTCTTCAGGACTCTCTGAAAATGAAATTGACCGCATGGTCAAAGAGGCTGAAACTCATGCCAGGGATGATAAGGAAAAAGAGAAAACCATTCAGGAAAAAAATGAGGCTGAACACCTGATCTATCAGACCGAAAAAGCACTCCGTGAATACGGCGACAAGATCGGCTCTGAAAAGGAAAAAATCGAAGCGGCCGTTAAAAAGCTGAAAGACGCCGTCTCCAGCGGCGACAGCGACCGAATCAAAAAAGCCAAGGAGGAATTGAGCCTGGCCGCGCAGAAAATAGGCGAGATCATGGCCAAGGAAGCCCAGGCCCAGCAGGGTGCCGCAGGGAAACAGCAGTCTTCGGGAAAAAGCCAGGACACCCCGCATGATAAGGGCCCCAAAGACCAGGGTCCCTCCTCTAAAAAAGATGACGACGTCATCGACGCCGAATTCGAGGAAAGCAAGTAAAAGCAATATGAAGGGAAACGTTTCCCTTCATGCTTCCCTTTTAAAGAAAAACATTGCGGCCGCTGATTTTTTTGAAGCAAAAAAATCAGCGGCCGGAACGGTTTCATTAAATTTAAAATAAAATTCCCTGCCTGATTTCAAAATCCTGTTTCCTAGAATAATGCCCTGCGGGAAATGAATTTTTGTTTCAAAAAATTATTTCCCGCGCATTGATTTTCTTGAAAGGCGGGTTCGGGCGGAAAACTTCTTTTGGTAAAAAAAGTTTTCCGCCCAACAATACCCCCCCCTCAGCCATGACGGATTAATCTTTTTTCGATATCCAGGACGAGGTCTTTGACAGTGGAGGCGATTTTTTCCGCCTGGGTGATTTCCGTGACCATGGCGATATTTCTTGCTCCACATTCGATCACTTTTCTCAGATTGTCCTTCTTGATCCCCCCCATGACGGAAAAAGGGAGTTTTGTTTTCACGCTTTTTAAATAATCCAGCCCGAGCGGTTTTACGGAAGTCATCTTGGTTTGTGTCTGGAAAACAGGACCGATATTGATGTAAGTGGCGCCGTCTTCTTCAGCCCGCCGGATCTCTTCCTGCGTATGCGTTGAAACGCCGATCATAAGGCTGGGCGCGATCCTTCTGGCCTCCCGGCAGGGCAAATCATTTTGCCCCAGATGCACCCCGTCCGCCTCCACTGCCAGGGCGATGTCAACATGATCATTGATGATGAGTGTGACCCCGTTTTGCCTGGTGAGTCTGCGGTATTCTC
>JAFGBW010000204.1 GCA_016932965.1 Candidatus Auribacterota bacterium
CAGGCAAAATGGAAATCAATTTCAACAGATTCAGTATGTGACAAGAGATGTTCATGAAATTAATACTCTGGCAGGGGAAGGCTACCCCCTGCCTCAATTTATCTTTGTATTTGATGCGCTTCATAATTTTTTAGATGCGGGTGAAGCTGTGCGGAAAATGGGAGAAATCCTTGACGATAAAAAAGGAGGCATTCTGGCAGCCAATTATCCTGCTAATGTTCTGGATCAGACGGATCCTGCTTTCAAGGGATTTTTCAGGTTCATTGGAAACGTGGAAACAAATTTTTTACTGGCCAGTCAAATACCGAAATTAGCCAGACCTAAGGAAAAACGTTTCAGGAATGAACTTGTATCGAGAATGGTCAGAGGGCTTGACGGTCGTTTTGATATTCGTATTGGAAAAACAAACATCACTCAAACGATCAGACAGATATTGACCATGATGTCGGAAGAACGAGACTATCTGGAGCGTTTATTTGCTTATACTCCTGATGAGACTGTGCCTGAAGCATACAGGACTTTGCTGCGCAGAATACAGCATCTGAAAACTGAAAATTCTTTTATGAAAGACTGGAAAGGCGATCCGATGGAATTCCCGGTTACCCGGGTCTGGAACGTCCTGCAAATACAAAGAAAAGGAGAGCTTGAGTATCCGTCAGGCGACCCGACTGATTCAGCCGTGTAAGGGATTTATCTTTTGCTGCATCCCAACCTGGATAGAAAACAGCATGTTGAGAATCGGCATAACCTATGCAATGGATCCGTATAATGAAAAGACAAAATGTCATTCGAATATGGTGCTTTTGCTTTCATTTTGTTTTGCTGTTTACCATGAGTTATTCTTCTGATTATCTTGCACCTCAAACTGATTTTCGTGCGGATCCTTTTTTCATGGAGGAACTTCCCGGCATCAATGAAATTCCGGAACTGGCTGAATTGAATTCAGTGCAGATAAACCGGTTATTTTTTGAAGGTCATCATTTTGAATTCAATCCGTTTGATGAAAAGGACGAGTATCTAAAAAAATATCTGTACTCCCCTGGATTGGCAGGCCTTTGTTATACGGTCACCCGGTCCCATCTGGCCGAATATCAAAAACTCTTTGCATCAGGTCAGATCGAAACAGGGCATGTTTTTACTTATGTACGGGATCAGCTGAAACTGGTTCCTGAAGCGAAAAAATTAGCCAAACGTCTTCATGCCATCATGGACGGACCCGGAACACCCATGGATAGATGGAACAGACTCTATCTCTATTTGAGGCGGCTCCAGATTGCTATACTGCAAATTCCCCCCTGGGTAATAAAATGCGGCCTTGTGTATTATATTTATCCGTCCTCTTTTGCCTACAGGGGTGAGAAACCCCCGTATTGGGATCATACCCCTTCAGATTTTGTGGATTTCCCTTCCGAACGCATTCAGAACGAGGCCATCAGACAATATGCAGATGCGATTCAGAATAAAAATTCCAGAGCCAACTTTTTATATAATTATTTTTCCAGGCAGGGCGGAACGTTAGAAGGTCTTCAAGACCGGATTCCTTACATCCGTTCCCTGGCCCCTCATGCAGGGACGATTGCCCTATATCTGACCCCGATTTTCCGATCACTGGGGGTTCACGGATACGATACGATTGATTATTTTTCGATCCGGCCTGATTTGGGAAACATGGATTCCTATCATGAAATGCTGGAAACCGCCCATTCCAGCGACATGAGGATCATACTGGATCTCTCCATCACGCATACCAGCACGGAGTTTTTTGCTTATCAGAATTTGCGGGAGAAAGGGATTCATTCACCTTGCAGGGACTGGTATGTATCCCCTGAATTTGACGAATCTGGAAATCTGGTCAAATGCCAGGGCTGGTACGGCATATCACACTGCCCCTTGCTGAATTTTAAGAATCCTGAAGTCAAAAAGTATTTTTTGGGAGAATGGGACCCGGATAAAACAAAAGAAGAACAAAACGATGAATGGAAAAAGTGGGTCTCAGCCCTGAGCGGTAAGGAAGGGAAAAACAATTTAAGAAAACTGATTGAAAATGAAGAGGAATTTGCCAGGGCAATAAAAATTCTGGGAGTCGTGGGTTTCTGGACCTGCACGGGGATGGATGGATGGAGGCTGGATACGCCCAGGGACCTGAATGATTTATCTTTTTGGTATGATTTCCGCCGTTTAGTCAAAATGATCAATCCGGAGTGCTACCTTGTTGGGGAAACCAGCCACCGGTGGTGGGCCAATGTAACGGACGGAACCATGAATTATGAACTAAAAAAAATGGTTTATGATTTTGTCCTTGGGTTATCCCCCTCAAGAAAAACCACCATGGAGGTGGGCGAAATAGAAAAGGAAGAGACCCATGCGGAAGAATTCATGCGCCGCCTGCAAGATTATTTCCGTGATTATCCCTTACCCGCTTTGAGGGCTAAAATGAATATCATGGGAGGCCATGATACTGCCAGATTGATAGATGCCTGCGGGGGAGATTTGTTTGCCATGAGACGGGTCCTTTTTCTGACCAGACTGATGCCGGGTATATTCACCATCTATTACGGTGAGGAAAAAGGAATGAAAGGCTCATCTGACCCTTCCAACAGGCTTTGCATGCAGGAGGAAACAGACCCGCAAATTTTTCACTTATATCAATGGGCTCTTTCCTTAGGTGTTGACCATGAAGAGGCCATTCAGTCAGCCCATTTAAAAAAACTGTATGGAAAAGACAAAGCCTGCGTTTTCATGCGCTGGGGAAAAGAAGATAAAATCGTTGCCGGAGTCAATAATTCGGATCAAGACATCCGGATGGATATCCCTCTGGCACAAATCGGAGACAAAGATACCAAACTCTACGATGAAACAGGGGAAGAAGTAAAAATCGCGGAGGGGAACGTGCCTATTATCATTCCTGCAGGAGAAATCATATTCATCTCAACAAAACAAATGAAAAAATCTTCTGAGTTGAAACAGCTGACAACAGGTTCTCATTCAGCAGGGATGACATTGGAAGTGAATACAAGCAGTTGATGGTATAAGTTAAACTTGTTCACCCCGCCTTATAAGGGGAAAAAGCGTTTTTGGGTATAACAGATATCCGGCTTAATTGGCTGAACAGCCTTGCTTGTCTATGAATATCCCGGCCGCAAAGCCCCATCGGGGGAAGAGCCGAACAAACAAATTTGATGCATCCTTTTGAACGGAGATACCCCATAGCTCACTTTAGGAAGCTTCCATGTTACCAGTACAGTGAGAGCTTTACTCCTAAATCCTGACCGCGCGGATACCAGATACCATTATTCACCACCAGCCCGACCGAGTCTGTATTATCCAATAGGTTGAAGGCAAAAACCGTCAGATTAAAATTGGATCCTGCTATCCTGTTTGCGGTAAAACTCATATCAAGATAATACTCGCTGTCTATGGAGGAAAATTCACCATAAGTCGCCGCCTCTCCGATTGGAAGAATGATCGGCATGTCCATCCAGCCGTTTAAATGGACATTCAATGAATTCCGATCATTAAAACGCCATTCTGTCCCCACATTAAAAATATGCCGGGGATAATTTAATATTTTATCGTTCTCATCGGTCAAAGCGCCCTGATGGATGCTCTTTTTCAATTCCGCATCACTGTAGGAATAATTAGCGTAAAATCCGAGGGAATCATTCAGATAGAACTTCCCTTCCAGTTCGACTCCGATCGTCTTTGCGTCTCCCAGATTTTTATACCCTTGAGGAACATTGTTCGCATCAAAAGAAATGTAATCCTCTATCGTCATGTAATAAGGGGTCAGAGCAATATAATTCTTCTCTCTTTCCCAATAAAGCTGGATATCATGGCTCATGATCCGTTCGGATTTATCCACACGCAGGATATCCTGCGTAGGACCTCTCGTGACATCCACAATAACTCCGACTGTCTTTGAGTACACAGCATTGGGCCTCAAGTACCCGGTATTCATGACATACTTTAACGTGAAATCATCTCCCAGTTTCTGAATGATCCCTGCCCTTGGAAGAAACACGGTCTTATCTTCCCTGAAATCATTGTCATCGATGCGTCCACCCAGAAAAAACGAAGTCCTTCCCTCTCTCAAATTGAACATATCTTCTGCGTAAAGAGCCAGATTGTTGTCATAACCCGATTCAACACCGATGTAAGGATACTTGAGATCACTCGGCCTGTTCTCAGAAGAATTAAATCTGGCATCTCTGTTGGGGCCGATCTTTGTCCTGACTCCTTTTAATCCGATCTTGAGGCTGTTCTGATCAGAAAAAGTCAGATTACCGGTAAATTCCGCGCCAAATGCCAGCTCCTCATTGGATTGATCCTGGATGATTTCCATATCTTCACTTGGTTTGAATAAATTACTGCTCGGAAAACGATTCTGGAGCAAAATATCCCCATAAAACACACTGTCCAAAGAAAAGAAATCACTGAAACGGGTTTGATGCTGGTACTCCACATAAGCTTTTCTCATGAACAAATCAGAACCCAATTTTTCAAGCCAGGAGTCCCAGGGATAAACAAGATTGGTCTCCACCACCCGCCCTAAAATCACATGATTGTCATAACGGATTTTTGCGTAAAATTCATATCCTTCATGGTGCTTATCAATGGGAGGCCAACTTCCGATTTCTCCCCAGGGAAATTCGACGTTCCCCTTTATTTCATTCGCCGCTTCACGGGTATAGGCCTCTCCAAATCCCTTTTTATCAGGTCTGTCGTATCCTTCTGACTCCCAATATGAGAACGAGCTCAAAATGGATAAATCTCCTTCGCTTTTTACATAGAAATGATTGACATTCACCATACCGTCCTCTTCACCATATCCAACTGTTGATTTGCTGATGCTATCAGCGTAACCCTCTTTCATGGAGCCGGATGTCCCATCCTTGGTGATGATATTGATGACTCCCATCACAGCACTGGAACCCCATAACACAGAACCCGGTCCGCGTATGATTTCAATGAGTTTCACCTTTTCCAGACAAGGGATGAGGTCCTGCTGCTGATACCCCTGACCGATGACGCTGTTTTGAACATGCCCGTCTATCAGAAATAGAATATGATCATTTCCGTCTGATACCAGACCACGGCTGCCAACCAACGGCCAGGTTGCCTGCATCGTTGGGAAAAAACCAGGGACCCTTTTAAGGAGTTCATAGACGGTCCGGCATCCGGAACGTAAAATTTCGTTTTCCGTGATCACGGTCATAACAGAAGAAGCCATATTGATTTTTTGTTTTTCTTTGGAAGCGGTGATCACCAGAGGCATGGACTCAAACAAGAGGTATTCACATGATTCTTCCAATTCTTCCTGACCAAAAGCCGCTGGGTAAAACAATAAAGAAAACATGAAAAAAAAGATCACGGACCTTTTATTCATTTCTCCTCCTCAAAAATGATGGAAAGTAACACGCTTTTTCCACGAGGTTATTTTCTATCTAAAGAATCGAAAATTCGATTCATCCTATTTGATTATAATAAATTAAGCAATAATAAATCAGGCAGGAAAAGAAGAAATGCCGCATCTTCTTTCGGTGATCTCTTCCTTCAATTGTTTCACGAAATCATCTTTTGTAAGAGTTTCCTGCTCCTTGATTCCATAACGCCGGACTGTTACCCTATTTTGAGAGGCTTCTTTATTGCCTATGATCAGGCAGACAGGGATCTTGTGTGTCACGGCGGTGCGGATTTTTTTATTGAATGTGTTATCGGTAAAATCGCTTTCAGCCCGGACAGAAGCCGTTTTCAATTCCTTTTCCAGGTTGATGACATACTCCTTCACTTCATCGGATACAGGGATCAGCTTCACCTGAACCGGAGCCATCCAGATTGGAAAAGCTCCTCCGTATGTTTCAATTAAAAAACTCACAAAACGCTCATGCGTGCTTAAAGGCGCCCTATGAATGATGACCGGTTGCTTGATTTCACCGGTTTGACTCACATATTCCAGATTGAAATTAACCGGGGCAAAAAAATCCACCTGAATCGTGGAAACCGTTTCTTCCCGTCCCATTAAATTCTTAAACTGAATATCGATCTTGGGCCCGTAAAAGGCCGCTTCTCCTTCCCCCACATAAAAGGGAATGTTCTTGCTGGACAGAACGTCAGAAAGTATTTTTTCCGCCCTATCCCACAAATCCGGTGACCCTTTGAATTTCTCCCTGTTTGCCTTTCCGCGTATGGAGAGACGATAGGTATAATTTTTTAGTCCAAACGTATTATAAAACTCCTGATACATGGTCATCAAAAGTGCAATTTCTTCATCCAGTTTTTCTTCAGGACAATAAATGTGCGCATCATTCATGGTCATGCATCGTACGCGTAAAAGGCCGGATAATTCCCCTGACTGCTCAAAACGGTAGCAGGTTCCGTATTCTGCCAGCCGTAAAGGAAGCTCCCTGTAGCTTCTGGGACGGGAAGAATAAATGAGATGATGAAAAGGGCAATTCATGGGTTTCAAATAAAAACGTTCCTTGATTCCTCCCTCATCTTCCACGGTCATGGGAGGAAACATGCTTTCGCTGTATGCCGGAAGATGCTGAGACCTTATAAAAAGCTCCTCCCGGGTGATATGAGGTGTCGCCACACGATGATATCCGTAACGAAATTCCATCTCCTTGGCGTACTTTTCGATTTCCTCCCGGATCACGGTTCCGTTAGGAAGCCACAACACAAGCCCTTTGCCCACGGTCTCGCTGATCGTGAATATCTCCAGTTCCTTTCCCAGCTTTTTATGGTCCCTTTCTTCCGCTCTTTTACGCTGTTCCAGAAAGCTTTTCAGCTCTTCTTCCGTTTCATAACAAAGGGCATAGATGCGGGTAAGCATCTTGTTTTTCTCTGATCCCAGCCAATAAGCCCCGGAAATCCGGTCCAGACAAAAAGCGGCGCTTCTCAAATCCTTGTGACTGTCCACATGCGGACCTTCACAAAGATCCGTGAATTTTCCGTTAGAATAAAAAGAAAAAAGTTCAACGCCCTCTCCGGATAATTTCTTAATTTGTATTTCCTTGTAAGGTTGGTTCATTTGACTGGCTTTTTGCAGCGCTTGTTCCGTCTTGAACTCCTCCCTTGTAAATTTCTCATTCTGGCTCAAAATTTTTCTCATCTGCTTTTCGATTTTAGCCAGCGTTTCGGGACCGATTTGTTCAGTTCCAAAATCAAAATCATAATAAAAACCGTTTTCCGTCGGCGGGCCAAATCCCAGCTTCACTCCGTTATACAATTCTGCTACAGCCTGTGCCATGACATGGGCCATGGAATGACGTAAGCGGTATAGAAAAGAAGATTTATCTGTAGCTTCGCTGGTCATAACGTAGACTCGATTTTAAAATATAAAATGATTGAGCGCATCTTTTTCAAAACCATCGTGATCCAATTATTGATGTATCTCATTGAGGGAGACTATCATTAATAAAAAATTCAACTCTTAATTCATCTTGAGCGGCAAAGTGAAGTGAACCGTGGTTCCAACTCCCATCTTTGATTCAATGGAAATGGACTGATTGTATACATAAAGAATATGTTTGACCACCGTCAATCCCAATCCCACTCCCTCCACCGTTCCGGTAAAGAATTTTTCAATCTGAAAAAATTTTTCAAAAATTTTGTCATGCATTTCTGATGGAATGCCACAACCGTTATCCGTCACATCCACCCATAAAATTCTATCCTCATTCCGAAAAGAAACCGTCACTTTGGGATCTTCTTTGTCATTAAATTTAACCGCGTTATCAATGATATTCTCAAAAATAAGCGCCGCGTATTCTGAACTCATGGCTATATGGATTTTTTTCTCCGGAGGATGAACATGAAGCTGATAAGGAGGTCTGAATCTTTTGTATTTCCGTTCATATCGCCCGATCACTTCATTCAACAGCTCGATCAAATCACATGAATCATTGCGGCTGTAAAATTTATCTTTGATCACAGAACAAAAACGGATGATCTTCTCGATCATTTCGGCAATCTCGATGGATTTAACATAGGATTGCTGAAGAAAATCCTCCGTCTCATTCTCTGAAAAATTGAGCTCCTTACGCCGTTGAACCAGATTCATTGCGTAATTTAAAGCCACGATCGGAGTTCTGAGTTTATGAGAAATGAGAGTCAGAAAATCAGCCTGTATCCCTCCCTCCAGATAATCTCCTGTTTCATCTTTAATGATTAAAAGAATACGGTTCGAATGATTATTGACTGAATCGGCAAGAAAACAGTGTAAGGAAAGAAAAAGGGGTCTGAATTTATCAGATTCATTCCGGATGACCTTAAACGCCGGGATGTTCTTCTGTTTTAAATCAATCTGAGCGATCTCCGGTTTTATTTCAAAATTCTCTTCCAGATGAGAACGGAGATCCATTCCAGAAAAAGAAGATGATATGTTAAGGAGATTCAGCGCCTTAGGATTAGCGTAATGTATGGTCCATCCAGAATCAACTTCCAGAATCCCGTCATTAAGCACATGATACATCTCTTTCATTTTTTCAAATTCCTCTACATTCATCATGGAGGATGACCTTTGTTCCTGAAGTGGCTCCATTTTTACCTTTCCAAAGAATGTTCCCTGAGTCGGTGATTAGATTGAATTTTTACTCTTATTGATGGGAAAGTGTAAAGATGAAAACTGTTTTCCGGAAAAAACCTCATAATAACTTTTCCCTAAATAAAATGAGAACAGACAATGCCACAGCCATGATGATTAAAATGAATGTCAGGATTTTAAACAGGACCGAAGGTTCCTTCTTCTCATTGAAAGCTTTCAACTGATAAGCTGGAATCTGAAAAGTTTCCGTCACTTCTTTCCGTTTATGAGAACTATCACATTCCCTGATCTTAATCAGAATACCCGTGATATTGTCCTTGCCGCCCTCTTTATTGGCCTGGGCAATCACCTCGCTCAACTGAGATGTTATATCCTGACCTTTGGATAGAATTTCGACTATTTTCTCTTCGGGCACCATACCGTGAAGCCCGTCGGTGCAAAGAAGAAAAAGATCCCCGTTATGCAATTTTTCAGAAAAAACATCTCCCTCCACCGACTCCTTCATACCAAGCGCCCTGGTAACGATATTCTTGAATTGAGGAGCCAATTCTTTTTTTATACCTGCTGCCTTGGTTTCCTGAACCAGAGAATGATCAACGGAAATTTGCTCAAGTTTTCCATTTCTAAAACGATAACCCCTTGAATCACCTATATTTAAAATTAATGCTTTATCTCCGTTAAGCCAAAGTGTCACAACAGTGGATCCCATCTTCCCTTTATTGGGACTTTCGGAGATATTTTTCCTGATGTTTGCATTGGCCTTCTGAGCAGCGTCCAACAATTGACTTTTTGAAAGAACCGGACTGGTTGTTAGAGCCTCTTTAATGAACTGATAAATACTTTGACATGCGATCTGGCTGGCAACCTCTCCCTTTTCATATCCCCCCATCCCATCAGCCACAATAAAAAGATTCAATGCTTCATCCACTAAAAAAGAATCTTCATTTTTGCTCCTAACCTGCCCCACATCACTCTGACTGGCAACATCATACTTCATGCAAGTTCTGGACCTTTGATATAGTCATGTCATTAAGATTCATGCTAGTATGTACGCTTATCAAATTATTCCCTTAGCGAACAGAAAAAAAATGAGTTCATAAAAATCAAAATACATCCGGCAGAGCTTTATAATGTGAATCACTCAAAAGGATTTATTATTATCATACCGTTTTCAAAATAATAAATCGAGTAGCGAAAATCAAGAATGTAAAAAAACTGAATTGCCGCTTTCATGGAAATGAAATTTTTTAACTACATTATTACAAACATGTTCCAATTTTTTTAATATCTCTTATTTTCTGTCTTTTCTACTCAATTCTCGATTCTCAATTCTGTTTGTATAGTTTATATACTCTCATAACTGTCAAATTATAAAAAGTCCAAAATCTGTGTTGGAGGTTTATCTGTATTAAATTAATGGATCATTGTTTTTCAAAAGCTATAATCTGACAAAATCAGAAATCAAAATCCGGATATCAGCCCAGCCATGTTATTGACGATCAAAAATTTAAATGTTCATTTTCATAATGACAGTGCCGTTGTCAAAGCTGTCGAAAATCTGAATATGCAAATATCATGCGGAGAAATCATAGGGCTGATCGGCGAATCCGGAAGCGGCAAATCCACGATCGCCCTCTCCATCCTCAACCTGCTGCCTTCAGCCGGGAAAATAGTCTCAGGAGAAGTCCTCTTTTCCGGCAAAAATCTTTCTATTATGCCGGAAACGGAATTAAGAAAAATCCGGGGTAAGGATATAGCCATGATATTTCAGGATCCTGCCGCTTATCTGAATCCGGTGATCCGGGTTGGAAAACAAATAGCGGAACCCTTGATCATTCATACCGGATGGCCTCTAAAAAAGGCGCTGATAAAAGCCCAAACGCTTTTAAGCGATTTGGGCGTTTCAGATGCCTCCTCCCGCATACGAAATTATCCCTTTGAGCTCAGCGGAGGACAAAAACAAAGAGTCATGATTGCCATGGC
>JAFGBW010000205.1 GCA_016932965.1 Candidatus Auribacterota bacterium
AATCTGGCGCACAGAGAAGGGGAATACCTGAAAGGCCTGGCATTAAGGGTCAATGAATCCAAATAGGAGCACGGCTGATTTTTTCCAAGTCATCACAGAATAAAAAAATCTCTTTTAATCTCTCATTCATTTCAGTATTTTTTTACCCATCTCATACCAGGACACAAGGATCATAAAGCCTAAACCATTAACCGGAAAACCAGCATGCGGCTCCTTTATCGTTACATTATCTCAGAACTGCTGACCCCTTTTCTGCTTTCCCTGACTGTTCTCACCTCCATCATTCTCATGACCAAAATCCTGAATATTGCCGACCTTTTATTGGACAAAAACGTCAAACCCCAAACCCTTTTTGAGGTGACCGGATCTATTGCCCTGTATTTACTTGGAATCACATTGCCTCTGGCTTTCTTAATCAGCATCCTCATCTGTTTCAGCCGTCTCTCAAACGAAAATGAAATCCTGGCATTACGGGGAGGGGGAATCAACATCTCCAAAATCGCGTTCCCTGTTTTTCTCATGGGAAGCGTTCTTTTCGGCCTTTCTTATTATCTTCATGGGGAAATATTGCCCAGAGCAGACTGGAAATCAGTCATGGCAATCTATGATCTGTCCCAGTTTTCCCCCTCCACATTCCTCCAGGAAAAGGTCTGGATGGAGGGGCTTGGCAACTCCTCCATTTACATTAAAAACATCCAGGAAAACAACCATGTGAAAAACATCGCCATCCGCCAGGTGATTCCGGGTTACTCCATTCCAAGGGAGATTCTGGCTGACAGCGGGAAATACAGCTATGACCCCCAGACCCAGAAACTGTCGTTCATCTTATATGACGCCCATGTGGATCAACCTGCCGGGGACAGCAAACGTTTCTTGCGCATCGACTGTAAAACCTATTCCCTGGCCCTTTCGGTAACGGACAAGGATTTCTCCAAGCCGAAAAAAAGAGCCTATCATCTCACGTTTAACGAGCTTGATTCTCAAATCTCTGAAACGCCAAAAAATCAGATAGACTACCGGTATCTGGTTTATGAAAAACATAGCCGGATCGCGCTGGCTTTTGCCAGTCTGGTATTTTTCATGCTGGGTTTCCCCCTGTCGGTACGACTGCAAAGTTCTGCCAAGTCAGCCAGTCTGACGATCGGCTCCGTATTGGGATTACTGTGGTATATCTTACTGCTTCTGGGAAAGGGATTGTTCATCAAGGAACATCTGCCCGTTCCTATATGCGCATGGCTGCCCAATATGATCATGGGTACAGCCGGAGTGATTTTAATGAGACGTATTTGGATATCATAGTGCCATGGGCAGAATATTATTCACCTATCTATTCAAGAATTTCTGGTCCACCTTTTTACTGGTTCTCTTCACCTTCCTCTCTCTTATTTTTATCGTTGACTTGATGGACAAACTCGATGAATTCATGTCGTATGGACTTCCTTTCAAAGATTATATCCTGTATTGTTTTTATACGATTCCTCCTGTGATTGTGTATTGCCTTCCCTTTTCCGTTCTTTTGTCAGCATTGAGGCTGCTCCATTCCATGTCCCTGTCAAACGAATATACTTCTCTCATCATGGGAGGAATTTCTTTGAACAAAATCATGCTTCCTTTTTTCATGAGCGCCTTCTTTTTGAGCGCGGTCTCCTTCTTCCTGAATGATCAAATCGCCCCTGAAACCCGTTTCAGGCAGAGATTGATGCAACGGGAAAAATTCAAATTGAATCAACCCTACTTAAAAAACATCAACCTGACGGGAAAAGACGGGAAAAAATATTATCTGCATGAATACCATAAAAAAGAAAAAAAAATATCCGGATTCATGATCACGGAAACGGATGCTTTTGGACAGCTTCAGCAGCGTGTTTTCGCTGAAGAAATGATCTGGCACAAAGATCATTGGTCAGGCAATAAAGTCCAGGTTCAGCCATACTCAAACGACGGGCTCCCCGCCAAGGCCGCCTGTTATGAAACCATCATTTTCAAGGACATCCCCAAACCTGAAGAAATCCTCGTTTCCAAAGTTGACCCCACTTTCATGAACGCCCGTTTGCTGAAAAAACTCATTAAAACTATTCCGGAAAACAAGGAAAAAATCAAAAAAGGGCTGATGGTAGATTATTACCGGAAATTCTCCTTGGCATTTCTGCCTTTGGTTTTCTTATTTCTGGCCATCCCTTTTGGAATCACCCATGAAAAGGAGGTCTCCAGCAAAGCGATTGGAGCCGGGGTGATCGTGTGTCTGGTCTACTACCTTTTCGATGTGATCTTTTATCAGGCGGGAAAAGGTCTGCTGATTTCCCCTTTATTATCCGCATGGATGTCCCATGTCCTGTTTTTATTGACGGGTGTGATCCTCATCAGAAAAGTTCCGCACTGATCCGGATACGACAATAGAAAAGGCCCGTAAGAAATGCACTCTGATCAAATCGATGTCAGCTTGTTTCTGCCGGAATTTTTTGACTGATAAAGAAGCTTGTCCGCGGACTGAATCAATTCATTGGCGCGGTAAGAATTCAAAACATTCGTACAGGAAATACCGGCGCTCATGGTGAGATGATGTTCCTTTCCCTCGCGCACAAAAACCATTTTAACGCAATCATCAAGCACATTCTGGCAGGCCTCCACGACGAAGGAAAGAGATCTGTTGGGGAAAAGCCCGACGAATTCTTCCCCGCCGTAACGGGCAATGACCGTATCAGAAGTGAATGAATCCGTTAATAATTGCGCGATGGATTTCAAAACGCGGTCGCCTTCAAGATGGCCGTATGTATCGTTGACCTGTTTGAAATGATCGATATCAAACAAGGCAAGGCAGAGGTTGGTTTCATTTTCCATGGTTTCACGGATCAATTTGTCAAAAATGGCAATAAAATAACGGTGATTAAATAAATCCGTCAGTTCATCATGGGTCGAAAGATATTTCAAGCGTCTATTGGCCGTCATCAATTCATCGTTCAATCTTTTCAATCTCAGCATCACTCTTATTCTCGCGATGAACTCCATTTCGTTAAATGGTTTGATGATATAGTCATCCGCTCCCA
>JAFGBW010000206.1 GCA_016932965.1 Candidatus Auribacterota bacterium
AATTTATATCTCCGCTCAAAAAAAACATTTCACTTGGAAGCCATCATCAAAACGGCAGACTGGCTGGTCAGTCATCTTCGCCGTAATGGAAAGGGTCTTTTGGTATGGTTCCACGAATTTGATTTTGAATATTTTCAGCTTCTCAAAAATCCATGGTACTCAGGTCTGGCCCAGGGACAGGCGATTTCATTTCTCCTGCGGGCGCATGAGATAACGGATAATCAAAAATACATTCAGTGCGCCCTGGATGCTTCTCTCTCGCTGCAGACAAAAATAGAAGATGGCGGGGTTCTCTTTCATGATGACCTGGGCGGGACCTGGATAGAGGAATACATCACTCATCCTCCTGTTCATATTTTAAATGGATTCATTTGGGCCTTGTGGGGGGTGTATGACCTATGCCAGACAACCTCCGATGCCCGTTTAAAAGAACTCTACCGCCGTTTGGAACAAAATCTCTGCACTCATCTTGAACGTTATGACACCGGATACTGGTCCCGTTATGATTTGTCTCCTCTTCGGCTGATCAATCCAGCCAGCCGTTTCTATCATCAGCTTCATTGTATTCAGCTGGAAATCATGCACCGTCTGACAGGAAAAGAAAAATACAGATTATTTTCTGAAAAATGGCGGACTTATCAGACAAAACGCATGAACCGGATATCTGCCTGTTTTAAAAAATGCGTTTTTAAAGTACTGTATTATTAAACCCCGGAATCGGGATTCTGGAGACACAAGAGCAAATCAACCAGCCTATTGAGTTCACTGATGGAGAACGAACGGCTGTCTGATAAAGAATCAAGCCTTAGAAAGCAGACGAGTTAAGAACATACTCTGTTGCGGCCTTTTTCCTTGCATTCATACAGTTTTTCATCGGCCCTTTTCACCATGGTTTCCACGGTAATGGGAGGCTGACACATCGTCCATTCGCAAACCCCAACCGATACCGTGACCTTCAGGTCCCCTTTATTGGTTTTGAACGGAGAAGATTCAATCGTGGAACGGATTTTTTCTGCGACAAGGGCCCCTTCCTGCAGGTTCGTTTCAGGTAAAATAATGGCAAACTCCTCTCCGCCGTAACGGGATACAATGTCAGACATGCGCACGCATTTTTTGTAGATTTTAGCTGATTCGATAAGCACCAGATCGCCTATCTGATGTCCGTATGTATCATTGAATTTTTTAAAGTGATCGATATCCATCATGAGAAGGGTCAGGCTCCTTCCCTTGGATCTTTCGCACGATGCGATTTCATCCCTTAAACGGGAAACAAAATATTCATGGTTGTACATCATGGTCATCCGGTCATTGATGGCAAATTCTCTCTGCACAGCCGAGCCGATTGCCAGAGTGGCCTGGTTGACCAGGGCATTAAAAATCCCCAGATTTTTTTCAATGTCCGAAGCCTGTGTCCGGGTCACCATCAGGAATTGAATCCCAAAAAGAGATGATTTCATCTGCATTTTTATGGTGATCAGTATTTCAGGATAAGGAACAAAGGAAGGCAATATGTCATCCCTGACATGGAACAGATTGCTGGAAACAAGGGGGGCCAGATCGTGGAATAGAACCGGAGTGGGATTGGACAAAATTTTTCCAAGAAGAACATCGGATGAAGGCACAGGCAATTTTTTTAATTTCAAATTGCTCAATGTCAATCCGATACCCCAATCAAAACGATCCTGGTTCTGATTGTAAATCAACAGGTACCCCCCGCTGGCCTTGGTGAAAGTGGCAAAGCCCTCACGGATCTGTTTTAAAAGCGCATCCCGTTCCATTTCCGCAATGAGATTATTTCCTGAAGAAACGAGTTTTCCTAAAAACGACTCGCTGGTGTAACATTGCATCTCCAGATCAATGATACGCTTTTTATCATCGTTTAGCAGAAGCTGAACCTGTCGTTTGTGCGCACGCAGCGCAAAAAATCCAATAATAAAAAAAAGGAAAAGCATTCC
Organism: Candidatus Auribacterota bacterium; assembly: GCA_016932965.1. Taxonomy (GTDB): domain Bacteria; phylum Auribacterota; class JAFGBW01; order JAFGBW01; family JAFGBW01; genus JAFGBW01. The sequence continues at coordinate 1,956 of JAFGBW010000206.1, forward strand.
TGCGGTAACGGGCGTCGGATAGAAGATAGAAATGAGGCAGGTCAAGACAGAAATGATAATTCCAGTGGAGAATAAGGAATAATTTTTATTGAGGGGTTCCATATTATTTTTAGAATTCCTTTAACAGGAACAGTCAGAATGATTCATCAGATATCCTCAAAGCCGCGATACAGGTTATCTTCAATTTTAGCTGTCAGCTTCCACAGATGAAATGAATAACATTTCTTTTTCATTTGACTGAATTCATGATATTCGTGGATCCGATTTATATTTAATATCTACCTTATTTCGGATAAATATAATTGAAGCAAAATTAACTGCTTTGGCATATAAAGACAAGGGATTTTATTTTATCATATTCACATTGTTTTTTATCAATGAATTCCAGATTTTGGCTTCTGGATCCTGTATATGGGAGGGCGTAATCATGACTCATAAAGAGGCATCCTATTTATCCCCAATGAGATGAAACATTCATGGATACGATTTGCGACATCCGGATTATTCCTGAAAAAGAAAAAGAGACGGCCATCATTTCTTTTACCTTGAATCAACGCACCTGGATTGAACTGGACGCGGTTTATCAGAATTTGATGACGATCATCCCCCACCGGTCCGTGCTTTCCCATTTGATTCTGGCTGATAAAATGACCCTTCAATTGCTCATTCAATATCTTGATCAGGAAATGATCATGAAAACTGCTATCAACTTATTGGAACAGCAGCCCGGCATGAAGGTTGGACGGAAACAGATTTTCATAAAAAAACTGGGCGGCTGGTTCGATGTCTAAGAAGTGTTTAATCAAAAATGGGGAACTGAGAGTAAATATACTACCGGCAAAGCCGGTAGCTTTATGATGTGAACCTCTTCATCGCGGTTTGTTTAATATAATAATTATTTTTTCACCACGGAGAGCACGGAGAAAGATTAGGAAAAATATTGAACTGTGAGTTTTACGTTGAAATGATGAAATCATATTTACAACTAAAATCATGTCCTGAGTGAAATCGGAGAATGATCACTCCATACTGATTACTTTTATTCTCTGTGTCCACCGTGGTGAAATTATTCCTTTTAAAAACATTCGGAATTATCAGACTTTGCTAGTCCACATCCTGTAGCGGTAATTTACCGAATTTAATTCAATATCATTCTCGCGCAAAGGCGCTCAGACGCTTAAAAAATAAGGTATGGGATCGAGTTATTCATGGACAACCATAACAGAAAAAATATACATGTATGTAAAAACCGAGGAATAACATGCATGACTACATTGTAAAAGAAATCAACGCTTCTGTTAAAATAAAGGAAGCGTGTTTGGATAAAAAAATCGTCTCTTTAATCCAAAAAACGGCTGAAATCCTCATTGATGTTTTTAAAAACGGTCATAAGCTTCTGCTTTTTGGAAACGGAGGCTCAGCTGCCGACGCCCAGCATATTGCCGCGGAATTGGTCGGCAGATATAAGATGGAGCGCCGTTCTTTTCCTGCGATGGCCCTTACCTGTAATTCCTCCAATATGACTGCCATCAGCAATGATTACGGTTTTGAAGCGGTCTTTGTAAGACAGGTGGAAGCATTGGGTGTCAAAGGCGACGCGGCATTAGGCATTTCCACTTCGGGCAATTCTCCTAACGTGATTGCCGCACTCAAACAGGCAAAGCGAAACGGAATGATCCCGCTGGGGCTTACAGGAAGCCAACCCTGCAAGATGGACCCCATTTGCCAACAAGTCATTCATGTTCCCTCCACAGATACCCCGCGAATCCAGGAATGCCATATTCTCATTGGTCATATCCTCTGCGGACTGGTGGAACAAAGCATCTGATTTATGACTAAAGAGAATTATTAGCCCGTTATCTCCACTAAATAGCAGAGGCTCTAAATGATTATCGGCTAGAAGCCTCTACATAAAGCCATTGAATGTGACGTCATCACGTGACATGTTTTGTTATTAATAACATGTTTTTCTGCCACGGAGAGCACGGAGAAATTGGAATTGTGAATTTTGAATGTTGAGTTATGAGTTGGAATAATGAAATTTCATCTGAATTCAAAACTCAACACTCATAACTCTTTTCACCCTCCGTGCTCTCCGTGTCCTCCGTGGTGATACTATTTATTACTTGAAGGGAGGATTTCTTTAACAAGATCCAGCCATTTTTCCGCTGTCTTGGTTGAATGAAAAAGTTCCAGTTGTTTCAATCCTTTTCCTACCAGCTGTTTTTTTTCATCTTCGGTAAGCATCAGGCCGCGTTTGATCGTTTTTTTAATATCCTCTGTATTCTGAGGATCAAAAAACAATCCCGCTTCACCCAGGACCTCCGGCAAGGAGGCTGCACGGGATGCTATACAGAATTTTTTATAAACATAGGGTTCCAGGGCCGTCAGGCCGAATCCTTCCGCCAGGGAAGGTTGTACGCTGAAACGACATTGCCCGTAAAGCTGGCGGAGAACATCCTCGCTTACAAAATCCGTGAAAATCACTTCATTCTGGATTCGTAATGATTCAACAAGATGGGAAGTCTCCGGATAACGCGGGTCCCTCTTACCGGCAATCACTAATTTTTCCTTGATTCCCTCTTTTTTTAACTCATGAAATGCTCTGATCAGGCTGGGCACATTCTTATAGGGATCCAATCTTCCTACATAAAGAATAAAGCCTTCATTCAAATCCCACGGAAGCGGAGCGTTTGTCGTCTTGTTATCCGAAAAATCAACCGGTGTATGCAATACACGGCAATGCCTGATGAGGGGACTCCCGAATATTTTCTCAAGCGTTTTCAGGGTTGTCTCTGATGCCACACAAACCCGGGATGAAAACATCAGGGTGAAACGAATCAATTCTTTAAACAGCAGACGGAATCTGGCCTTTGTGGAATGAGGCATCCATTTCGAATGTGTAACGGGGATCACATCATGTATGGTGGATATAACAGGACAGGGAAGAGAACCGTATGGCCAAAAAAAATCCGGCGTGTAATAGAGATGAATCTGTTCGTTTTTTATCAGCCGTCTCAACCCGAAAAAATTCAAGGGATGGAAAGTACTCAGGTCAAGGAACACGGATTTGCCGCCGTGTTTATCCAGATAGGAAAACACGCGGCCATTCCAGCGTTTGAAACAGGATGAATTCCTGGACAGCAAAATAATTTCATGCGGAATGGAAAGGGAACCGAGGCCGGATAACAAATTGACTGCATAAGCCGAGATACCGGAATGATCCCCGGATAACATTCTCAGATCAAAAAGGATTCTCATTCCCCCAGTTTTTCTTCCCAGGATTTAAATACTTTTAAAACCTGATCAAAATCTTCACTGATCATCAATTCATATCTGAATTTCGCGCTCCGCAGGAGCCTGCTTAAACGGGCCATGACTTTGAGATGAATATCCGTGCGGTTGGCACAGATGAAAAAGAAGAGATTCGTGGGTTTTCCATCATCAGATTCAAAATGGATCCCTCTTTTTGAGATAGCCAGGACCAATACCGGTTCCTTGATATATTCTTCCATGGAAGAACGGGGGTGGGGAATGGCCACGCCATCCATGATGGCTGTGCTGCACAGCCTCTCTCTTTCAATCACTGCGTTCAGAATGGATTTTAAATCCTCCTGTTTGACCACCCCTGATTCCCATAATGTGGTGACCAGTCTCTTTAGAATATGCGTCTTGGTCAAATCCGGCGGATTGAAAATCACCCGGTTTTCAGAAAGCAACGGATGAATCTGAATCATTTGTTTTTTTTCATCCATCTCAATTGATTCAAGATCGCTCACCGGAAGATTCTTTATGTGGGAAGCCATCCAGCGGTCAAAAGAGCGAACGTGGATCAGATTTTTCCCCTTGATGACCTCAGTGACAATATTGTTTTCCTCGACGAATTTTTTTAAACTGATCTCGGTCATCTTGTAATTTTTTGCCAGATCGCGGATGGATAAATATTCCTCCTCCTTGACGGTTTCTGCATTCATGATTATCTCCCTGAAATGATTAATTGAAAAGCCAGCTACGCCATGCCGGTCATATGGATGACATGGTTTCCCTTTTTATAAACATTACACTTTTTTGGCGGTTTGTCTAATATTATCCTTTTTCCAAGATCAATTGTTTTTTATCATGATCCACCTTGAAGTTAAAATGCTTTAAAAAAGACATGCCGAGCAGACCATCTCCATGGGTATCATGGATCACAACCTGAATATTCCGGACCTTATTTCCCTCCAGCTCGATGGAATTCAGCATGGCAAGATGGGCTCGAACTTTTCTCCCGTCCGCCAGTATGACATAGTCCTGCAGCACGGGTTTAATTCCGAGCTTCGAGGAAATGGAAGGAGAAATCAACGAAAGTGAACAGCCGGTGTCCAGCATCATTTGAGCACGCAGCGTTTCATTCAAGATGACATTCACCATCATGGTGTCTCCTGCTGGGATCAGATTGATTTTCTGTTCGGAACTGCCGTTGCTCCCGGTAAAATGTGACAGTTCCAGTTTTGCCTTCTGGCGAATGTTTTCCATATCCCTAATTGTCTTAGCCGGTAAAAAATTTTTTCCCGACCGCAACGCCTCCCCGGCATCTGAAAGAGCTTTTTCCAGAAAAGGCTGCGCATTCATTCTGTTCATCCTGGCTTTTTGATAGGATGTTCTGGAAGAAATAACCAATTGGTTCACTTTTTCCTTTGAAAGAGGGAAAGGTTTTTTTTCGTCTTCAGCGGCATCAGAATTTATTTGCGCGCCGCATTGCGCACAAAAACGACTTTGCGTATCATTGAAATAACTGCACCGTTTGCACCGTATTTTATCGTTTTCGCCTGCAAAAAGAAAAATTTGAATAAAAAGAAAAATAAGTACAAACAGTCTGCTTGTTATAACCGCGATTCTTTTTTTGTCAGGATTCATGTATTCTTCCATATACAGGTATTTCTTGCTAGGGATCAGTGAAAAGCATAAAAAAATAGGGCAAATGATTTCATAAGGATTCAATTTGACCACATGGTTCCGTTATTTGCAATATCTGTTTATACTCCTGTCCGGTCTATTTTTTATCTGAGGATGACATGCATCTTCCATGGCTTAAATTGTTGCCACATTTATTAGAATTCAGGATCGAGAATCGAGAATAAAAACTCGTGATATCCCATTCAGCCCGTCCGTCTTCAACTCAGCATCAAATGGATTCCCTTTAACGGAATATCCACCCAATCAGGACGGTTATTCAATTCATAATCCAACTCATAACAGGCCTTGTCCAATATATAGGCTTTCAACATCAAATCCAATTGCTCCGGATTCTGCGGAACAATCTGTCTCCCGCCTACTCCCTCCAAATAGGATCGTAAAAAATATATCCCGACATATTGCTGCCAATAATTGGCCCATACTTCCATGTTGGTAACGTGATTCATATCTAACTGCCTGAGCGCCACATAGGCTGCATACTGAAAAGAACGCAGCATTCCGGCAATATCGCGGATAGGCGTTCTTTTAAAACGGCGCTCATTCAAATTTTTCAATGGCTCCCCCTCAAAATCAATGATGTAAAAATCGTTGCCGGTGAAAAGAACCTGTCCCAGATGGTAATCGCCGTGAATCCTTATTTTGACAGAATACATTTTTTTCTGAAGCAGAAAAAAATAATGGCTGATGATGTCTTTCTGACGGCCTATAATTTCCTGAGCCAGCTTCCTGACAGGTTCAGGAAGCCTGTATAGACGCCTTTTTAACGTCTCAAGGCTCCTTTTAACCTGGCTTTGCATGGATTGATAGAGTGAACGCTGATACAATGACTGGAATGCCTCAGGAGCAAAATCAGCATAGATCTTTCTCTGGATGCCTCCAGAGCCCGCCAGTGCCAAATGCATTTCTGCCGTTCTTTTTCCCAATAACCGGATCATTTCCAGATACGGAGTTCCTATCAACTCCTTAAACAAAGGGGGTATTTCCTCCTTCATCAATTGGCAATAAGAGAGGGACCTAGAAGGAGGTTCCGGCATTTGAACCCGCATGGTCTGGACCCGTTCATAATAACTTCTCAAGGCATCTAAACTGTAATTCCAGCCGTCCCCCTGATTGGGGATATAATTTTCTAATAGTGCCAACAGGATGTTTTCTTTATGCTCATAGTCTTCATCGTATTCCCGTTCATATTCCAGCATACCCAGCAGAAAGGGGGTATGTCTAAAAAGATTTTTATCCGCAAAATAACGGGCAATTTCCATGTCCGGATGAAGACCTGCCTCGATCTTGCGAAAAAGCTTTAAAAACAATTTATTTTCATACGTGATGGCCGTATTGCTCAATTCCACTTTCAGGATTTCAGAATGGACTGATTCGGAAGTCCCGATTTTCTTTTGCAGCCATTCCTGGATTTCAGGGGAGATAACCTTTGATCGATACATCGTGCTCTTAAAATGTCCACCCATTCCCAGTTTTTTATCCTTACGGATCAGTCCATATAAAAGCAGAGAACGGAAACCCTCATCATAAACCGCATCCACCAGGTAAACTTTTTCCTCCCCGCGATGCATCTGGGCTACCAGAGCCTGCGGATATTTCTGGGACATGTTTTCAAAATCATTTTTTTGAACCACTGTCAGCGGAAGGCAATAAACTTCCGGTTCGGCATCGAAATATTCTACCTGGATGAAAAGGATAAAATATTTCCCTCCTCTTGACTGAAGGGGGATGAATTTCTGTATCTTGAACTGCTGCTGTATCCTGTTTTTCCCGGAAAACCAGCGTTGATTCTGACAATAGGGTGGCAGAATTTTCTGTTCCATTTTTTCAAGGTTCTCCCCCTCGAAAAGATCATACAGATCTTCCGTCCATCTGAGTTCAGTTATAGGCGAAATTTCCTGCACCGAAATCATCTCTTTCTGTTGTTTCAACAGAAGCCAGAAATAGTCATGCGGACCAAAAGTAAAAACACTGGGGGAATTCTGTATCATCGGGAAAGCCTGATTCCCAAATAATTCAATCGGAACACGTCCCGCATAAGCGGAAGACAAATCCAATGTTACTGTCTGTGAAAACCGGGATAAATTTATCAGAACCAATATATATTCATTTTCGTAAGAACGGATAAAAGAAAGCACCTTTTGATTATCAGAGGGGACAATAAACATATTCCCGCGCCCGAATGCTTTTATTCTTTTCCGGATATGAATCAGCCTTTTCATCCACCACCAGAGCGATTGAGAATTCCGCTGCTCAGAAGCCACGTTTACGGCCTCATAATGATATTCCGGATCAATGATGGCCGGGAGATATAATTTTTGCGGATTCACTTCAGAAAACCCCGCGTTTCTGTCCGCACTCCATTGCATGGGAGTTCTAACCCCGTTCCTGTCACCCAGATAGTAATTATTTCCCATTCCGATTTCATCTCCGTAGTAGATAATTGGAGTGCCGCACAGGGAAAACAAAAGCACATTCATGACCTCAATTTTTCTGCGGTTATTTCCCAATAAAGGTGCCAGTCGTCTCCGTATGCCCAGGTTGATTTTGGCTGCCGGATCATCCGCGTACATTTTATAAAGATAATCGCGTTCTTCATCGGTCACCATTTCCAGTGTCAATTCATCATGATTACGCAAAAAAAGGGCCCATTGATTGACTTCTGAAATAGAAGGAGTTTGTTCCAGAATATCTAAAATAGGGAAACGATCCTCCATTTCAATGGCCATGAA
>JAFGBW010000207.1 GCA_016932965.1 Candidatus Auribacterota bacterium
CTGAGTTTAAAAAACACAGGCCGGCCATGGGGGCAGGAATAAGGGTTTTCGCACTGAAAAAGCTCATTTACCAGCTTTTCCTGTTCTGTTGAAGATAAAGAGTCACCGAACATGACAGACTGCCGGCAGACACCCCGGACGAGTTTTTCCATTGCAGGTTCAGCGGAAGAAGAATCCCGCAAATAGGCGGACAGTCCCAGAAAATAATCCTGCAATTTTTTCTCATTCAATTCAGAAGGCATGGCATCCACTTTAAACGTATTTTTTCCGAACAGCTCAATGGAAAAACCCAATTGGTTCAATTGATCCCGGTTTTCCTCCAGAATTTCCGCATCTTCAGGCGCAAAGGAAAGCACCTGGGGAACCAGTAAATACTGGGCCGCCACAGGACCTGTTTCCCGGGATTTCAATAATTTTTCATACAGCACCCTTTCATGGGCGGCGTGCTGGTCCAGGACAGCCATGGCATCCGCCATCTGCAGAATCAAATAGCGGTTTTTTATCTGGCCGATCAAAATAGGCTCTGTTTTATCCAAAGGGATTTCCCTCAGCGGCTCTTTTTGGGAAACAAAATCACCATGTAAAGGAAGCTTCCCGGAAGAAAGAATATCCGGACCAGCGGCCTGTTTTATTTCTCCGTGTGAAACAGGATGCTGTCCGTACACATCCGTGAGTAAATCTTCCTTGTTCAGCGGAACATTCACTGCAGCCAGGGGAAAAGATTCCAACGTCCCTGGCATAGAGAGGCTGACTTTTTTTGACAGGGCAGCGGTAAAAGCCTTCAGACAGGCCGTGATGATTTCCCCTTCATTTCTAAAACGGACCTCCAGTTTTGCCGGATGCACATTCACGTCCACCAAAGACGGTTCCACTTCCAGTAAAAGCACGACTGTAGGAAAAAAACCGCCCGGGATCTTATCCTTATAAAACTTGGAAATAATGAAATTCAGGGTGGCATTCTGTACCAGGCGTTTATTGATAAAAGTTCTGATACCCGTCCGGTCCCTCCTGGTATTGGAAGGTTCCGTGATCAATCCCTGAACGGTTCCATGTTCAAAATGCCAATTCAAAAGACAGGAGGATTGCATGAACTCGTCTCCGTAGATTTCAAATAACCGGTCAGCCAATTTGGCCCTGGCGGTATTTTCCCATGATATTCTTCCATCCTGAATAAAACGGAACGTGATGGAGGGATGCGCAAGGGAAAAAGCCTGGATCCAGGTAAGAACCCTTTTATTTTCCGTGGAATCGGTCTTTAAAAATTTAAGCCTGGCAGGAAGATTAAAAAAAAGGTTCTCCACCGTGACCTGGGTTCCTTTTTCAAAAACCGAGCTTTCAACTCCTTGTATTTTTCCGCCCGATGAACGCAATTGATATGCCTCCTGCTGAGACGGACTTTTACTCAACAGAGTTAAATGGGATACAGATGCAATGCTGGGCAAAGCCTCACCGCGGAATCCATAGGACGAAATGCAATCCAAATCCTGGGCACTTTTTATTTTGGATGTGGCAAAACGCTGCAGCGATTTCTCCAGGTTCACCCGGTCCATTCCGCAGCCGTTGTCCGTCACCCGGAGGAAAGTCCTGCCGCCGTCTTTGACTTCAACGGTGATCAAATCCGCTCCGGCATCAATGGCGTTCTCAACCAGTTCCTTCACAACGGAAGCCGGCCGTTCGATGATTTCGCCGGCGGCAATCTGGTCAACAACCACATCCGGCAGGATTTGTATCGGGTTCATAATAGAAAATCCGCTGCTAATATTTTAATCCGCGAAATGCACTAAAAACACGAAAATTTTTTCCGGTTTCGCTTCGAAAAATAATACGGAATTCATTTTTTCGTGCGTTTCGTGATTTTCGTGGTTTCTATTCCTATTCTTAAAACAACTAAACATTGAACCGGAAAACACAGACATCCCCGTCCTCTAACTCGTAGGTTTTGCCTTCCAGCCTTAAAAGTCCCCTGTTTTTGGCTTCTGCATAACTTTTACAATCTGCCAAATCCTTATATTTGACGACTTCCGCTGCGATAAACCCCCGTTCAAAATCCGTATGAATAACCCCGGCTGCCTGGGGAGCCTTGGTGCCTTTTCTGACTGTCCAGGCACGGACCTCTTTCTCCCCGGCCGTTAAAAAAGTGATTAACCCCAAAAGGGAATACACTTCTTTAATTAAAAGATATCTTCCTGGAATTTTCAGACCTACACTCTCCAGATACGCGGACCGTTCCTCTTCAGGGAGGTCTGTTAACTCGCATTCAAATTTCCCGCTGATGACGATCACAGCGGATTTTTCCTGCTGCGCGTACTCCATTACTTTTTTAGCTTTTTCCCCGCCATGGGGGAGGAGATTTTCCGAAACATTCGCCACATAAAGGACCGGTTTCTGGGTCAACAGGGCCAGATCCTTTATGAGGGCTTTTTCATTATCATCCAGATCCAGCTTCCTCACGGGGACACCCTGATCCAGGGCCTCCTTGACTTTTTTATAGACCGGAAAATGGGTTTTGGCCTCTTCATCCTGATGGATGAGTTTTTCATATTTGGAATACCTTTTCCCTATTGTTTCCATGTCCTTGAAAATCAGTTCCATGTTGATGACTTCAATATCGCGCAATGGATCCACGCTCCCGTTGACATGAACGATATTATCGTCTTCAAAACAGCGGACAATATGACAGACGGCGTCCACTTCCTTGATATGACCTAAAAATTGGTTGCCCAGACCTTCCCCCTGGGAGGCCCCTTTGACCAGCCCGGCGATATCGGAAAATTCCACGGTTGTGGGAATGGTTTTTTTGGGTTTAAAAATCTCCGTGAGGATATCCAGTCTTTCATCAGGGACGATCACCTGTCCCTGGTTGGGATCAATGGTACAAAAAGGGTAATTGGCGATTTCCGCCCCGGCGCCGGTTATCGCCTTGAAAATGGTTGACTTACCCACATTGGGAAGCCCAACCACTCCGCACTTTAAAGACATCTTGCTTCTTCCTTCCTAATAGATGATAGATAAAACAAAATCCTATTTTATCATCATTTCCTTAAACGACCAAGTTTGAATTACAATGCGCTTTTATAAATCAAGAAATATAAAATAATTAATTTTTAGACAGGATATTAAATACCTATCCTCTCGTTTATTTTTACAAGGTAAAATTGATGAAAAACCCCGATTTTTCCCTTTCTCATAAACGTTTGAAGAAGACACTAATTGCTAAAAAATATACGAAGCCAATGATTTTTTCAGTAAAGTTTGTATCAGCCATGCTCCTAACTTGTTATCCCCAGCGTGTCCATCCTGTTAATCCTGTCTAATGAATTCCCTTTTACCTTCACATACAAACGCCAAACTCATCATATCTTTTTCCGAAAAAATTGTAACAAGATACCTCTCAGCGGGTTGACTCCTGAAGCGATAAATGGTATTATCCTATATGACAGAAAAGGTAATTGCATCTTCATGAACAGAAAAAAGATAACTTATATCTGCATCCTGGTATTGGGTCTGATCCCCCCGCCCGTAAGTGCCTCGGATTGCCGCTCTTTCTCATTGAGTCCGAGGTCCATGCTTCAGGACCTTTTCCTTCGTCTCAGTGAAACCCAAACAGATGAAAGTGAACGATTGAAAGTGGAGCAGGAATACGGCGGCCTCATTGTGCCGGAGGTGAAATCCATTCTTCTGGGGCTTGGTTCCTACACCATAGAGGAAAGTTTAGATAATGAACAAGATGACATTCCGGTTAATATTGAAGTGAGCGATGAGGCTCACGATGCTGAAATTGAAAGAAATGCGGATCATATCAGTTTGATGAATTACCTTCATGGAAGAGCGGAAAAAATTATAAAAGCGGGCAACTGCTCTTTTGACATGGAAAAAATGTATGAACAATTGAAGCAGATTCATCGGGCCAATCTCCGCATGGCTGCTGAAATGAAATGCCTGATCGACATGACCAATCCCTCAATCGATTTCACCTCCGACTTATACGGTGAATTTCGTGAAATATCCGGCCATATTGAAAGAGGGGGATATCAAAGGACCTATTATAAAGTTCTGAAAGATTATTATTCTCCTGCCACAGAAGAAGGGGACATTGCAGAACAGATTGATCCTCAGATCTGGGAGAGATTACAAAGCCGTGGATGGGTAAAAATCATCAATGGCATCACCGTATTCACCCGGAATTTCACTGATGATGAGCTCCTTCAAATAGATGAAGCTTTAACAGGGATGGCTGTTCCTGATCTTCAGGGCCAAAAGGAGCTGCTCATGCAGGCCATTTTGTATCTTCAGAAAAAAAGAAACAGCAAGGCTCCTTCCAGGTTGTACATGAGCCGGCTGCTGGAATCCTCCAATCTGTCCCTGAACGGCCTGAGCAATATACTCACTGAAGTCATGAGGGCCTCTTCAAAGGTTAAAGCACATGCCACTGCAGACGAGAGACGGAATGAAATCTATAAAGCCCTGGGCCGGCTTTTAGCCGCCTATTTTTCCCAATCCGAGGACATGAAACACTGGAAGTTCGAATATGATGAGGTCCAGCGCAGGGTGAATGTGACGTTTGATAAGCCCGAACCCTATAACATGGGGGAAATCACCATGTCATTCGCTTCCACGGAGCAGCCCGCTGCGATGGAAATGAACCGTGCCATTTCCTATCCGGATTTTTTCAGTTTGATAGCGTCACTCCCTAACACGCCGGATAATCTTTATGAGCTCAACCACAACCTAAGAATGGATCTGCCGGACCGGTCTGCGGATGAGGAAGACTTGAGAAAACAGGAATGGCTCTCTGCCTGCTCCCGATCCTGTGCTGAACTCACAAATACCGATCCCGGCCAGATTCAAAACGAATTGGCATCCAATCCATGGTTAAATGCCCTGGAAGCTGAAGAAATCATTACCGGAGGGGGAAAAGTCGTTCTGATTGTGAAAGTCCGGCCGGGCTGTTCCCTCACTCTCAAAGATCACAGGGGCAATCCCGTCACCAAATATGCCGGGGACCGCATGGTGCTCAATATTCCCAGATACGGGACAAATAATGATGCCATGCGCTGGGACGCTTTCCGCATGGAAGCCTACCGATCCATGCAGATTGATATCCCCGGAGTGATGAAAACAATCGGATACAGCGGGAATGTGCTTATCACAGAATACATAGAAGGACAACCGGTTGACCAGCAAATCGGCATTCCTTCCATGGTACAGCACCTCGAACAGGCATACCGGGAACTAAATGAGCTGCAGAAACAGCTCAAGGAACAACCCAGGACAGATGACCCATCCGGAACAAAGAGTGATTTATCCGCAAGGATAGAGAAAAAAAAGCAAGACCTTCAGGATTTCTGCGATATTTATCCGGTTCGAATGGCGGAAATGCTGCTGCAGCTGATCCTCAGCCTTCAGTATCTGCATGACGAACTGGGGCTGTCCCACAATGATCTGAAATGGGAAAACATTTATTTATCTTCATTCAAAGGATTGATGCAATGGCTGACTCTTTTTGATTTTGGCTCCATGGGCTATCATGACATTTATAACCCTTACGCGATCCAGGCCACTCCGCAGGATTTTTTTGCCAGTGAACTGGTGGTGAGATCGAGAAATACTTCTCCAACCAGCGACATGTTTCTGGTCGGACAGATCCTATTTCATCTTATTTCAGGAGAAAAATATTTCTGGGATAACTTCCTGATCAAACTGTTTCATAAAATCAGGGATCAGAAAGGACAAACCGTCCTGGCCATGCCGAATGCCCATGGCAATTTTTTTGAACCCCAGGAATGGATGAGTCAAATCATCAAACTGACCGTGAATCGTGCCGCAAGCATCCAGGACCTGATAGAAAGTTCACCCGGCATCAGCGATCTGATAAAAACGGACGAAGAAACGGATTTATGCAACCCGGACAAGTGGAGGGAATTATTCGCCCGATTGAGCGAAGAAGAACTCCGTCTTTTCATGGAACTGGGAGACTCTCCTTTAAAACAGGAAACAACTGACCCGAGAATCTTCGCTCATGCTAATCTTTACACTCTCCTGGAAAAGCTTGAGAAATTTCAGGAGCTTGAAAAAAGATTCCAGGATTCAATCCAGGCAAAACTGGATGCCCTTTATTTATTGAAAAACAGCGTTCCGGAAGCCTTCAAACAAAGGGAGGCGAAGTTAACCCAGCTCTATGAAACTCATCTGTCTTTTCTGAATGATACACAGCAGCGGAACTCAATCCTTTTTGCAGGGAAACCTGTCTTCCTCGACGGCCCGGAACCGGCCTTAAAAGCCCAAATCCAGTATTTTCTGAACTCAACCCATAACATGACTCCTTTTACCCTTCTTTATTATGCCATGGAAAACACCCATAAGCCTCTTATTCAGCAAACGATTGAAGAAATCATCTCAGAAAAAGAACGCCCGCTGTATTCCAGGGCCCATATCACGGTTCAGAAAGAACTTGAACTCCGAAGCACGGTTGGACAATTCACAGCATCCACAGCGGATCTTCAACAACAGATGACCGCGCTTGAAAGCGCAGCCCCCGCCCTGCTGAAAAAATGGGGGGAACATTACCAGGTGACGGATGATGCGACAGAACGGGACGGGGTCCAGGACCAGTTCAAAGACGTTTTTTCCCTTTATCAAAAATGTTCACAGTCCTATCAGGAAGCCATGAATAATGTTGTGAGGACACTTGAACAGGCATTCAATCAGATCATCGATCCCCAGGTACAGGCAGCCTTTTCTCAAACTGAAAGTAACCGCCTGGCAGAACTGATGGTCAGATTATCGGAAGCTTCAGCAGCCCTTCGGACTGCAACGGAAAAAGTCCGATCCTTCAGCATCGAATCCGCTGAATTAAGTGCAATCCTCAACCTCCAGGAAGCCTTGTTATCCGGTTTCAGCAAAGCAGCCCTGGCTTTTGGAGACCAACTGGATATTGAAATGAAAGTCGCCTCAAGGCTGACCATGACTTTTGACAATAATCCGCAGATGCAGCTGATCCATTCTGTAATCCGGCACCTGTTGCGCAATGAGCCGGAAAAGAAAGATGCGGCTGCCTCACGCGTTGTGTATGACCTGATTGCCTATCTGACCCGTGGGAATGCCTCCCGCATGCTGCAGATCAGAGAACCGGACGGAACCCCATCCGGACAAGATCAAACTCTTTTTGATTTGATCAAAAAATTCGGCCTGGTCCATGTGGTCATGAGCGATCCCTGGGGAGGGCATCCATACAAGGTCAAACCCCAGATTGAATTCAAATCCCTTTCGAATCCACATCAGCCGGGGCCTCCCAGTCAGATCAGAAAATTTTCCGAACTATTCGCCGCAGAAGTAGCCAGACTGCACCTGACTTTAAAGAAAAGGATAGAAAAAGCGTCCCTGGATATTGAACAGAGAACGGATCTGGCAGACGATGCTGCAAAGGACAGAGAAGAAGTAAGAATTAAAACGGAATGGAGTCTGACCGACGATGAAGAAAAATTCAAACGATTGTGGAAAGATGTGTACGGCATAACGGTTGAAGAATGGGAAGATTCCACTGCCAAAAAACTGGGCATGATAATATTAAGGCCCTCCTTTGAGCCTGTGTCGCGGCGAACGCTAAGGCCTCCAAACCTTGTACCGCTCAGATCAGCCTGACCGGATATAGAGAAGGCACAGAGGGGGAAAGTGCCAGGGCAATCAAAAAAAGATCGATAAAGATTGCTTCTTCGCAAAGCCTCCTCGCAATGACAATGGGCACATGTATTTCAGATACACTACACTAGACCACTTTCAAAGACCGGTGGTCTACCAGATATTATTCATACCGCAGTGCCTCTACCGGGTTCATGCGGGAGGCCTGTCTGGCAGGCCAGACCCCGAAGACCACTCCGATGAGGATGGAAAAGGAGGTGGAAACCAGAACCGATTGCAAAGACACTTTTGTGGCCCATCCGGCAATCAGTGACAAGGATTTCGCGATTCCCCACCCAAATGCGATTCCGATGCATCCTCCCAAAACCGTCATCATCACCGCCTCAATCAGGAATTGAATGAGGAGGTCCCCGCTTCCCGCCCCAATGGCTTTTCTAAGGCCTATTTCCTTTGTCCGTTCCGTGACGGAAACCAGCATGATATTCATGATCCCGATTCCGCCGACCAGAAGGGAAATAGCCGCGATGAAACCCAGAAGAAGGGTCATGGTGGTCGTCGTGCTCTCCAGGGTCTCCTGGATTTCAGCCATGTTCCGGATCTCAAAATTATCTTCGGCATCCTTGGCCAGATGAGCCCTTTTCCGGATGACATCACGCATGGCCTTTTGGGCTTCCTCCATCAGATTGGAGTCCTTTATTTCCACGTCAATGGAATCAACATATTCCTTGCCAAGGAGCCTGTACATGGCCGTGGTAATGGGGATCACCACCACATCATCCTGATCGCGCCAGCCCCCGGACCCTTTTTCCGGCAGAATACCTATGACTTTAAAATTGATCCGGTTGATCTTGACATCCCTTCCCAACGGGTTTTCGTTTTCAAACAAATTATTAACAACGGTCGCACCCAGGACCACGACCTTGGCGCGGCTTCGGACCTCCTCGTCGGTAAAAAACCTGCCTATTTTTGGCACCGAGGCCCTCATGGCGGCATAAGAAGATTCATTTCCCTGGACGGTTGTGTTCCAGTTTTTATTTTTATACACCATCTGACCGCGTCCACGGACACTGCAGGAAGTCCGTTTCACCTGGGGAAGCTTCAAAAGCGCTTCTGAATCCTGGAGGGTAAAACGGGTAACCGCCCCCGCCTCCATCGCCACACCATGAAGACGGCGCGATCCGGGAGAAACAGACAAAAGGTTCGAACCCAACGAAGCCAGTCTCTGGGAAATGGATTCCTTGGCGCCTTCTCCCAAAGCCAGCATGGCAATGACCGCTGTGACGCCGATCGTGATGCCGAGCATGGAAAGAAAGGAACGCAGTTTATGGGAAAAAATGGCGTGCAGCGCCTGGCGGCAATGATCAAAAAAATGCGCACCCATGCCCGAAGATCGGATCTCCTTCATCAAGGAGCCTACCGATACGGCATTTTCTGCAGTCGGGGAATTGGATGGCCCGTGTTTGACCGTCTCATCAGAGAGAATTTTTCCATCCCGCATGGTGATGATCCGCCTGGCCCGGACAGCCACCTCCTTTTCATGCGTGACCATGATGATGGTGATCCCCTGGCGGTTCAACGATTCCAATACCTTGATGATTTCCTCCTCGGTTTTGGAATCCAGATTTCCCGTCGGCTCATCCGCAAACAGAACAAGAGGGTCATTGACCAATGCCCTGGCAATGGCCACGCGCTGCTGCTCTCCTCCGGAAAGCTCATTCGGCCGGTGCTTCATACGGGGTCCCAATCCCACTTCTTCCAGTCTCTTCAGGGCCTTTTCCTTCAACTTACGTTTTCCGGCATAAACCAAAGGCAGTTCCACGTTTTCAAGGGCCGTGACACGGGATAGAAGATGAAACTGCTGAAACACAAAACCAGCCAGCGTATTCCTCAAGACAGCCAGTTCCCTGTCCTTAAAAACGCTTACTTCTTCCCCGCCGATCGAATAAGAACCGGAATCCGGCTTGTCCAATAAGCCTAAAATGTGAAGGAGCGTGGATTTCCCGGAGCCCGAAGCTCCCATGATGGCCACAAACTCCCCCCGTCCGATCGAAAGAGAAACATCCGACAGAGCCTGAACCTGCACGGCCCCCATCTGATAAGTCTTTTTAATATGCTGAAGCTGAATCATGGCTGTAAATAATACGATGAAGGGAAACTTTTCTTTTAAAAAAAGAAAAGTTTCCCTTCAAACTTCCTTTCTAAAGAAAATCCTGGCTGCCTTTTCATTTTCTTGAAGCAAGAAAATGAAAAGGCAGAATGTTTTTATTAAAAAATTTATAATTAGTCCAGCGCTGGCGAATCACTTTTTCTATCCTGTTAATCCTGTCTAAAGAATTTATTCTTTGCCCATCTTGTCGTAAAATCATTCGATTGATTTTTAATCCCTGGATATGGCATCCAAGGGGGTGATCTTGGAGGCAACTCTCACAGGATAAATGACAGCCAGAAGACTCACTGAGATCAACTGAATGATCGTGATGAGAATATCCCATGTATTCAAAAATGGACGGAGGGTGTCCCCTCCGTA
>JAFGBW010000024.1 GCA_016932965.1 Candidatus Auribacterota bacterium
AAACCCTATGCCAGCATTAATTTCATCACTTGTCATGACGGATTCACCCTGGAGGACCTGGTGAGTTACAATGAAAAACACAATGAGGCCAATTTTGAGAATAACAATGACGGTACCAATGAGAATTACAGTTGGAATTGCGGAATCGAGGGGCCGACGGATGACATAAATGTCCTTGCTTTACGCGAAAGGCAAAAAAGGAATCTTCTATCCACTTTATTTCTGTCCCAGGGAGTCCCCATGCTTTTAGGCGGTGATGAGATCGGTCTTACGCATCTCGGCAACAATAATGTTTATTGTCAGGATAATGAGTTAAACTGGATAGACTGGAATCTCACAAAAGAAAAACAGGAACTGCTTGATTTCACCAGGCGTCTCATACGATTGCGCCGTGAACAGATGGTATTCCGCAGGAGGAATTTTTTTCATGGCCGGGTCATTCGCGGATTGAATGTCAAGGACATTTCATGGATCAATACTGACGGTAAGGAAATGACCGATGAAATCTGGAATTCTTCGATGATCAAGTGCCTGGGGGTCATATTGGCCGGGGATGCCATAAATGAGGTGGATGAATATGGGGAACGGATAGAAGGTGAATCCGTCCTTTTACTGATGAACGCTTCATCGGAGGACATCAAATTTGTTTTGCCGCCGTTGCACAGCGGATTTTCATGGGAGCTTTGTCTGGATACGTTTAATTTAAAACAGGATATCCAGGATCTACAGGGCGGACAGGAATACGAGCTTAAGAACCGTTCCATGGCTATATTTATTCTTGTTGAAAACCCCGAGAAAAAGGGATCATGAATATCGCCGCTCCCAATCTCGAAAATAAACCTTCTGATGATGCTCCGAAGAAAAAGACATTCAGCGAAGAGAAGTTACGCGCCTTTATTTTAAAAAAGATCAGGACCATCTTTATTCCCTCCTCTGTTTACAGGTTGCAGTTGAATCGGGAGTTTACCCTGAAAAAGGCCTCGGTGCTCCTATCCTATTTGAAGAAGCTGGGAATTCATGCTGTATACTGTTCTCCTTTTTTTCAGGCTGCTCCGGGCAGCATGCATGGTTACAACGTTACGGACCCGAATCAGATTAATAAAGAGCTGGGCTCATGGGAGGATTATCTGCATTTCTGTGATAAATTGTCCCAGAGTTCAATGGGGCAGATCGCTGATATCGTTCCCAATCATATGGGGATAACGGGCAACAACAATCCCTGGTGGCAGGACGTTCTGGAAAACGGTCAGAGCTCGTTATATGCTGATTATTTCGATGTCAATTGGAATCCGGTGAAACAGGAGCTGGCCCATAAGGTTCTGATTCCGGTTTTAGGAGATTTTTACGGCAAGGTTCTCGAAAATCAGGAACTGTTTCTCCATTATCAAAAAGGCGGTTTTTATCTGTCCTATTATGACCATCAATTCCCAGTCGATCCCAAAACGTATCCTGATATTCTGGATGATCCGGACAATTATCTTGTCAAGAATATGGGAGACAAGAATCCTGATCTGATTGAATTATTGAGCATCATCACCGCATTTAAAAATCTGCCTTCTTCCCATGAAATCCTTCAGGAGAAAAAAATGGAGCGCAGCAGGGAAAAGGAAATCGCGAAACAGAGACTTGATCAGCTGGTGGGACGCTGTGAAGATATTCGGGTGTTCATTGACGGCAGGTTACTTATTTATAACGGCAATAAAAATGATCTTAAAAGTTTTGATGCGATGGATCAGCTGTTAAACCAGCAGCCCTACCGTCTCGCTTATTGGTCCGTCGCTTTTCAGGAGATCAATTACAGGCGTTTTTTTGATATCAATGACCTGGCCGCCCTCCGTATTGAGGATGAAAAAGTCTTCCTCCATCATCATGAGCTGCTTTTCAGACTGATCCAGGAGGGAAAAATCAATGGATTGCGCATTGATCATCCTGACGGGCTGTATGATCCGTCCTTATATTTTAAGAGACTTCAGAGGGAATATCTTCTGCAGATGCTCATGAAGGAATTTGAAGAGCAATTGAGGCCGGAAGGGGATTCCTCCTCTGCCAGGGAAGAGATCGACAAGGATTCGGTGAGACAGGTTTTGGACGGACTGTTCACCAATGAATTCTTATCTTCACCGCCTTTTTATATCGTAGCAGAAAAAATTCTGGACCGGAATGAGACTATGCCGGGAAATTGGAGTATTCACGGGACAGTGGGTTACGATTACATGAACGCTCTGAACGGTCTTTTTGTCAAGCGGTGCAATGAAAAGAGGTTTGCCGATCTTTACGAGAATTTTATCGGTCATGCCATTGATTACGAAGGCCTGGTTTACGACAAGAAGAATTATTTCTGCCAGCTGTATATGGCTAGTGAGATCAATGAACTGGGACACAGGCTGGATTTTATTTCTGAAACAAACAGAAATTACAGGGATTTCACCAGGAACGATCTGACCACGGCAATCAGGGAGGTGATCGCGGGATTTCCCGTGTACAGGACGTATGTATCATCGGATGGACTCAAGATTTCAGAAAGGGATGAAAAAAATATTCATGCGGCTATTGCCAGGGCCAGAAACAGGACGCCGGCATTGCATTCCGCGGTCTATGATTTTCTGGAAAATGCCCTTTTATTGCGTTTGAATATCGAGCCGGGAAGCGAAGAAATGAAATTATATAAGGATTTTTTGCTGCGTTTTCAGCAGCTTTCAGGGCCGATCATGGCTAAAGGCCTCGAGGACACTTCGTTTTATGTTTACAACAGATTGATTTCTTTGAATGAGGTCGGAGGAGATCCGTTTTATTTTGGATACACGGTGCCGGATTTTCATGAGCATAATTTGTCGCGGAACAGGCGCTGGCCCTGCAGCATGCTGTCCAGTTCCACTCATGATACCAAGCGGAGCGAAGATGTCAGGATGAGGATCAATGTGCTGAGCGAGATTCCGGATGAATGGGAACAGAAAATCAAAGAATGGGCCGATATCAACCAAAAGTATAAGACTTTCATCAATGAAGTTGCCGAACCCCGTCGCAACACGGAATATTTTATTTACCAGACGCTGGTCGGGATCTGGCCGGACAATCCTGTTGGATCTGAAACAGGCAGGCTTTTTATAAGACGGATATGGCAGTATGTATTGAAATCCATCCGCGAAGCGAAAATCTATACGAATTGGCTCAAGCCGAACGAGGAATATGAAAAGGCAGTCGAATCCTTTGTCGCATCCATTTTGTCGGAAGGTGAGGAAAACGGGTTTTTGAAAAGTTTCGCTGCCTTTCAGGAGAGAGTATCCTTTTTAGGCAAGCTCAACAGTCTTTCTGCGACGCTGATTAAAATGGCTTCGCCGGGCGTGGTGGATATTTACCAGGGGAATGAAACCTGGAATTATTGTCTGGTGGACCCGGATAACAGAAAACCGGTTGATTATAAAGGACGGAAGGATCTTCTATCCGGGATCAGAAAAAAGGATGATGAAAACAGGGTAGACCAGATGAGTTTTGGCGCCGTGACGCCGGATAACATGAAACACTTAAAATTTTATTATACGATGAAAGGCCTGTTGTTCAGACGAAAGCATAAAGATTTGTTTGTGGGAGGGGAATACATACCCGTAGATGTCAAAGGGCCTAAGCGGGAGAATATCATTGCGTTCATCCGCAAGTACGGAAAAGACTTGGTTCTTCTTGCGGCATTGAGATTTTTTTCAGAGTTGCTCCCGGATGAAAGTGATATCATCAATTCCCAGATCCTTTCAGGTACCGAGCTTATCTGGCCAAAAAATATTGAATCCAAACACGGACTCCGTGATATCATCCGGGAAAATATCATCACCACGGAATCAAAGGGCGAGGATACGGTTATCAGGGCCTCTGATTTGTTTCAGAGCACTTGCGTCTGCATGTTGACTGCTGATGTCGAAGAATGACGCAGATACGGATATTTAATCCGATAAAGCATCAGCGTCAATTTTTCCGTGGCAAAGGCTGACTGCGATGGAAGTATCTGAAAATAAATTTACCACGGAGGGAATCGGGAAAAGTTTTGAGTTGTGAGTGTTGAGTTATGAGTTAACAAATGAAATTTCATTTAACTCAAAGTTGGACTACGGACATCCTGTCCTTGCCTTTCAGTCAGGCAAGCTGTCCCTCTTCGACATCCCGTCTTGAGTCGTGTCCTTCGTGGTGGAATAAAGATAGGTAACATTAGCTTCACAAGAGTGGGGCTAACGTTGAACCAAATCCGCCCCCCGTACACATATATATATAGTCTGTCGTTTGCAAGCGTTGGTTATCCTTTTATTTTTTAACCACGAAAAACACTAAAAGCACGAAAGTTTTTCTCAGCTTTCGCTTCGAAAAATGATAAGAATGAAATCATTTTTTTTAGAGCTTTTTATTTTATTATTTTTAAAATTTGAATCACCTAAAAATCAATTATGTCTTCTGAAAAATTTAATGTTCATTTCTAAAATTAATCCTAAAAGCACGAAATTATTCTCTAGGATCAATAATTCTTAAACATGATTTAAAAAACAATCTTTTTCGTGTCTTTCGTGCATTTCGTGGTTTCAAATTTTTATATTCATATGGATAACAATGAAATTATATGAATGTTATGCCATATTCAGTGGCTTTATATAAGAGACGTTGAGCCGATCATCCTTTCAATCCGCCGGCATGGTCTTTGACAATTGACTTTTTTCCATTGTCTGCTATAGCCTGAGAGCTGCTCTATGCATCCTAGAGATTGGATACAGAAATAAATTTATTATCGTTCGGAATAATGATAAGACTCGGGTATGAACGGATATCTTGATTTCATCATACAGCATGCGTTTTTTTGTGTTCAACTGCTGACCGGAGTTTGCTGGCTGATCATCTATTTGAGTCTGGAGAAGGCGGATAGCTCCTATCCATTTTCAGAGAGAAGTTTTCTATTTTTAGGTCTGCTTTTCATTTTTCTTTCCTTTTATTCCGATCTGACCCCCTTGATCACCATTGTATCGGCGGTCGGTAGTTTGATGCTTATATTTCATGTGGCAAGCTGGTTTCAACTCGTTTGGTTTCGGCTTGTTGCTTCTGTTATTTTGTTCCCCTTTCTGCTGGCAGGACTGATTGTTTTTTTTCATTACGCCATTCTTTATTATTTTCAAAAGACAGGGGCCGAGTTGGTTTTTCTTTCTTTTACACTGGCCATGCTGATCAATCCTCTTCTGTTATTTTTCTCTTTTTGCTGGAATCGTATTGAGAAGAAGAAAGGATACATCATCCCGTCCGAGACGGAGATTTTTAAAATTTTTGATTTCAAAAGGATTGATTTCTTCGGTGAAGATTTTCTCCTGCAGTGGGTACGGATTCTTTCTTCGCATTTCAAGGATTTTCATTGGTTGGCCTTGGGTGTTTTAAACCAGGATGATCTGTCGTTTGAAGTCTTTGATCCTGCGGATCCGTCTGATTCCAGCCGTCCCGGTCAACATTTTTCTTTTCCTCCAAAACTGGCTGCCGGGGTTTCTTCCATGAACAAACCGCTGACGAAGAAAGGATGGTCTGGCAAAGGGGCCGGGTTCATAAAGGAATGGATGGATTTTTTTAAACAATGCACGGGCCTGAATGAATGTGATCTGGTGATGCCTTTGAGGACGAAAAATAACGTTTCATGTTTTCTTTTTCTTAAAATGTCGGAAGGACATTCAGACGCCCCGTCTCAAGACGAATTGGATCGTCTGAATCGGGTTTTTCAATTATTGCTGAACATGCTTGAACAGTTGGGGGATGAAAAAGATATCCGTGAGATGTTTACTCAAACCAGGGATAAAAAAGGGAGTTATGATCTGATGGCGAAAAAGATAGAGGAGGTCAATGAGGCATTGAGCGATCTTCAGAAAAAACAGCAGAAATTGATTGCCACTGAACGTTGGATATCCCTGTCTCAGATCACAGTCACATTGAATCATGAGATCAATAATCCTTTGACTCACATTTTAGGGATGTCGCAGATTTTAAAGGCGAAAATGAACAAAGGCCATGAAATCAGAAAAGAAACATTCCTCAAGGATATTGAATCCATTTTTCATCAATGTCAGCGGATCTCCGAAATCATTAAAAGCCTGAGACGGATTTCCACTCCTGTAACCGAGAAGTATCTTCCTGAAATTGAGATGATCAAGCTGGATATCCCTCATGGAGAGATGAACAGTGAAAATGGATAATAAAACACGATGGATCCTGCTTTTAATGTTGTTGCTGTTGGGGCTCCTTCTTCCTTTGACTGTCATGCCGGGGATTTCGTTTTTTCAGATGATTGGATTTGTTGTATTGTTTTCGCTGTCGTTGTTCATCTTTTCCTTTATAATCCAGTGGGGTATGAGGGTGATTTCCCGTTTCATTTATCTATCTGTTCATGATTTTTTATTCCGTCTGAAGATCTGTCGTGAACATATGGTTTCTATTTTACATATGGAGGAATTCTTTTTCTTTTTATCAGGCTTGTGGCATGAATTTTTTAACGCATCGGATTTTTTTATCCTCATTCTGAATCATAGTGAAAAATGGTACCGGATCGTTTCAAGCAAAGAGGATCATTTTTACCGCCTGGAAAGTCAGACCGATCAATTGCTGGATTATCTTCATGCGGTCTTGCCTGGAAAGGAAGCCCACTGGAAGAGGAAAAAAAGATACGATGATATTTTAAGGATATTGAATCAAAGTTTATGCGTGAATCATCTGCTTGAGTTTTCAGGTAGGGACGTGATTTATGTTTTGGGTTTTTATTCCCCCAAGTTGATGAAAAACGAGGAAATCAGCCGGATACGTGAAGAAGGGCCTTTTTTGGCATTTTGTCTGGATCAGATTCTTTATTTTGAGCATCACAAGAACTGTATCCTGCATCATCTTGGAATCCAGAATGGTCAAAACTGGAATATCCAGGAATTGAAAAATCAGAATCTGATTCTGCAATACGCTTATGACAGGATTAAAAAACTTCAGGATGAATTGCTGATCAAGGAAAAAAAGGCCGCGGTCATCAAATTCGCTATTTCCCTGGACGATGAAATTTCCAATCCGCTGACCAACCTGATCATGTCAGTGCAGTATCATCTTGAAAAATATAGAACGGATCATGATCCTCATGACAGTCATCATCATGAACGGCTTTTAGATATCATCATCGAGCAGTCCTTGAGAATCAAGAGCATCCTCGATCAATTGAGGGAAGTCACGGAAGGGCATGTGAGAAATACAACAGCAGGGTAGTCAGCAAATGGCAGGAGAAGAAATATTCGATATTGTAGATCCTGACACGAACAGGGTCCTTGGACAAGCTGACAGAAAGAAGGTTCATGGGAATCCGTCCCTGGTTCATCAGGCCGTGCATGTTCTTGTTTTTAACAATGCCGGGCATCTTTATCTTCAGAAAAGATCCCCTCATAAAGATATCCAGCCTGATAAATGGGATACTTCCGTAGGAGGGCATGTCCAATCCGGCGAATCGCTTGTGGAGGCGGTCCGGCGTGAGACAATGGAAGAATTGAATATTTGTCCGTCTGAATTCATTCATCTTTATCAGTATTTGATGTCTAATTCCCTTGAAACGGAGCTGGTTAATACTTATAAGATCGTTTATAACGATTCGCTTATCCCTAATCCTGAAGAGATAACGGAAGGCAGATTCTGGACACCGGAGGAAATTGAACGGAATTTGAATCAAGGCGTATTCACTCCCAATTTTGAAGAAGAATGGATCAAATATAAGGAAGATCAAAATGACAGCCCAACTCATTGACGGTAAAACCATTGCCGGACAGATCCGGGAAGAGGTCAGAAAAGAAGCCGAGCGGCTTTTTCAGGAGAAACAGGTTCGGGTCAAGCTGACGGTGATTCTTGTCGGATCCAATCCTGCTTCGCAAGTCTATGTGAAGAACAAAAGGATTGCTTGCGAGAAAACAAATATTCTATCTGAGATCATTCAAATGGAAGAGAGTGTGACTGAGGCCCGGCTTCTGGATCAACTTAAAACACTCAATGAAGATGGTTCTGTCCACGGGATTTTAGTTCAGCTTCCCCTTCCATCCCATATTGATGAAAACAAGGTGATTCTCTCCATTTCTCCATGCAAAGATGTGGACGGTTTCCATCCGGTCAATGTCGGGAATCTCCTGATCGGCAGACCCTTTTTTAAACCCTGTACTCCTGCGGGTATTGTGGAGCTTTTGAGACGGTATCATCTTTCTCCTGCGGGCAAAAATGTCGTGATTATCGGCCGCAGCAATATCGTGGGAAAACCGCTGGCCGCACTGCTCATGCAAAAAGGTGATTTCGCTGACGCGACCGTGACGGTTTGTCATTCCCGGACAAAGGGTTTGGAAGAGCACGCGTTGCGTGCTGATATTTTGATTGCCGCGATCGGCTCAGCGGGTTTTGTGAAGGGGAATATGATCCGGGAAGGGGCCGTTGTGATTGATGTCGGGATGAACCGGATTCCTGATCCCAGCACTCCTTCAGGTTCACGCCTTTGCGGGGATGTGGCTTACGAGGAGGCACTCAACAAGGCTTCCTGGATCACGCCGGTTCCAGGCGGGGTCGGCCCCATGACGATTGCGATGCTTCTTAAAAATACACTCCTAGCTGCAGGCATCGGATTTTCACGGCCGTAATAGAAACTACGGTGAGAAATTCGGGCTAGCGCGAGATTAGAAAATTTAACCGGACGGAAGTGATGGATTTGATCATTGAAGCAGATCAATTGTGCATGGCTTTTGGCAGCACTCAGGCGCTTTCTTCTGTCAGTTTGCAGGTGGAAAAGGGGGAAATGTTCGGTCTGATCGGACCTGACGGAGCCGGCAAGACAACCCTCATCCGTATTCTGACTACCCTTATAACTCCAGACTCCGGCGAGGCCAAAGTCCTGGGTTATTCCGTCCATAAGCAGTCTGCTTATATCCGGCAAAGGATAGGATACATGCCTCAGCGTTTTTCGCTTTACCCGGATTTGACTGTGGAGGAAAATTTGCGGTTTTTTTCGGATTTATTCCAGGTTTCACGGGAGGAACGCGAAAGCCGGACAGAAGAATTGATGGCCTTTTCAAGGTTGTCACCGTTTATGAAGAGACGCGCCGACCGTCTTTCAGGCGGCATGAAACAGAAACTGGCCCTTTGCTGCGCGCTGATACACACCCCCCATCTTTTGATCCTGGATGAACCTACAACCGGTGTGGATCCTGTATCCAGGCGTGAATTCTGGGAAATTCTCCAGGATTTAAAAGGAAAAGGGGTGACGATTTTTGTCTCGACACCTTACATGGATGAAGCCTCACGCTGTAACAGGATAGCTCTTATTCATCAGGGTACCATCCTTGCCGTCCAGAAATTGGAGGCCATAAAAAAATTGTTTCAAAAAACGGTTTACGCTGTTTTCAGCCCCGATCTTACCGGGCTTTCTAATCATTTCAAAAAAGACCTCAGGCCGGAGTTCGTACAGATTTTGGGTGACAAAGTCAAAGTCATCTTGAACAAGGAAGACGGTCCCCGAATGGAGAATCTGGTAGCCTCAGCGGCTGACCAGGGGCATACGGTCCATCATGTGGAACAGTTGAATCCTGAGCTGGAAGATGTGTTTGTCACCTTGATGAACGAACGGGACAGCCATGAAAGATGAGTCTTTTTTCTATACGATGCAGGTGAAGGAACTCACACGGCGTTTCGGAAATTTTATTGCAGTTGACCGCATCACTTTTGACGTTAAAGAGAGGGAGATATTCGGTTTTCTGGGTGCCAATGGAGCCGGCAAAACTACCACAATCCGGATGCTGACAGGTCTTTTGCAGCCGAGTTCCGGTTACGGGAACGTGGCGGGACTGGATATTCATACCGAATACGAGGAAATCAAGAAGAAAATCGGATACATGTCCCAGAAATTCTCCCTTTATGAGGATCTGAGCGTCAGGGAAAATCTTGTATTTTTCGGTGGAATATACGGCCTTGGCCGGAAACAAATCGCAGAGAGGATCGAGGTACTGGGTACCGTATTGGGGATTGAAAAGCATTTATCGATCAGTACGCGATCGCTTCCTTTAGGCTTCAAACAGCGTCTGGCCCTGGCTTGCTCCATTCTTCACGACCCTAAAATTTTATTTTTAGACGAACCGACAGGCGGAGTGGACCCGATTGCCAGGCGGAATTTCTGGAATTTGATTTCGCATCTTGCCTCAGAAGGGACCACTATTTTTGTGACCACCCATTATATGGAGGAAGCAGAGTATTGTCACCGTTTGTCCATCATGTATGGAGGCCGGATCATCGAAATGGGGTCTCCCGGAGAATTGAAGAAAAAATATTCCATGAATTCTATTGAAGATATTTTTATTCATCTGGTGGATAAACAATGAAATTGTCACGCTTGATCCCTCTGATGCGAAAAGAATTGATCCACATGAAACGCGATCCGCGTTCTCTAGTGATTCTATTTATCATGCCGATATTCATGATGTTTATTTTCGGATACGCGATCAATATGGACGTAAAGAACATCCGCATCGGAGTATGCGACCTGAGCAAGAGTTCCGCCAGCCGTGACCTGATCTCCAAAATCAAAGCCTCTCCCTATTTCAGGATAGTGGAATTTTTCGATCATCCCGGCCGGTCCGAAGCGTTCTTTCTGGATCGTTCTGTCAGAGCAGTCGTTTTGATTCCCAGGGAATTCGCGAGGGATTTCGAATTCCGGCGTTTCAGCCGCATAGGGATTATCGCGGACGGATGCGATGCCAACACCGCTACCCTGGTTCAGAATTATTTGGACGGACTGCTGTCAGGATACACCGTGTTTTCATCGGGGAAACAGACGTTGTCTCCCTTTGTTTATAAGCCTCAAGTGTTATACAATCCGGATATGCAGTCTTCCCATTTTGTTGTTCCGGGACTGGTTGTTCTGATCCTCATGATGGTGGGAGCCATGCTGACTTCCGTCACGATAGCAAGGGAAAAAGAAACCGGAACCCTGGAGCAGATTCTGGTAAGCCCCATCCAGGCACATGAAGTCGTACTGGGCAAGATCATTCCGTATTTTTTTCTGGCCATGGGGATCGCCCTGAGCATCTTGTTGTTCGGCCATCTCTGGTTCAAGGTGCCTTTTCTGGGTTCCTGGTTCTGGCTGATGTTTTTCTGCGGTCTGTATTTATTCACAGCCCTTGCAATAGGACTTTTAATCTCGACAGTCGTATCCACCCAGCAGGTGGCCATGATGCTGGCGCTTATCGCGACCATGCTTCCTTCGGTCATGCTCACCGGTTTTATTTTTCCGATTGCCTCCATGCCGGAAATACTCCAGGTGCTCACCAAGTTTATTCCGGCCACCTATTTTTTGATCATCATCCGGGGAATCATGCTCAAAGGGATCGCTCTGGTTGAATTATGGCCTTCTGTCTGCGCCATGTCCGCCATAGGTCTTTTTTTCATTCTTATAGCGGTTAAAAAATTCAGTCTGAAATTAAAATAATGAATCCGGAAAACGCCGGCAAAGTCTTTGGACTGGTCAAGTCCGACAGATACATAAGTATCTTAAAAATAATTATCACCTCGAAGGACACGAAGAGCGCGAAGAAAATTTGGAAGAATTTGAGTTATGAGTTAGAAATAGAGAATGGTTGATGGCTGGCAGATATCGTTTTTTCATCTGCGTCACTCAAGCCTCTGTGGAAGTATCATCTGATTTTAAATTCATCACTCAAAACGAATGACTCTTTTTCTCCTTCGTGCTCTTCGTGGTGAAAAATGATACATGCCACTTTGAGTGGCTTCATATTTATAAGAGGAATCTAGACGATAATGATTTCCAGTCTTAAATAAAAAATGATAACGTATGATTTCATCTCTTTTTCCCAGATACAGATAGGAGCCATTCATCATGATGAACCATTTTCTTGAAAAAAAATTCAACCTCAATAGTCATGATTCTGATGCTAAGACTGAAATCAGGGCAGGTGTGGTCACTTTTCTCACCATGGCCTACATCATCGTGGTCAATCCTTCCATTTTAGAGGCAGCAGGCATCCCGAAAGGGCCCAGCATGGTGGCGACGATTTTAACCGTTATTTTCGGGACTCTCATCATGGCGTTTTACGCCAACAGGCCTTTTGCGATTGCGCCACTCATGGGGGAGAATGCCTTTGTGGCGTTCACGGTATGCAAAGTCCTTCATTATTCCTGGCAGACGGCACTGGCGGCGGTCTTTGTCAGCGGTTTTTTTGTCACTCTTTTGACGGTCACCAGACTTCGTCAGTGGCTCGTGGATTCCATCCCTTCCGGAATCAAATACGCCATTGCTGTCGGGATAGGATTGTTCCTTTCCTTCATCGGATTAAATGAAAGCGGGATTGTCGCTCTCGGCGTTCCGGGAGCGCCGGTCCATGTGGGAAAGATCACCAGTCCTTCTGTGCTGCTTTCCATATTTTGTTTCTTGTTGATCGTCGTGCTGGTCGTGAGAAAAGTCAAGGGCGCCATACTGATCGGGATTCTTGCAACAACATTTTTGTCTTTTGTATTCAAACTCACGCCGGTGCCTGAAAAAGTCATCAGCCTGCCCCCGTCGCTTTCCCCGGTATTTTTGAAGCTGGATTTCATTTCTCTTTTCAGCTGGCAGATATTTCCCGTGATCCTGACCATGTTTCTGATGGATTTTCTGGACATGATGGGGACTCTCATTGGTTGTTCGGCGCAAGCCGGTTTTTTGGATGAAAAGGGGGATCTGAAGGATGCGCAAAAACCCATGCTTGCTGATTCCATTGCCAGTGTTTTCAGCGCCCTGGCCGGCACCACGACCAGCGGAACTTATGTGGAATCCGCTGCCGGTATTCAGGAGGGGGGAAGAACAGGCTTGACGGCCCTGGTTGTTGCAGTCCTGTTCGCATTGAGCCTTTTTTTTGCCCCTCTTCTCACTTCTGTTCCTCCCCATGCTTACGGCCCTGCTCTGATCATTGTGGGGCTCTTCATGATCAAACCGATTAAAAAAATTGATTTTGAAGATTATTCCGAATCCATTCCGGCTTTAGTGATCATCGGATTGATGAGTTTTACATACAATATCGGCGTGGGACTCTTGGCGGGATTTGTCGTGTATCCTCTGGTCAAGCTCTTTTCCGGGCGTTTCAAAGAAGTGAATTCCGGACTCTGGGTCCTGTTTGTGCTGTCGCTTTTATTTTTTATTTTTTATCCGTATTGATCAGCTCCTGCCGGACTGAACAGGAAGAGACGCCAGGACAGATTTACTGGGTTCTTAAAACGATATGGAATTTTCTGTTTTCATTGCGGCTGAAATGCGCCTCCACAACATCATCGATGTTCTGCCTGAGATCCTCCAGCGTGTTTCCGCGGACAATAAACTGTTCTGAGAGGCATTTGGCAATATAACTGTTGTCGGGGTCCTGGGACACTTGAAAGATCAGTTTGATTTTCATGCTGAGATCATTCTAATCCGGGACATTTGGCTTTTTGAAACATCTTAACCATTATAAATGTTTTTTGTCTCATTTCAAGATATATTGTGCTTGGGCACTGCTGTCCGGTAAAATATGGGCATGAGTAAAATATGACGCATAAGTTAGGATTGAGAATTGAGATCATGACCCGATTATTTCATGAAGATTTTTTTATCCACGAAACACACTAAACACACGAAAAAAGAAAAGAATATTCTTATCTCTTCCTTTAGTGTAATTCGTGTGTTTCGTGGATAAAAAAATCTTCATGTCTTCTCTTAAAAATTTATCAAAAATCACAAAACAGGTGGAATATGACATTTGACTAGGCTGAGTGTTCCAACTCAGGTTTAGAGAGCCTGGATGAAGGGGGTTGGGGCATGACTGTGATGATGATTTTGGTTCCCGAAATGTCCGAGCCGGTTTCAATGACAGAGCCGGCTGAAAAGGAGAATTGTTGATGATTTGTCTCCAGATCAAAGAAGATTCCGGGAATATCCGATGCAATGGCTTTCAATCCCGTATAAAAAAAACCGCGTATTCCGCTTGTTTTGACAAACCGCATGGGTTGGAAACGGATATGTTTTCCATCCAGAATATCTTTAATATTACTGATCGGTTTATCTGATTCATATACCAGTCTCATTCCCCGTACGCCTGATGGGTTCTCCATGATTTGGATTTTCAACCGGAAGTAATGTCCTGAGGCATATTCGAGATTTTTTAGCATTTCATTTATGCAGTAATCAAAAAAATGAAAACGGTTTTGGCTGTTCAAGGAAAACTCATGCCCGTTGATTAAGTATCTTGGAAGAGTCATGGGATCAAATAATGCGGGATTACAGGAACAGGTGGAGGGATGATAGGCTGTTCCAACGGACCGAAACTCCGAATAGTCGTATTCAGATACAAGACAAAGGCTTCGATACGGTTCATTTTTGTCAGGATGGGATATGGGCTTATCTGAAACTTGTGTTTGGGGAGCCAGTGTCTGTTTCAGAGAATCCACGGCATGAAGAGGAGATAGGAATATAAAGATTAAAATGATTTTGATCCGCATAAATTGAATCATCTGTCTTTCCATTCGTTCATTCGGGTGGAAGAGCAATTTTTAATACCTTATCCTATAAAGAAAGTCAAGTTATTATTGGCTATGATTAGTACTTCGGTCATTTCTGACCATCTCCCCTATTTTTCTTGATTGGTGCTAAATAAATGCCTAATTATAAGGCATATTTTTTTATTACAGAATTTTTCAGAACAATGAAGCATGCGTTGTTTTTTCGGATAATGATACAGCATTTTTTGCCATATTCAGCCTGACAGGTTGAACGAGAGAAGCACAGTCATGAATTATGATTTAATCGGAATACTCACCTATGTCTGTGGATTATTGCTGTGGTTTCCGGTGTGGCAATTGCTCATAGGGCTGAATATGTTGACTAGAATCAAGCTGTTGAATATCGCATTTTACGGAACGATATTTGTATGTATTATCAATATAGGGCTTGCATGTTTTGCTGTGATTCCGGCCTATGACACAGAACTGACCATCTATGCCTATGTTGAACAAAACGCCACAACGGTTGCCGGACTGGCATTGGCCATTGCTGTATTTGTGGTCATTGAGTTCAAGGAGGTGGGGCTCTTATTGAAAGGGAGCTATGCGAATAAGTTTTTATCGCTGCTATTATGGTCATTTCTGTTTTCGGTTATCGGCTGTCTCCCCTTATATTGGATGCCGCCGATAAAAGGCTGGTTAACCGCCTTGCGGCATATCAAAACAATCCCCTTCACCTATTCTCTGTTTATTTTAGCCGCTGCGATCATTATTTTTATAAGCGAATTAAAGGAACGGAAGATCGAAAAGGATTCGGAGAATCATTGATCCGGTGTCCATTTTTATTTCATTTTTCTTCTTTGGGTTATTCACGGTATTTTTAATTGACGTTTTATATTTAAAAAATACATAACTACAAGGATTCAATCATAGTTTTTATATCAGCGCCCATGGCCTAATGGATAGGGCACCTGACTACGAATCAGGCGGTTGCAGGTTCGAATCCTGCTGGGCGCGTTCAGACAAAAAAAGGGAGAGATCAATGGCATTGAGCATGACCGGATTTGGAAGAGCGAGCTTTTCCACAAAAGAAATGTTTCTGAGATGTGAAATCCAAAGCCTGAATAAGAAAAATTTTGAAGCTTTTTTCATTTTGCCGAAATTTTGTCTTTTCGCCGAGCTGGAACTCAAAAAAGTGCTGGAGAAAATGCTTCAACGGGGCAAGGTCACGGTGAATTTCGATATCCAGGTCTCCTCTTCAAGAAATAAAATCAATCTGAATGAATCCCTGGCTGATTCCTGGATAAAAGCAGCCGCTTATTTTAAGAAAAAATACGGATATAAAAACAATTTGACCGTTTCTGACTGGCTGAGACTAAATGAGATTTGGGAGATTCATGAGGAAAGGGTTCCGCCCAGAGAATTGTATGAAAAGATCGAGGCCTGTATGATCGCTTCAGTGAAAAAAGTGATAGAGATGAGAAAGAGGGAAGGTCACAGGCTTCAGAAAGATATTCTCAAAGCTCTTCATGATGCACAGAAGCTCTTGGGTCAAATCGCTAAGAGAGCTCCGGAGCAGTTGAAAGCCTATCGTCAAAGATTGGGAGAAAAAATTCATGCGGGAAAAGGATTTTCCCATGCTGAAATCGATTTGTTCAGCCGTTTTATCGGCGCTTTTTCCGATAAGACGGATATTCATGAGGAAATTGTCCGTCTTGGCAGTCATTTTCAACAATTCAAGTCTCTGCTCATCAGAGATACCCCCGTAGGAAGAACGGTTGATTTCCTGCTGCAGGAATGCAACAGGGAAGTGAATACCATCGGATCCAAATCCAATGATCTGATCATCACTGAAAATGTGGTGAACCTTAAAACTCTTCTTGAACAAATTCGAGAACAAATACAGAATATCGTTTAATGATCGAGGAGGAGAGATGAAACGGATTATTGATATTGTTTTTATCGCATGTCTCACTGTTTCTGTTCAAGCGAGAGGCAAAACAATGCTTGAGTGGTTTGAAGCAGGATGCATGGCGGATAATCCGGACAAACAGATCAAGTATTTTAACAAGGCTTTGAAATTGGATCCGAATTTTGTTCTTGCCTATAAAAACCGCGCATTTGCCAAAGAAAAAAAAGGTAATTTTGTCGGAGCCATAACGGATTATTCCCGTATTCTTGAATTGAAACCGGGATACTCTGATATTTATCTATACCGGGCCATAGCCAGGGAAAAAATCGGCAATACGACCGAAGCATTCTCGGATTACTCCAAAGCGATTGAATTGAATCCGATGGATCAGGATGCATATAACCGGCGCGGCAGATTGAAGGAAAAAATGGGGAACAAAGAGGAATCATTGCTGGATTTTCAGAAGGCCGCGAGGCTGAATGCTCCGCAGGAGGTCAAAACAAAACCAGTCCCGGCGGGAAAAAAAGCAGAAACCATCCCCGCCAAATCCATTGGGCAGGAAAAAAAGATTGAAGGCATCAAGGAAACAAAAAGAGCCGGGCGGGTTACGGATGCAGAAGTGAAGGTGCTCCCGAAATCCGCCAAACCAAAAGA
>JAFGBW010000208.1 GCA_016932965.1 Candidatus Auribacterota bacterium
ATTCCCGGTTCATCTTATTTGATCGACAGGAGGGGGAATACATTTCTGTCTTTCGAATAATTCATCCATCATCGAGGATCATATGAATGGCAGGGATACAAAACACTTTATCATCATCTCATGCGGAGGCACAGGAGGGCATCTTGCGCCTGGAATAGCTGTGGGAGAACAATTAGCGCAACGAGGGTTAGGTGTGATTTATCTGATCAATGATAAGGCCGTGGCTTCCCATTTCATGGCAACGCCGGGTTATGAATTCAGGGCCCTTCCGGAAATCAAATATCGGAAGATATGGAGTATTTGTGCGTGGAGTGTGTTAGCTGAAATGTTGAAGAGTATTCAGGGTATTTTGAAATTATATTTTGGGTATCGGATTGTTCATGTTTTGTCTGCAGGAGGAGGGGCCGGGATACTTCCAGTTTTGATTTATCGTTTACTGGGCGTTCCTGTCAGTCTTTTAGAACAAAACGCCGTCATGGGACAGGCCAACCGTTTTCTAATGAAATTCGCCAGGAAGGTCTATCTCACTTTCCCATGCGTCAACGTTGGGGCAAGTCCGAAAATGAAATTAACCGGGAATCCTGTTAGGGGATCGTTGGATTCCCCGGTTCTTTCAAAAAAGGAAGCATGCCAAAGGTTGAATCTGAAAGAGGATAGGTTTACCTTTTTAATCATGGGAGGGTCGCAGGGGGCAAAAAGATTGAATGAGTTTGCCTTGGCGATCATGGAAAAAATGACGGGAATCATAAAACAAGGTCAGGTCATTCATCTTGTCGGAAAATATTTACTGGAGGAATGCAGAAACCTGTATAGGAAATTGAATATCCCTTTTTATTGCGAAGAATTTTGTCAGGATATGCTCCCTGTTTATACCTTGGCTGATTTTGCCATCTCCAGAGCAGGAGGAGGGGGAATTGCTGAACTTCTTATTTTTAATATTCCTTCTGTTTTTGTGCCATTTCCTTACGCCACGGAGGAGCACCAGCATGTTAACGCTCAATGGGTGGAAAAAAACGGCTGCGGATGGATGATGGAGGAAAAAGAGTTATTCAGTGAGGCTGGCACTGAACGCTTGTCAGGACTTTTGAATGATTCCGTTGCCCAACTGGAATGCAAAAAAAGGCAAAAACAACATGCGCGTCCTGGAGCGGCAAGGGAAGTGGCTGAAGGCATATTGGAAGAGGTCGATAAAAGGGGAATGCAGGGCTGAATAATCACTCATTCAGTCAATAAGATAGAGAGGACAGATTCACATATGGTAAAGGGGAAAAAGATATTACTGATGGGAATTGGCGGGATTGGTGTTTCTGCACTGGCCCGGCTTTACCTCAACAGAGGTGCTCTGATCACGGGTTGTGATGCGCAGGGAACAACGAAACTTGAGAATTTGAAAGCAGATGGTGTACGGATCATTGATGAAGGAGAAATCAGGGTATGTGACTACGATTGGATTATTCATACCAATGCCATATCTTCTTCCCATCCAATTCTCTTGGAGGCTCAGCGAAACGGAATTCTGGTTTCAAAGAGAGGTGAGGCCCTTTCAGTGCTTTTGTCTGATGGTTCGTCCATTGGTGTCACAGGCAGTCATGGGAAGACGACAACGACTTTCATGATCGGAACACTTCTTACTTCAGCAGGTTTGTCACCTTGTATTTACGGAGGGGGAGTGGATATGAATCAGAAAACCAATTTTATTCCCGGCAACGGTTCATGGCTGGTCGCAGAAATGGATGAAAGCGACAGGACTTTTGTCAAAGCATGCCCTCAAATCACGGTGATAACCAACTTAGAGCATGAACATGTGAATGAATATCCCACGTTTGAGAGCCAGATTCAGGTTTTCAGAGACTATTTGAGATGTCAAAAGCCGGAATCAATTCTGATTGTGAATGGAGACGATCCGGTGCTGAATGAATTGGCAGAAAAGAATTTTAAAGGAAAAAGAATGATCCGATGCGGCAAGAAAAAAGAAAATGACTATCAATGGCTGGAAATGCGGGAGGAAAGAGATGGTCTCACAGTTCGTATGCGGACTCCTGAAGGGGAATGGATCTGCAGAACATTTCAATACGGCAGGCATAACGTCTATAACATGACGCTCGCCGCGGCCTGTGCCCATATCACAGGAATTAACGGGGAAAAGATTGAAAAGGGGTTCATGCAGTTCAAAGGTGTTAAAAGAAGAATGGAAAAAATAAAGGATCTGCCCCAGGGGGGGAAGCTGATCACGGATTATGGTCATCATCCGACTGAAATCAAGGCTGTACTCATGACTCTCCGGAACCAGGTACAGACGGGTG
This sequence comes from Candidatus Auribacterota bacterium, assembly GCA_016932965.1. GTDB lineage: Bacteria > Auribacterota > JAFGBW01 > JAFGBW01 > JAFGBW01 > JAFGBW01. Next base: position 2,304 of record JAFGBW010000208.1, read on the forward strand.
AAAGAATGGTGGCGGTATTTGAAGCACATCGGATGAGCCGGCTGATGTCGTTTTTGGACAACTTCGCGGAGGTGTTGAGCATGGCGGATGAAGTGATTTTAGCTGATATTCATACAGCGGGTGAGAAGGGGGATCCAGAGCCCATATTAGATGATTTGAGGAAAAAAATTGGAACAGACAAATGCTTCCGTGTGAAAACAGACAAGATCCCCTCCTATATTGAATCCTATTATCAGAAAGAAACAGTGGTGTTATTAACCGCTGGTGACCTGGATTCCTTGGTGAGGGAAGAATCATGAGTCACCCCTTTCATTCCATTCGTTCCTGTCTTAAGGAAAAAGTGTTGATGAAATCTTATGTTTTTTTTCGAACCGGAGGCCGTGCTGACTATCTTTTCGAGCCGGATTCGGCGGATTTATTGAAGGAAGGTTTGACTCTATTTAAACAAGCAGCTCTTCCGGTTTTTATGTTAGGCGCCGGCGCCAAGGTGCTGGTTCATGATGACGGTTTTCGTGGAGTCGTGATTCGTCTTAGAAAGGGAGCTTTTGCGCACATGGATAAAAGAAACGATCTGGTTTATGAATGCGGCTCCGGTGTAATGGGGGCAGATCTGGCACAACTGGCCTGCAGGGAAGGAGTTCAGGGATTCGAATTTTTATGCGGGTTCCCTTCCAGTCTGGGGGGAGCGATTCATGGAAATTCCGGAACCAAGGATGGTACGATCGGCCCCCTGTTAGAAAATATGATGACGATCTCTCCGGCAACAGGAGAGGAAAAAAGATGGGATAAAAAGGAAATGGATTGGAAGTACCGTTCTTTTCCTGCGCTGAAAGATTCGATTATTCTGTCTGCTGTATTGCGCGGCATGAAAGGAGACACAAAGACGATTGCTGATAAAATGGAATCCATCCGTCTGGAAAGGGGGAAGAATGAGCCAAAAGGATTTTCCTGCGGTTCGATTTTTAAAAATGCTGCAACCATCAAAGCTTGGGAAGTCATTGACCAGCTTGGCTATCGCGGGTACGGCATAGGAGGAGCCCAGGTTTCTTTTGAACATCCTAACTGGATTGTCAATAAAGGGAGGGCAACATCAAAGAATATTTGGGATTTGATCTGTTTGATTCGGACCAAGGCAAAGGAGAAATTCGATGTAACGTTAGAGTTGGAACTGAATCTGCTGGGAGATTTTATGAAAAATTCGACTGGATTGGATACATGATAGAAAGTGAGAAAAAATCTTTTTTTTCTCATTTTAAATGTTATACTTCGAAAGAATTGAGAAGATGGAAAAATGCTTGAACTGAAAACAGCCTTATCGGAGAAACGGAACCGTTTCCGGGCGCGAAGCAGGGACTGGTATCATATCAAGAATGTGGATATCGCATCCAAGATGCTTTCGAACAAGGAGTCCCGTCTGGATCAATGCTTGGCTTTTTTCTGGAAAGGCATTTTTTGGATAGAGCAGTTGTTTTTGATCGCGGCCTATACGGTTGTTTTTTATGGAGTGGAAATTTTTTGTGAAAACGTCTTTGCCCAAACTCTTCAGGAACGCTGCTTTTCCATTCAGAAGATTACGATCGATCATATCCTTCTCGTTAAGGAGGAAGAGATCATGGAGGCCATTCAGCTGAGAACGGATGCTGACATCATCACGTGTGATCTGGATGAAATGCGCCGGAAAATCGAAAAGATTCCTAACGTACGGGAAGCGATTGTAAAAAGAGTTTTCCCGGGAAAATTGGAGATTGATGTCCATGAACGGATTCCGGTTTTCAGGATGTCGATGCCGGAGTGTCTGATCGACGAAGAGGGGAAGGAAGTTCAGTTGGAGAATGGTTATCATATTTATCGGCATCTGCCCGTGTTGGGCGGTTTCTCTATAAACCGTATGAGGGAGATACCATTAAAAAATATTAAGAGATACAAGGAGGTACTGAAATTGATTAAAGCATTCACGCAGAAATTCAGGGGCGTGCCCTTGGAAGTCAAGAAAGTGATAAGCGGTGAGGAATGGGTGGATTTTTTCATGCCAAACGGCACCCGCATTCGTTTTCCGGCTGAAAATGCCGAAGAAAAATTTGATCGTTTTTCTTTGGTATGGAAGGACATGGCCAAGAAAAAAAGAACGGCTAATACGATTGATCTTCAATTCAAAGATGTGGTGGTATCGATTTAAATGGTGAAAGAAGGGGAAGAAATCATAGTGGGCCTTGATATCGGCACAACGAAAGTTTGTGCCATGGTCGGCTTGAAAAGACCGTCTGTTGAGACATTGGAACTCATCGGTGTGGGCACGGTTCCGTCCAAAGGTATTAAAAAAGGAGGCATCGTGGATATGGAGAGCGCCACGGAATCAGTGTTGGCGGCCATCGAGATAGCTGAACAGACAGCGGATGTCGAGATCAATAATGTTTTTGTGAATGTGGATGGCAGTCATATCAGAGGAATCAACTCCTATGGTACCACAGCCATTACGCATCCCCGTTTTGAGATCACAGAAGAAGATATTGAAAAGACGATTGCTTCAGCCAAGGCAGTCTCCATTCCCATGGAAAGGATGGTATTGCATGTGTTGCCGCATGAATACACGGTGGATGGACAGAGCGGGATTCGTAACCCCAGAGGCATGAGCGGAGTTAAATTGGAGGTGGGAGTTCACATTGTCACGGCCATGATTTCCTCGGTGCAGAATATTTTAAAATCGCTTCATCAGGCCGATCTGGAATGCGAAGATCTGGTCCTGACACCGTTGGCCTCAGCAGAGGGGATTTTATCCCAGGAAGAGAAGGAAATGGGTGTGGTTTTGATCGATATAGGGGGAGGGACCTCTGATACGATTGTATATACGGATGGAATGGTGAAATTCACGGATGTATTGGGTTCAGGCGGATATCAGGTGACTAATGATGTCGCTTCGGCTCTCGGCATTCCGTTGAATAAGGCGGAAGAAATCAAGAAGAATCAGGGCTGCGCGATCCGGTCGGTTCTGGGAATCGCCGATGAATTTGAAGTGCCCGGAGTTTTGGGGCGCCCTGCGCGGCGGATGGCTTCCCGTGATTTGGCTTCCATTATCGAGGTCCGGGTTGAGGAAATGCTGATGATCATCAGAAAGAAGATCGAAGCTGCCGCCTTGAGCGAGAAAATCGGTTCCGGTGTTGTTTTGACAGGAGGCACGTCACTTCTTAAAAATATAGATAAATTGGCGACCCGTGTTTTCAATGTGCCTGTCCAGATTGGGAAACTCAAGGGGATTACGGGATTGAATCCTTCGTTGGATTCCCCTGTTTATGCCACGTCCCTTGGATTGCTTGAGTTTGGCCTGCAAATGAGAAGAAAAAACAAGCCGGTCGTTAATAGAAAAAAGAGAATGAAGGAATTCACCGATTGGATAAAAAGTTTTTTCAGAAAAGGATGATACAACTGAATTGAGAATAAAAAGATAGATCAATTAAACCTATTTATTATAAAAGGAGATTCGTATGGGGATGATGCTGTTTGATACAAAGAAAGGATTATTTCAGGTGAGGATCAAGGTATTGGGAATAGGCGGAGGGGGCTGCAATGCCGTGGATACAATGGTGAGGATGCAGATGCAGAAAGTTGCTTTTGCAGCGGTGAATACGGATATCCAGAGTTTGGGCCGGTGCGCGGCCGAGGAGAAAATTCAGATTGGGGAGCTTGCCACGAGCGGTTTGGGAGCAGGCGCCAATCCTTCCATCGGGCGTCAGGCAGCTGAGGAAAGTCTGGATAGAATTCAGGATTCCCTTCAGAATACGGATATATGCATCATCACGGCCGGAATGGGCGGTGGAACCGGGACCGGGGCTGCGCCGGTTATAGCTCAGGCGGCGCGTCAGATGGGGAAACTGGTGATTGCTTTTGTCACGACACCTTTTGAGTTTGAGGGACGGCAGAGAACAAGAAACGCATTGGCCGGATTGGACGAATTGAGAAGTCATGTCCATACCCTGATCGTTATCCCTAATGAAAAACTTTACGCCATGATCACGGAGGACACTTCCCTTCTGGATGCTTTTAAAAAAGTGGATTTTCTATTGATGGAGGCTGTGAAGTCTTTAACCAGAATGATCTTGGAACCAGGGCTCATTAATCTGGATTACGCGGATGTCCGTTCCGTCATGTCAATCCCAGGCCCTTCACTGATTTCATTCGGGGAGGGAATGGGGGTACACAGGGCCGTCAATGCAGTGGACGCGGCTTTATCAAATATTCTGGCTGAATCCAGAAAATTAAAGGGGGCCAAGGGGCTTTTGGTGAATGTCGTGGGTGGTGTGGATTTGACCCTTCATGAAGTGACTCGCTGTATCAGGAAACTGCAGACCACAATTCATGATGATGCGAACATCATTTTCGGAGCCAACATTGATGCTTCCGTCGGGGATAAGGTGATGATCACGCTGATTGCCACCGGTATTGAGGAAAGCGTGGACGATACCTCCCGCATTATGGCGCCATATCATCAGGCTCCAAAAGAGACTGAATCAAAAGCAGAATCGTTGCGTTTGCATCCTCATCCTCCTGGAGACGGCAGCGCTCTTTTTGAAGGCCCTTTTCAGTCTTCCAATGAGGAGGATTTGGATATCCCGGCCTATTTAAGAAGAAACAAGAAGTATTTAGGAATTCCGTCCAGAGAAATTGAATAAATGCCAGAAACCAGACAAATCTTGATTGTGGATGATGATGAATTCCTGCGGAAGTTGCTGCAGATGAATCTGAAGCAGAAACTTAAAAATTGTTCCGTTTTAATGGCTGAGAGTGGAGAGACCGGTATAATGAAACTGGAAGAAAAAGGAATACATGTCGACTTGATCCTGGTGGATTTGATCATGACAGGGATGAATGGTTTTCAATTCATCTCCAGAGTGAGGGAAAATCCCAAGTTCAAGAATACTCCCATACTGGTCATGACAGCCAGGAGCTGTAATGAGGATGTCAACGAGGCCATGGCTCTTGGCGCAAAAGATGTTTTAATCAAGCCATTTGTTCCGGAAGAGCTGATTCGCAGGATCGAACAATGGCTGTGTTTGGATAAGCCTGAATAAAGGATGACATCCGAACGGTCTATGATGATGGAACCGCTTCCTGTTAAAAAGGCATGTCTCGAAAAGTTATTCGGAATGAATTTAAATTCTTTTTTTGTTTTCCACCCTGAATGAAACCGTTCGGATCGCCACATTGCCGGTTTTATCAAAAACAAGGGCGTGAACTTTGTATGTGTCAGGTTTTCTGGGGGCTTCGAATTCAACCTTGTTTGCGCGCGGAGTGGTCTTAAGGGGTATGATGGTATTGGGTTTATATTCCAGGATGTTTTCATAAGCTGTACTGACCCGGATATCATAGGAAAGGCGGGCTTTTCCCGGATCCCGGGCTGTAATCATGGCAGTCATTCTTTCTCCCGGTTTAACAAGATATTTGTTCAATTCCACTTGTGTGCATATAGGGGGTTTGTTTTTGCATTCTCTGCCTGTATAGAATTTTTGAATCGTATAGAACGATTCCCTCTTGTGTTTGCCCCAGGTTAAATTCCACCAGGACAGGGACTCTTGCGTTGTGTCACCCAGATGAAAAGCAAATAGCCCTAAGCAGGACCCTTTGAACTGCTCAGCTTCTTCCAGGATCAGCTGATAGGCGAATGATTTTTCATAATCGGCCTGATCAATGGATTTATCAAACTGGTCCTTCGGACAATCCCATGGTCCAGTAGGCCCGAATTCCGTAATCAGGTAAGGAATGGAAAATTCCAGTCTTTTCCATTCTTCGTGCAGATATTCGACTCCTCCGTACGTATTGAAACCGATCATGTCCAGGCCGGGCGCGTATTTTTTAAGATAGGCCATGTTAGCGGACCCGGCACAGGTGTAAAGTACCGGATGGTCCGGATCCGCCTGTTTTACTTTTTGAACCATGTTTTCGAGAAACCGGCAGAAGGCAATTTTTTCCTCCTCTTCATTGGTGAAGAAAAGTACCTCATTGCCAAGATTCCACATGATCACAGCCGGATGAGACTTGTATTTGTTCACGTAATCCAGGGTCTCTTTTTCCAGCGAGTTTAGTCTCTCCGTATTATTAATATAGCTGAAGACTTTCTGTTTTCTCTGCTTGTTACAATGCGGGAACCAGATTCCCGCATCCACTTTTAGATGGTGTTTTTCGGCTTCATCCAGATAGGTCTTGTTTCCCTGGTCAATTCCCCAGGTCCGAACTGTATTGGCTCCCATTTCTTCTGCCAAAGCAAAATAATCGCATCCATCCTCTCCTGTGGCCATGCCGCATCCGGCCCCTTTTAATTCAAAGGGTTTTTGATCCACCTCCAGAAACCATTTTCCCTCTTCCCCTTTGATCCGGCATTCAGAAGCAAAAACAGAACTATTCATGACTAAACATACTCCAACGAATAAGCAGATTCGCGCGACATGATATTTATTTTTCATTTTATTCTCCTTTATTATGGAGTTTTTGTTTAAACATTCATAATAAAAAGAAGAAGCATATGTTGTTCCCAGTCCGAAAAAATGCGGAACATAGTGAAAGAGGCTTAGGAAAGGCATGAGTTTTTTTTAAAAGGCACAACGCCCTGAGGCCAGCGGGGGAGATAATTTTATTAAAATATCTGGATGATTTTTACTCAAATGGATAAAAAATAAACGCTCTAGTTGGATGAATGAGTCATGATTAAAGCTGTTTCTGCTGAAAATTTGATAAAGAAATATGGAAATTTCACGGCTGTGAATGGTATTTCCTTTGATATTTCCGAAGGGGAATGCTTTGGTTTTTTAGGGCCGAACGGTGCCGGCAAATCAACCACGGTCCGGATGATTCATTGTGTTTCACCCATCACTTCCGGTACCATTGTTGTCTTTGGAGAGAGGGCCAGTATCGAGAGCCGGATCATCAAAAAAATGACAGGCGTTATTCCTCAGGAAATCACGCTGGATCCGGATCTGACCGTGTATGAGAATTTATCTGTTTTTGCGGCTTTTTTTGATATTCCGCGTTCTGTTGCTAAAAAAAGAATCGGAGAATTATTGGAATTCATTGAATTGACAAATAAGAGCAGGTGCCGGATTGACGAATTGTCTACCGGTATGAAACGAAGACTTTTGATTGCCCGTTCCATGCTCAACCAGCCCAAGCTCATCATTGCCGATGAACCGACTACGGGTTTGGATCCGCAGGCCAGGCATCTTATCTGGCAACGTTTGAGAAGCTTGAAGAAAAAGGGAACGACCCTCATTCTCACAACTCAGTATATGGAAGAGGCGCAACAGTTGTGCGACCGCATCGTTATTTTGAATGAAGGCCGGATCCTCAGACTGGGGTGCCCTCAGAAGATGATTCAGGATGAAATAGGCAAGGAAGTCATTGAAGTGAGGATCCCGCAGGAGGAAGACAAGACTTTGCTTGATTCTCTGATGGGTCTTTATATCGGCCATGAGCGTGCCGGTGATACGCTGTATTTGTATTGCGACGACGGTTTTCCGCTTAAAAAACGCATTGTGGAATTGAATCTTACCAAGGTCTTGAACCGGCCCTCCACGCTTGAAGATGTTTTTCTTAAACTCACAGGAAGGAGTCTTCAGGAATGAATCTCTCTTATCGAATCTATCATGTTTTTATGCGCAATCTGATTTCTTACAGGCGGTTTATTTTCACCACCTTTCTTGTCAGCCTGGGGCAGCCGCTTTTTTATCTCATCACATTTGGTATTGGGATGGGGGCGTATATGGGGGGGCTGGGCGGAAAATCTTATCTTCATTATCTGGTGCCGGGCGTGTTGATGTCTTCTGTCATGATGTCTGCAACTTTTGAGTGTCTTTACGGCACTTTTGTAAAGATGGTCCATCAGCATATTTATGATTCATTGATCGCCACTCCTGTTTCCGTGGAGGATGCCATTG
>JAFGBW010000209.1 GCA_016932965.1 Candidatus Auribacterota bacterium
CCGCCAGAGTATTGGCATCCTCAATGAGTTTTTCAGATGATCCGTGATCCACAACCTGCAGCCGTGTTCCGTCATGAAGGACCAGGTTCAACTCAAAGCTGTAATAAGAACTTTTATCTCCCCTGCAATATTCGGAGATCAGCTGAATGGCATGGATCTGCTTGAGTTCACAATGGTCTTTGAACGATTGGGTCCGGGACAGTTCATACAGATTCATTCTCCCCTTCCAGTACATCATGCTCTCCTGGTCAAACACGATGGGTTTTGTGCCGTAGTAAAACAAAAGACCGCCGACAAATGAAAAAACCGTCCCGATGATATAAGGCACCCATACCGGCCCGTTGAAAGAATGAGCGCCTTTAACCGATAACAGGGTTGAAAAACCAACCAGAAGAGCCAGCCCTATAAAAAGAAATATGCCATAAAAAACCATGGCAAAAACGGTCGGCCTGAATTCAACCCGGTTTGGATTGATCCGCATGAGGCGGTGTGTTCTGAAATTGCAGCCGCCCCTTTTCAGAGGCGTCCAGTCTGTTTTCTGGGCGAGCAGGTCATTAAAAACAGACGGATCTGTCCTTTTTTCGCCGCGGGTCAAGGCAAGGGATTTCACCATTTCTATGATTTTATTGATCATGATTCACCTTTGATTTTCCATAACCGGATGCCGACAGTTCCGTATTTTCTTTCATCAACCAAATGAAATAAAGGCAAATCGATCGGATGATTGACTGCATATTCAGTGATCAGAAGCCCCCGGCGGTCCAGCAATTGATGAGTGATGATCAAATCCGATGTGCACGCATACACCTCTTCAGAAACGGCCGTTTTTTTTTCTTTGTGATAGGGAGGATCCATGTAGATGCAGTCAAAAACCCGCCCTTGTAAACGCGGAAGGACTGTTTGGACATGTCCGCAGCAGACCCGGATGGACGAGGACGGGATATTCAATTTCTCCGCATTCCTGAGGATGTCCCTGCATGATAAAGGATTTTGTTCAATCCAGACGACCTGTTCAGCCCCGCGGCTCAATGCTTCAAACCCATGGACGCCTGTTCCGCTGAATAAATCCAGGAAAGCGATCCCCTTCAAATCATTGCCCAACATGTTGTAAACGGCCTGTCTGACTTTTTCCAGAGTCGGACGCAAAGGGAGCGTTTGTTTCCAGTCAATGGTTCTTCCTTTGAACTTCCCGCTCGTGATCCTCAAATTACCCTGTTTTCCCTGTTTTTTCACTGGCTTCCCGGCGTGTTTCTGCGTATTGATACCAGCTTTTATTCTGTCTGAAGGTTTCCAAAAGAATTTTCGATTCGCCTGAAGGGTTGTGTTGAACTATTTTTTCCTGTAATTCTAACGCCTTGTCCGGCTTTCCGTTGATGGAATAGGCTATGGCCAGGGTCTGAAGATATTCAACACAACCGTGATCGATTTCAACCGCCCTGGACGCATTTTCAAGACATTTGATCCGGTCGCGATATTTTTCAACCGGACAGGTGGCTTGAATCAGAGCGATCCCATGATAGGCCTCGGCTTCATTTTTATTCAGACTGATCGCTTTGCTCAGGGAAAACAAGGCCCCTTCATAAAGCTGCTTTTTGCTCATGGCCATACCATTACGCGTATGATGGGAGGCAAAGAGGGGATTCAGTTTGATGGCTTTGGAGTAATCTTTGATGGCTGAATCCATGTCCTTTTTATGTTCCATGGAAAGTCCTCTCATCATATAGGTCATGTCATTCTTCGGATTCAATTCAAGCGCTTTATTGAAGTCTTTGATGGATTCCTTGATGTCGCCTTTTTTCCTCCTGGCCTCCCCTCTTTTAAGATAAGCTTCTTCCCTTGCGGGCTGGTGTTCAATAACGGATGTGAAATCCTGAATCGCTTCCTCCCATTGTCCAGAGAGAAGATAGGCCAGGCCGCGACGGAAGTGACAGGACAAAAGCGGCAATCCGAGTGAATCGGCGACGGAAAGGTCTTTCTTGCCCCAATCCCGCGAAATCGGAAGTGTTTCCTGGAAACGGTCTGCCCCAAACAGGGACAGGACAGAACAGGCTTTCAAAATGGCCGCTGAATAAATGGAGACAGCCGCGGAAAAATCCCCGGCCTCTTCTTTTGATCGGGCCGAAGCCAATAACTGATGAGGGCCTTCCGGATCCAGTTGGATCGCTTTCCGGATATCCTCACGGGCGCCTTCATGCTGGCGGTTTAAATGCCGGACCATGCCTCTTTGATAATACAAAGAAGGTTCTTCAGATTTGAACTCAATGACCTTGGAAAAATCTTTTTCCGCAAGAGCCAAGTCGCCTTTTTTGGCCAGGGTTTGACCGCGTTTCAGATAAACCGGAATATTGTATGGCTCCTCCTGAAGGATTTTCGAAAATTCGTTCGCGGCCCCCTGCCAGTCGTTCAATTCATTCTTAATCAGCCCCAGCTTATAATGAAGATGAGTTTGGCCGGGTTTCTTTTCCAGGACAAACGACCAGTCCTGGATCGCGCCGCTGAAATCTTTCTTTTCCGCCCGCACCTCCCCTCTTTTTATATAAGACCAGATATGGGAAGGTTCCAGAAGGATAACCGATGAATAGTCCCGTTCCGCTTCCTCAAGCATTCCGATGGTTTTTTCCGCGTCACCGCGATATAAATAGAAACGGGCCAAAGGGATCCCCAGTTTCCTGGAAAGAATTCCCGACTCATTTTCCCCTTCCTCTTTTCTTTCCTGATGAAAGGATTTGATGATGTCTTTTGTTTTATTGATGGCTTTGTCTAATTCCCTGATGGCATTTTCCTTATCGCCTTTTTTAGATAAAAACAGGGCCTTTTTTAAATGGGAATTGGGTTGACCCGGGTCTTTTTTTAAAGCCGATTTGTAATCAGAAATAGCCTGATCCGTGTTTCTCATCAGCTGGTGAATCCTGGCCCTGTTATAATAAGCCCTGATATGTTCAGGATTGATCTGTATGACGCGGGTGAAAGCTTCTTCAGCACCTTTGAGATCGTTTATCCTTCGTTTGAGAACGCCGCATCTGAAATGGACTTTCAGATTTTCAGGCTGATATTTGACCACCATCTGGAAATCGTCCAGGGAACCCTGATAATCCTTTTTCAAAGATTTAATGACACCCCGGTCATAAAAAAGCGGAATGAGTCTATAAAACATTTTCTGGATATAGCCGTACTCCTTCAAAGCGCCGTCAACATCACCGCGATGATTCCTTCTGGCGATTTCAGTCTGGCATCTTTTGATGTAATCCAGTCCCAGTTCAATGGCTTTTGAATATAAAA
>JAFGBW010000210.1 GCA_016932965.1 Candidatus Auribacterota bacterium
CCGGTGGCCAACCGTTTGTTTTATGAATTTTTAAATTTCAATCTCGCTGTCCATGATACGGTGGGGGTCACCTCTCCGCAATTTTTAGGGTTCACCACTGCCGGCAACATGCGCATTCCCATGTACGCTGATTATTTCCTAAGAATCACGACCCGTTCCAAGGATTCACTCCCATGAACGAATTTGCACCGGACCATCACCAAACTCATGAAAAACCGGCTCCTTTCGAGGAACGCTTTCCTGTTCGAAAAAAGAGAAAAGGTCAGATGCTGGTTCTGTTTGCCATTACCTGGCCCCTTTTCCTGATCGGAATGGTGACCGTTTTCAATATCGGCACCCTGGTTGGAGAGCGTATCCGGATTCAGCAGATTGCCGATGATGCCGCCTATTCAGGGGCGGTATGGGAGGCGAGATGCCTGAACTACACGGCGTACTGCAACCGGGCGATCGTGGCGCAGATTTCTTTTCTGGCATACCTGACAGCCGCCCAGTCTCATCTGGACGCCTGGGCGACGATCATCGGATACTTGAGAATCATCCCTCCGGTCGCTCCAATCGCCTCAGCCATTTCCCAGGTCTTGTCCACGCTCAAGGACATCATCAAAACGATCAAGGACAGTTCCTTCTGGGACATCGCCATTTCCACCAATTCCCTGGCCGAGTACCTGATGATGGGATACATCCAGATTAAATTAAACAGCGCCATGCAGGAGGTGGCCCATGATGCGGACCCGGATATAAAACTAAACTCCGGATTACTTTCTGCTGCCAGATTGATCAATATAGCTAACCATACCGCCATCATCCAGCAGGGGAAAAAGGAAGATCTTCAGTATGTCACGAGGGAAACAGTCTCACCCTGGACCAAAGGCCAGAGAGAAGGCCAGATTCCTATCGCAAGACGAACGTATCTGGCTTTACCCAGGTGGGCTGAATTATGGCTGTTCTATGTTCCCATCAATGCAGGGATCAAAGGCAACATCACCATCAACAATGACGGAATTTCAAGCAAGGACACTGCCTTTTTTGTCATGCGTATTATCGTTATCCGCTGGTTTATTCCATACCCCAAACGAAAAGAAATCAATATCCAGAGCTTCACCGCAAAACGCACCATCAACTGGAACAACATCAAATTCTTCAAATTTAAAACCGGAAAAAACAACAGCGTGGGGATCTATGCCGCGGCTGAAAAGCCTTCCGGCAAGCTGAGCCCGATTTTATACAAGCATTTTTTCCAGTCAGGCCTGTTCGGAATGACGAATTACAATCTTTTCACGGTTCCCGCCAGGGATTTGAAAGTCAAGTCCAAGGCAGTGGCCAGGTACGAGGACCCGGAACCCAATTCCTCCCGCCATCAGAAATTGACCAATGAAAAGAAAGAAGCCAACATTTTCAATCCGTTCTGGCATGCCGAACTGGTCGCTCTGGAAACCACGAAAGAGACGGACGCCTACCCTTTGCCGAACAAAATTTCATTATGGCTGTTTGATCCATACCGGCATTAAAATAATAATTAAGAATGAAGAATTGAGAATGAAAAATGATATGTCAGGATGAGTAAATACATGGAAAAAAATAAATTCATTCATAGAAAAAAAGGGGCTGCCCTGGCTGAGCTGCTGATCATAGCGCCGATCATCATTGTGATGCTCGGCATCATCTGGGACATGTACAATGTTTTTATCATGAGGTACCAGGGAATCCAGGCCGCCCATTACGCGGTATGGGAAAAAGTGGATGCCCGGCACAATAAATCCGACAATCAGGACCCCAGATGGACATACCTGGTACAGGGGGACGCGCAAAACATTGCCAGATCAAAAGGCGGAACCGCTGGGGTAACTCTCTCCGAACAATCCACCCTGGACGGAGCCCTGGGCTGGACTGCATCCCGGATGATCGCCCTTTTTGGTCTGAACAACAGGGGAAAATGGAAGGCAACAGTGCAGCAGAACGCTCCCTTATCCTGGAGTTTCAGGATCAACGACCTGATTCCGGGGGGGGATGTCATTCCGGGCTCGATCAGCTGGACATTGAGGGAAAGCCTGGTGACGGACTCATGGGATTCAAGGCACCCGACCGAAAACGCCATCAAAGGTGACGTGATAGACAGGGTTGCAGGAGCCTGGTTCGGGCTTCTGGACATCACCGGTGGAAGCATCGCCAATTTTGTCCGGAAAATATTTCAATTCCAGATCCTGGGATGGAAAATCGGCCCGGATGAACCAAGGGTCAATCTTTCGGCTGTCCCGCCATCAGGAAACAGAAGTTGAACACCAGACACACCATCATCATCATTTCTGTCGGGATCATCATATTCTGTCTGGGAATAGGCTGGGGTCTTGTTCATACTCCTGACCGAGTGAACATCATTGGGAATTCTTCTTCGGATTTGTTTCCTTCTCCATTTAATAAACAATACAAATCCTTTAAAAAAGATCCTCTTCTGATTTACGGAAAATCCCATAACCTGTTGTCTTTCAGTCAAAATGAAATGAAAGTTCAAGGAATGCCTTTTGCATACTATCAAATGCTTTGCACCTATAAGACTGAGGATGTTTTAGAATGGTATCAAAACACATGGCAGGATCATGGATTATTAGTCATGAGCCAGGTAGAAAACAACCAGGGCAATGTTGAAGCCATTGACTGGAAACAAAAACGTTTCCTGAATGTATTTGTCCGGAAAAATTCACCCGGACAGGAAACAGAGATTTTTGCCACAGCCATCTCTTTCCCGGACAAAATAATCAAGAACCGTGATCCTTCCCTGAAAAACTTGTGTGTGGAAGGCCGTACTATTAAAAACGGAGCATGGAAAAACATTTCCTGGATCGAGAATATGGGGATAAAAAATGCCTTCAGTCTAACCGTTCAAAGAGAACAAAAAAATGGTTGGAAACTCGCTGAAAATAAAATGGAGCATCCCCTCTCGTACGCTGTTTTTTCAAAATCAGAGAAAGAAATGAATTTTTATGTCTTCAGGGAACTGTTGAAACCGGTCCGCACGGTGATACAAAAAATGGAAATAAGGGAATGAGATAAATTGAGAATTGAAAATGAAGAATTGAGAATGAAAAAAAGAATAGCTTATTCTTTGAAATAAATGCTTAATTTAAGACCGGAAGAATAGGTTGAAAACCTTTCTTCTTTAAGCAAAATAATGTTCTTTCTAATTCTCAATTCTTAATCCTAATAATACGTCAATGGATAGAACAGATGAAATCACTTAGCAGAACATTAAGACAAACATTGATTAACTCCCGCGGCCAGGTCATGGTGGAGTATGTTGTCCTGATCACCTTTTGCGTGCTGATCATTTTTCTGGAAATCCGCTTGCTGGTGATCACAACCAATAACTATGTTCAGGGCATCTATTTCCTCCTGGCCCAGAGCTTTCCCTAAAAAAAACTCTTTATCTATTTTACAGTTTCATTATAAAATACAAGAAATTATCAGGGAAAATATTTCAACTCTATTCTCAATCATAAAGGAGGAAATCATGTTCGGATTCAAAAGAAAAAAAGGCCAGGGGATGACTGAATACATCATCATTGTCGGATTGATCGCCTTATCTGCCATCGTGATCGTTTCACTTTTCGGCCAGCAGATCAAGGCGGGTTTTGCTTCCATGACAAGATCTATTTCGGGTCAGGCTTCCACGACAAAGACAACGGCTGTCACACAAGCCAATACAGAAGAAACACAACGAGGCAATCTGGCACAGTACAGAAAGTAGCATTGTACCACATCCAGATTGTTCTCTTTTTTGTTTCCTTAATTATTGCTGCTTACCTGGACCTGAAAAACGGAACCATTCCCGACTGGCTCACTCTGACAGTGACCGCAGCGGCAATCATCATTTCTTTTTTCTGCAGGGGTCTGACTGGCCTTGCAGGAAGCATGCTGGGATGGGCCATCGGTTTTTTCCCTTTCTATGTCCTCCACCGCATGGGCGGCATGGGCGGAGGAGATGTCAAGCTCATGGGAATGGTCGGAGCCCTGGGAGGAGCGGGATTCATCATCTATTGTTACTGGTATACAGCCCTGGTTGGTCTGATCATGGCGTTGGGACTTCTCCTCATCAAAGGAAAAATCAAAGAAGGCTGGATACGGACACGGACTCTATTCCACAGGGTGTCCCATATGCGTTTTAAAGAAAACCCCGCCGACCCTGCCGCCGCCCATTCTTGCCCCCCCCTTTCCATTCCTTACGGAATGGCCATTGTAACCGGCGCCTACATCACTTTCTTTGTCAAAATCATTTAACGGGGGAATTCAGGAGTCTGGATGATTCCAGAATTCTTAAGAAGCCTGTTACCTCATAGCATTGCTATTAAGTAGAGCCTGTCCCGAACGGAGTTCAGGACAGGCTCTACTTATGAGTTGTTATTTTTTGATGCATGATGTTTGACTCATGACCCGGATTGTTCACCACATATAACAATTTTTGATATATTTTTAAGAGAAGAGAGGAAGAATTTTTGACCACGAAACACACGAATTACACTAAAGGAAGAGATAAGAATATTCTTTTCTTTTTTTCGTGTGTTTAATGGTTAAAAAAATTCTTCATGAAATAATCGGGATGATTATATTTCTTACCGGACCGTAGTTGTCTAAATACTATAACTCAAAGCCGCCTTTCCTGCGGTGACATCCTGGACCAGGTCTTCAAATGTGATCCGGTCAACTATGTCCAATAGAGCCTTCGTCGTTTTACACCAGATTTTTTTGAAAACACAATGATGAATATCCCTGCATCCCTTATAGGAAGCACGAACACAGCCAATGGGCTCAATAGGACCGTCAATAAACCGAATCACGTCTCCCAGTTTGATGCTGGAAGGGTCTTTTGCGAGATAAAATCCCCCCTCTTTTCCTCTTTTGCTGTTTACGAACCCGCCTTTTTTCAATTCCAGTAAGATCTGTTCCAAAAATTTTCTTGGGATATCCAGCCGCCTGGCCATATCAGGAATCTTAGAGAGGTTCCTGTTATGATTCAGGGCCAAATCCAGGACTGTTTTCAGGGCATAATCCCCTTTGAACGTGATTTTCATACTAGGGTTCTTCCTGAAAAAGCCATGTTGAAAGATACCGTTCACCGGAATCAGGAAGAAGAGCCACAATGGTTTTTCCTTTCAATTCTGTCCGTTTAGCTATGTGGATCGCGGCCCAAAGAGCGGCTCCGCCGGAAATCCCGGCTAAAATCCCCTCCTGTTTTGCCAGAATCCGTGCCGTATCTCCGGCATTGGTATGGGAGACCTGGACAATTTCATCGATGATCGAGCGGTTTAAAACTTCCGGGACAAAACCGGCTCCTATTCCCTGAATCTGATGCATTCCGGGAGTTCCCCCGGATAGGACCGGAGAATCCGCAGGTTCCACTGCCAATACCTTTAAATGGGGATTTTTTTTCTTTAAGACTTCCCCGACCCCGGTGAGGGTGCCGCCTGTTCCGACACCTGCGACAAACACATCCACATTCCCGTCGGTATCCCTGTAGATTTCCTCTGCGGTGGTTTTTCTGTGTATTTCAGGATTGGCCGGATTATTGAACTGCTGGGGCATGAAACTTCCATTGATGCTTTGATGCAGCTCCCGGGCCTTATCTATAGCGCCTTTCATGCCTTTTACCCCTTCTGTTAACACGACTTCAGCGCCAAAAAGTTTCAGCAACTGTCTTCGTTCAATGCTCATGGTATCAGGCATGGTCAGGATAAGGCGGTACCCCTTGGCCGCGGCAGCAAAAGCCAGGGCTATACCCGTGTTGCCGCTGGTCGGCTCAATGATCACGGATTTATTTTTTAGCAAACCCTGTTTTTCAGCCGCCTCAATCATGGCCACGCCTATTCTGTCTTTCACGCTTGATAAAGGATTGAAAGATTCTACTTTCACTAATATTTTTGCGTGCAGGCCAGCTGTAATACGGTTGAGACGGACAAGTGGCGTATTTCCGATGGTTTTTGTTATATCCGCATAGATATTGGCCATGATCCGTTCTCCTTATATCTGGTTCAAAGACGCTTCAATATCCGCCAGGATATCTTCAACATTCTCAATCCCGATGGAAAGCCGTATAAAATCCTGTGTCACGCCTGTAGAGAGCTGTTCCTCTTCGGTCAGCTGTTGGTGGGTGGTGCTGGCAGGATGAATCGCCAGGGTTTTGGCGTCGCCGATATTCGCCAGATGCGAAACCAGCTTCAAATGATCAATGAATCTTTTTCCGGCGCTCAATCCGCCCTTTATTCCAAAACCAAGGATCCCGCCGGACCCGCGGGGCAGATATTTTTTCGTTCTTTCAAATTCCGTGCTTGTTTTCAATCCCGGATAATTCACCCAGGACACTTTGGGATGTTTTTCCAAAAATTCAGCCACCTTTAGCGCGTTCTCGGAATGCCGTACCATCCTTAAATGCAGGGTTTCCAATCCCTGCAGGAATAAAAATGAATTAAACGGGGATACAGCGGCGCCCAAATCCCTGAGTAAAACGACCCTTGCTTTGGTAATATAGGCAGTATTACCGGAAGGTTTCAAAGCCTCGACAAAGTTGATCCCGTGATAACTCGGGTCAGGATCAGCGATCAGGGAAAACTTGCTTTTTCCATTTTCCTTTACAGTCCAGTCGAACTTTCCTGAATCCACGATCACGCCTCCAAGGGACGTTCCATGTCCGCCGATAAATTTCGTCGCGGAATACACAATGATATCCGCTCCGAAATCAAAAGGCTTTAATAAATAGGGTGAAACCGTATTATCCAGAACCAGCGGAAGATTATTTTGATGCGCCACGTTCGACAAGCCTTCCAAATCCGCCACATCCAATTTCGGATTACCGATGGACTCAGCGTAAATGGCCCTGGTCTTTCCGGTGATCGCTTTCTGAAAAGAATCCAGATCATTTGATTTGACAAATTTCACCTGGATCCCCAGTTTCCGGAACGTATAATGTAAAAGGGTATGCGTCCCTCCATAGAGATTATCCGCTGAAACGATTTCATCCCCAGCCTGGGCAATATTTAAAAGCGCAATCGTTATGGCGGATTGTCCGCTTGACAATGCCAGCGCCCCAATCCCTTTGTCAAGCGCAGCTATCCTTTTTTCAAAAACATCAGTCGTTGGATTCATCAAGCGGGTGTATATATTCCCAGCTTCCTTCAAAGCAAATAAATTGGCGGCATGTTCCGTGCTTTTAAACTTGTAAGAAGTGGTTTGATAAATCGGTACAGCACGCGCACCAGTGGCTGTGTCCGGTTCATGCCCTGCATGAAGCAAAAGAGTTTCATCTTTTAATGTGTGCGGCATATTCTTATTCCTTTCATTGGAGATGATAACTATTAATATATACTAACTCTATCATTTTAGTAGTATTTTAATTTAAAAACTTAATCCTGTCAATATAAAATATTTAATCAGGTGATGAACAGCGATTTGGATGAAAAGTTAGGTTCTGCGGTCAGATTCACTCCTAGTTTCCTCAATCCAGCCTCATCCCCTGGAGTGGGGATGTGGGTCATATGGACCTCGCATCCTTTTAATTCTTTGAGCTTCTGAAGAGCCATCTCGGCAGCCGGATTGGTCAGGGCGCTTATGGAAAGAGCAACCAGCGTCTCCTCCAGATCGAGACTGACTTTTTTTCCTTTGAGTATGTCTTTTTTAAGATGGGCGATTTTATCAATGATGGCGGGGGGAAGCAGATGGATTTTATCAGGAATCTCGGCCAGGAATTTCACCGCATTCATGACCAAACTGGATGCGGCATGCATCATGGAAGAATTCTCACCCGTCATGATGGTTCCGTCCGGCAGTTCAATGGCCGCACCGCAGAATATGCCTTCGTTTCCTTTTCCCTTTTCACGGGATGTATCTGAAGCCTTCCTGGCAGGTGTTACAACCAGTCTGTTCTCCAGTTCTATACCCAGATCTTCCATCAAAAGCTGCACCCTTTGAACCGTTTCCTTGTCAACGAATCCGATTGCATACTCGCAGGCATATCGGAAATATCGCCGGATGACCTCCTGAATAGAGGCCTCTCTCACCACGGTATCATCCACGATCCCGAATCCGGCGCGGTTCACTCCCATGTCCGTAGGCGATTGGTAAATCAGTTCCTCTCCGGTTATCTTTTTTAAAATCCGCTTGAGAACGGGAAACACTTCCACATCGCGGTTATAATTGATGGTCTGGACGTTGTAGGCTTCAAGATGAAAATGATCTATGCAGTTGTAATCTCTAATATCAGCCGTAGCCGCTTCATAGGCGACATTCACAGGATGTTTCAAGGGGATGTTCCAGATCGGAAAAGTTTCAAATTTGGCATATCCTGAATGGATCCCTTTTTTATGATCATGATAAAGCTGTGAAAGACAGGTGGCCAGTTTTCCGCTGTTGGGTCCGGGCCCTGTGACCACGACTATCGGAGAAGAAGTTTCTATATGAGGATTGGCACCATACCCCTCATCACTGACAATCGTGTCCACATCGGTAGGATAACCCCTGGTTTTTCTGTGCGTATAGACCCGGATGCCACGGCGTTCAAGCTTGTTTTTAAAAAGGGTTGCGGCAGGCTGATCCTCAAAACGGGTAATCACAACGGAATTGACGGGGATGCCCCAATCCGAAAAATCATCGATCTGCTTTAAAGCATCTGAATCATAGGTGATCCCGAAATCAGCGCGAATTTTCTTGCGTTCAATATCTCCGGCATAAATGGCCAGGATTACATCTATTTTTGATTTCTTCTGCAATTCCTGAAGAAGACGCATCTTGACGCAGGGATCAAAGCCAGGCAGGATGCGGGCGGCATGCATGTCATAAAGTATTTTTCCGCCGAATTCAAGGTAAAGCTTGTTGTTAAAACGCTGTACTCTTTCCAGAATGGCCGATGTCTGTTCAGCGAGATATTTGTCATTATCGAATCCTGCCTTGTTAGCCATATGTTGCTCCTTGCATGTATCGCCGGTTGAAAGTCAGTTGCCTCCACCAGATGTGGGGGCTTGAAATGGTTATCTTCTTAAAGCCTCTTTAATATGAACCAGTCAATGTGGTATAAAATTGATATCATTTATTATGTTTAATATTTTTATTCCACCACGGAGATCACGGAGGACAAAAAGAGTTGTGAGGGTTGAGTTAAAATCTCATCATTCCATCTCATGACTCAACACTCAAAATTTTTTCCAATTTCCTCCGTGGCGAAAACTAATTTTTGATGCTCCCGTAACTGTCAAACTTTGCCAATCCAAATCCTGTGGCGGTGAATACGGAATTAATTGCCAAAGGTAAAGTTAACACATCCCTTGTATGAACCAAAACATTAAATCATTCCAGAAATGGCGGAACAGGACAATCAAGCGTGTCTGCAATGGCTCTCAATAATTCCGCTTCCTCAACCGTCACTTTACCATCCCGAACAGCGCAAGCGGTGCAGGAATCCAGAATGATCTTTTTTATGGAAAAAGACGCCTGTTTGATCTGCTGCAGCGATGCATCCACCGTTTTCAAGGAACAAATCTCCCTTGCCTCGATCTGGAGATCCTCCTTTTGAATCCTGGCCATTCCAGCCCTGAAAGCAGCCATGGCTTCGGTTTCTCCTGGATTTCCATACCAGGCCAGCGCGGATAAAAGACCGCGGCAGGAACTGATCAGCGGAGAAAGAGCATGATACCGGACCGCTGAACTTTTCTTTTTACTGTAATAGGATTCCAGCTTTCTGGAAATCATCTTC
>JAFGBW010000211.1 GCA_016932965.1 Candidatus Auribacterota bacterium
AGTGAAACAAGTCATGGAACAAAAACCGCTTCCTTCTCAGACAGAGGGAGTAACGGTTGTTGACGTGGATAACAAGATCATTGAAATTCAGCAATCCGAATGGCAGAACCTCTTAGACGAAACCGGTCAGGTGCAAACATCGCCAGAAAAAAAAGAAGAATAAACGAAAGAAGGAGAGATAATAACATGAAAAAATGGAACCGAATCGCAGGATGCTGTCTATGGCTTTTTATTGCAGCAAGCGGAATCCAAGCTGCTGAAAAAACCGTAGAAGGAGCCGGCATGGCCGCTGGAAATACGGCCGCAGCTCATGATGAAGCCGTCAATAAAGCGCTCAGGAACGCCGTGGAAAGGGCTGTTGGAGTGATGGTGACCTCTGAATCGCTGGTCAAGAATTTTCAATTAGTGGAGGACCAGATCTATTCCAAAGTAGAAGGATATGTCAAATCTTACGAAATCATAGAAGAAAATGTTGGCGCCGATAACATTACACGCGTGAAAGTGAGCGCCGTGGTTGAAGAAACCAAACTGGAAGAAGATTTGGCTGCCATCAAATTGATCCTCAAGGCCAAGGGCAATCCCAGAACCATGGTGACCATCCGCGAGACCGTTGATGGAACAGAAAGCAATACTCTTTCCAGTTCCGTTGAGCAGTTTTTTTCATCCAAGTCCTTTCCTATTGTGGATATGGATCAAATGGAAAAAATCAAGGCCAGGGACGCTGCCGACGCTGAAACAGACCCACAAAAAGCCAAAGCCCTGGGAAACCGTTTCGGAGCTGAATTGATCATCAGCGGAAACGCACAGGCCCAGCTCTCCAGCCAGACAACGGCTTATAACGTGCCTGTGTATGCCTTTTCCGGAACGCTGGCATTCAAAGCAATTGACGCGAATTCCGGAGCTGTCCTGTCCATCCTCAATGAAACGGAAACTGGCCGCGGAGGCAATCCGGCTCAAGCCAGTCAGCAGGCTTTCACGAAAGCCTGGGAAAAAGGCCGCGATGCTTTCTTCGGCACACTCATGGAAAAATGGCGTTCATCCGTATTAAACACAACGGACATGATCCTTGTGGTTTCCAAGTGTTCCGCAGAAAAAAGAACGGAGCTGAAAGATAAACTCTCTTCTGTTGAAGGAATTAAAGACTGCATTGAGAAAACATTCAATAACGGAGTATGTGAATTTGCGTTGGAAGTCGACGGTGCTGTTGCCGGGTCTCTCGACGAGAAAATAGTTGAGTCCATCCCGGATTTGAGTTTAACTGTAAAAACAGGCGATCGTCTGGATTTTGAATTTAAAGCCGATTCTAACTAGCAATAAAAGGAGAGGGTTGAGTCTATGAAACACGTTAAAAACACAGGACTAATATTATTGGCGATTGCACTTTGTCTGCCGGTCAAGGCTGACGTTAAAAAAGGGAAACTCGTCACCAACACAGGGAAGGGCCCTGTGGTTTCCGCTGTCTTGCCCCCGTTAAAAGGGCCGAAAAAATTTGTGGCTGTCCAGGGATTTGAAAACAAAGTGGAAAATCCCGATACTTACTGGTACCGGAATCCGAAACTTGGTTCCGGCATGAGTGACATGCTGGTTACCTCGCTCATGGATACGGGATATTTCATCGTAATAGAAAGAGAGCAATTGGAATCGGTCATAGCTGAACAGGACCTGGCCGCATCCGGCAGGACAACACAGGCCGGCCATGCCAAAATCGGCAAGATCAATCAGGCTCAAACTCTTATCCGAGGGGCAGTGACTCTTTTTGAAGAAGGAACCAAAAAGAAAAAGGGGGGTATCGGAGGTGTTTTGGGAAATGTGGCCATAGGATTCGGCGGGGGAGGAAGCGAATCACAGGTGGGTGTGGACATCCGTATTTTTGATACAGCCACGAGCCAGATTCTGGCCGCTAAAACCTGTAAAGGTTACGCAAAAAGCAAAGGCAAAGGACTGACGCTTGGTATTGCCGGAACATCAGGAGGCAGACCCGCCGGATTGGCGTTAGGCGGATCGGATTTTGAAAAAACGCCTATCGGCGACGCCACCCGTCAGGCCATCAACGCGGCTGTCAACTTCATTGTCACTGAATTGAACAAGATCCCGTGGAACGGGAGCGTGATCAAAGTCACGCCTGAAGGAAAAGTCTACATCAATTGCGGCAGTAGAAACGGTGTCAATATCGGGGAAACTTTTTCCGTCTTCTTGAAAGGCGAAGATCTGATTGACCCGGATACCGGAGAAACACTCGGCAGTGAAGAAACTTACACCGGGGATGTCCAAGTGGTCTCAACGGCAGAAAAATATTCCATTTGTTCCAAAGTTTCCGGAGGGGACATTAAAAAAGAAAGTATCATCCGCTGGAAAGGGGTGTGAATCGTGCCCGTCTCCATCAGGGAAAATGGCCAGCCCTTTGAGGCAGAATTCCATCTGAAGGGGGAGAGAATCCCCCTTCCTGATTTTGTCAGACAATTGAACGCCGAAGTGAATAAATATGGCAGGATCATCACGCGTTTTCAATTGAACGGGCTGGATTACGATTTGAATTCCCTGGATACCGATACCTGGGTGGTGTGTAACGATTCCATAGAGTTCGAAAGTGCGTCCCCGGTTGAAGTGGCAAAAAAAAGCGTACAGGAAATTTTGAATCAGCTCCCGACACTCGAGCAGGATGTAGAACAGATCCTCAATGAACTGGTCAAGGGAAACCGCGAACTCGCTTTCAGACTGTTTTCATCTTTCCTCAATGAATTCAGAGGCATCATTCAGATTTTCCAGACCATTGAAGCCATCTTTAGTTTGGATTATTCCAGGATACAGGGATCGGAAAAGACCCTTCACGATTTAAACGACCATCTGGTCAAGGTACTGACTGAAATGAAAACTGCCATGGGAAACGAAGATATGGTCAGTTTATCGGATCTTATGGAATATGAAATCAAGCCCATTATTACTGGAGACTTAAAAAAAGCACTCGTTGCTTTCTCCACCTTGTTGCAGGATGAACGATTTTAACTCAGCCCGCTGGGAAAATAATCTTGCGTTTTTTAAACTCAGCCGTCCGGAAATCCATTCACTGCTTATTGAAAAAGATCCGGAATTCAGGCAAACTGTCCGCTTTGAATCAGCCGGCAGTAAAGGGACGACCCATGTCACGTTTTTTCAGGAGGGCCGCTATTTCTCTCTTCACAGCAAAATGGATCCTTTCCGGGAAGCAGAGCGTTTCCTTGAACAATCAGCCATAGAAAAAAATCAAAATATTTGTTTTCTGGGACTGGGTCTGGGCTACCCCCTTATGGAACTATTGAAACGCCGGGAGCGGCCTGACTGGATCCTGATTATCGAAGGCGATATAAGGGCATTCTGGGCCTTTTGTCATGTGCAGGATGCTTCTTTTTTATTCAAAACACCGGGTTTATTTTTTCTCCTTTGCCCGTCTGAAGAACGGCTGTTTTCTTTTCTTCAGCCCCATGGTTTTACCATCATAGCCAATGGACTTAAACTGATCCCTTTTCCATCTTGTATCCGGTTCTTGGAAAAATACTATCATTCAATAAGAAAAAAAATCGATGATTTCCCCAGATGGGCCTATGCGAGCATCTCCACTCAAATCAGGGCAGGTCCTATTTTTTCAGGCAATTTCTTTTTCAATATCATGAAAATGTCTTCGGCGATCCCTTTCAGGGTGTTCAAGGATGAATTCAAAAATATTCCTGCCGTGATTGTGGCTGCGGGACCCTCGTTGAAAAAAAACCTGATTCTGTTAAAGCAGATTCAGGGAAGGACGCTTATCCTGGCCGTAGATACCATATTCAAGGTTTTATATGATCACGGGATCCAGCCTGATTTCGTGATCAGCACGGATTTCACCCAGAATGCCGGACAATATTTCGATTTTCTTCAGGAAAAAACTCCGACGGTTCTTCTGGTTGATCCGGAAGTATTCCCCGGAGTTCCGGAAAAGTATCCGGGAGCTGTGGTATTTTATGAAATCGAAGGCAATTCTCTATGCGGGTGGAGCCGTCCTTTTCTGGGAGATTACGGCGTTCTGCCAAAAGGATTATCCGTGGCCCATACGGCTTTTTCAGCCGCCCTTTATATGGGTTCGGAACCGGTGATCTTTTTAGGACAGGATCTGGCCTTCACCGGAGGACGGACTCATGTCAAAGGAGCACCTCACGGCGTGAACGTCGGGCCAGAATCCTCGCTTCTCGAAATCCGGGGCTGGTTCGGCCCGATTAAAACCTCCAATAACATGAAAGTCTTTCTGGACCATTATGAAGAACTCATTTCCGCTTCCGAACGGCGTGTCATCAATTGCACGGAAGGAGGGGCTTTCATCAAGGGATGCGAACATAAATCATTCCGGGAAATCCTCCTGACTCATCCGTTCCCTCAAAACAACGAAATCCGGAAAAGAATCATGTCCCTTCTGGACGCTTCATGTGGAATCCGGAACACCTCCGGACTTATAGATGGCCTCAAAAAAGCGCAGAAAGAGCTGGATGTGCTGGCATCATTAAGCGGACAATTGCAAAAGGACGCGGAAGAAGTGGTCAACGCATTACGACAAAATAACCAGGGGCAGCTGAAAAAGCAGTTTCAAACTTTCGAAAACAGGACAAAAGACCTCGTGAAATTCTCCAACGTTCTAGCCATGATCCAGGATAATCTCTTTGAGGCAGTGCTCATCAAATTCAAGAAACACAAGCATTCGCTCAATGAATTGGATTCCGTACGGAACAAAGACGAGATCCTGCAGATGCTTTCCGACAACCGGAAATACTTCGGTCACATTGAAAGAGCCTCGCATACGATCAGCGAACAAATTGCGAAACATTCTGTCCGCGAATGAAAGATGCCAAGACAGGAGTCAGGAGACAATATCGTTTCAGGTTTCGAGCTTCTTGCCCTTTGTGGCGTCTCACTCTTTCCCCATGATTTTCCTGAAAAAATGGTTGCATTAGAGTAAACCATGAAGAGCACGAAGGGGGCAGGCAAAACGCCTGCAATCTGAGATTTGAAATTTGTCGTTTAAACTTCATCATGCCTGTAAGGCATGATGATGGTTCTTCATGATCTTCATGTACTTCATGGTAAAAGAATATTTTCTTTGCCTTCCTTGATTTATCCGGACTTCGAGATGAGAGTGGTCTCATTCCGGCATCCAACTTGACGTCAGATATTATATGGGGTATATCCTATTCATGAGCCGTTTTATATTCATGCTTATTATCGTTCTGTCCCTTTCAGTTCCATGCCAGGGACTTTCCCCTGAAAGCCAGCTGCATTCCCCCTCTCTTTTGGCTGAGGCAGATACAGATACTTTGATGGACATCATCGAAGCTGACATGAAAGAACTTGTTGCGACTGTCAGATCAAGATTTGAGCTGGAAATATTAGCAATGTTAACACTCCAAGCTGCCCGCCCCAGGTATCCGGTCCCCCAGAAACTTCTTATACAAATACATCATTATTTTCTCACTACAAAAGATCCGAAATTCCGGCTGCACAATGATCCCAGAGACGAAGAAATCGGTTATTCCATGCTTTACCTGGAACATCTTCCTTCAAAAAAACGTATCTATTTTAAGCCAATCTTTGGCCCTCATTATGAGGAGCGTGCCAGAAATATCGAATTGATCTCAAGAGCTGGTTTACCCCAATGTGTTCCGACACGGCTTGTCAAGAAGACCGACAGTAATGATAGAAGTTTGTACTATTTTGAAATAGATCTGAGTCAGGAGGAATTTTATCCCTTAGGAGAGGTTTTAGAGAGGATCAATCAGCAATTTCTCGTTAAAAACACTCCCAAGGCCTGGGAAGTTGTCCGACCATTTTTAAGAAATAAAATATTTGCCGCTGTTCAAGAGGCTCTGGACTCATTAAATAGCCATCAGTTGAGCCATGGACATCCCCACCAGAACAATGTGATGATTCGCCTCTCCTATCCAAGCGGGAAAAGAATCAGCCCCTTGGCATTGAGATACGCTGACGGAAAAGTCTATCCGCGCTCTCTTGATTCCCTCCGTATTGAAGTCA
>JAFGBW010000212.1 GCA_016932965.1 Candidatus Auribacterota bacterium
CTGTCCAACATTGCAAAATTCGAAAAGTCCACAGGACCTGTGCAGATCGAAAGGGAAGACCAGCAGAGAATCGTCAGAATCCATAGCCTTTTGTTTGGAAGAGACCTGGGAAGCGTGACAAAGGACCTGGAGGAAAAGCTCCAAAAAATAGTTTTTCCTCCAGGAATTTCGTACGCATTCACTGGCTCAGTAAAAGACCAGAAAGAATCATTTGAGAGTTTGGGATTAGCCGTCATTTTAGGGATCCTTCTGGTTTATATGATCATGGCGGCGCAGTTTGAGTCCTTCATGATCCCTTTGATCATCATGTTTTCGATCCCGTTTGGTTTTGTGGGAGCGATATGGGTGTTTGCCGCCACGGGTTTTTCCTTAAACATCGCCACTTTTATCGGATTGATCCTCATGATCGGGCTGGTGGTGAAACAGGCCATCGTATACCTGGATTATGCCATCCAACTTCGTGAAGAGTGTGACGATATAAAAAAATGCCTCATTGAAGCAGGCCGTGTGAGACTCAGGCCCATTCTCATGACCGTAACAGCCATGATCCTGGGCATGGTTCCCATGGCTCTATCCACCAAACAGGGCAATGAATTCTGGCAGCCGCTTTCCTTGTCTGTCATCGGTGGACTGGTCATGTCCACCACCGTCACCCTTTTATTGATCCCCACCCTTTATTATATGTGGGAAAGCAGAAAACAAAAAAGCCGTCCCGTAACCATGGATTCAAAACAGGAATAACCCTTTTCATCTGTAAAAAATCAAACCTTATATCAACATGAAGAAGCTCCCCTTGGTTCCGGAAACACAATGTGACCGCAAGCAAAAAGGATTCAAAATGAGGATTCAGACAAAAGTATTCCTCTTTTTTTTCTTCCTGTGGATTCCACCCCTTTTCAGTGAAGAAGCCTTTGTCAAAAGGGCGGTAGATGGAGACACCCTGCTTCTAGCTGACGAGCGCAGAATACGTCTGATCGGGGTAGACACACCGGAACTGCATGAATCACAGAAGCTGGACAGGGACTCCGCCAGAAGCAAGAAAGACAAGAAAACCATTCAGGCGCTAGGGAAAAAAGCCTATCTTTTCACCCAATCTCTTGTTGAAGGAAAACCAGTCCGGCTGGAATACGATCCGACCAATATCCGGAATCATCATCTGGACAAATACGGCAGGACATTAGCCTATGTGTATTTTTATTGTGCAGAAGAACCGCCTGAATACAAACAAATATGGGCTCATTTTCCGGGAAAAATCCCTGCCTGGAAACCGGATTGGATGCTCCTGAACGCGCTCATCATCCAATGCGGATACGGAAACGTCTATACCCGGTTTCCCTATCATCTGATGGAAGAGTTCAGACAACATGAAAAAGACGCCAGGGAAGCCCAAGTGGGGCTGTGGGCACCAGAAGAATAAAGTTAATGCGGGTCATTTTTCAGCTTCAATGCCTTGCGTGATTTGAAATTTGTCATTTGTGATTCATCATGACTTATAGGCATGATGAATCTCTCCGTTTCCTCCGTGGTAAAAATCAATTTTAATCCTCCCGTAACTGTCAAACTCTACAGTCCAAAGGCCATGCCGGTGGTGTATGATTTAATTGCTAATCCGGATTTTGATATTCTCTTTAATATGTGGTAAACATCTTATACGGTGAAAAATGTGTATCCGGATTCCTTTCCTCATGAAAAACAAGGCATTTATTTGTTTTACCCTCTTGACGTTACCTCTATGGGCCCTTGCACCGCAAAGCGCTGTAGAAAGGCAGGAGAAAGACTCGCCATACTCATACGTTTTGTACCTTTTCAATACGCGCGCCGCATGCTTGAAAAATTCTCAAGACATTTAACAATCAGTTCTCATCCGGACGCAACAGTTCATAAGCAGGCTTTGGCTATATCAATGGCTGAAGCCGCCTGATTTTTTTTGAATAGCACGGATGTACGCCTCAGCTCCGTTGATCCCATCCACAGCAGAAGAGACAATGCCTCCGGCATAGCCCGCTCCTTCTCCCAAGGGATACAATCCCGATAAAAGAAGACTCTGAAAAGTAACCGGATCCCTCATGACACGAAAAGGGGAAGAAGTACGGGTTTCTGCTCCGATCAGGACTGCATCCGGATGAATGAGTCCTTTCATCTTCCGGTTGAATATTTCTAATCCATTTATCAGAGCCTCATTCATGAAATCAGGAAAACATTCATAAAGGGAACCCGGTTTTATTGGATGAAGACAACCTGAAAGAGGCACTCTGGAAGAAGGTCTCTGCTTTAAAAAATCTACTAATCTCATGGCAGGAAGGGCATGGACGCTTCCTTTGGAATTGGCAAGACCCGCAAATCGTTCTTCAGTATTTTTCTGGAATTCCAAGCCTTTGAGAACGGCGTTTCCCTGTAAATCATCTGATTCAATATTCACCACAATGGCTGAATTGGAAAATCTGCTGTTCTTTGAATAGTTGGACATACCGTTGCATACGATTCCATGCGGATCCGTAGAGGAATTCAGCACATAACCGCCTGGACACATGCAGAAAGTATAAACCCCTCTTCTAACCGGCTTCTTCCACGTATGAGCAAGACGGTAAGTGGCAGGCAGCGGAAAATCATCCCGGCCGTATTGAATCCGGCTGATCAGGGAAGCTGGATGCACCATCCTGAGGCCCATGGCAAACGGCTTGAATTCCAATGCCTGATGAGATTGCAAACAATCATAGATTGTACGGGAAGAATGTCCTGTGGCCAGAAAAATCGTGTCTGTCTCCATTTTTCCCTGATTGGTAATGACCCCGAGTATTTTCTTATCTTTGACATGAAAATCCAGGACTTGTGTATGGAAACAGACCTCCACACCCTTTTCTTCCAGATAGTGCAGCATATTGGAGACAACCTGACGGATTCTATCTGAACCAAGATGTGGATTGGAAAGAAAACGAATCTCTTCCAATGCTCCAAACCGGATAAGGATATCCCTGACATGGGCAGCAAAGGGTGATTTGGTGCGGGTGAATAATTTCCCGTCCGACCAGGCACCCGCTCCTCCTGCCCCATAACAGATGTTCGTTTTCTCATCCAGGATCCCATGCCGGATAAAAGAAGCGATCTTCCTCGTTCTTTCTCCTATGGGCGCCCCCTGCTCTAAAATAATTGAAGGAACGTTATATTGAAGCAACCAATAGGCTGTAAAAAGTCCAGCTGGTCCTGAACCAATGATCACCGGTTTGACTGAAGAAACGCCTATGTTCGGAAAATCCCTTTTCAGAAGAAGACGGGGATCAGAAAGGCTCACGGAATAAACCCACCTGATATCCTTCTTTTTCCTGGCATCCAGGCTTTTTTTTACCATAAAATAAGGTGAAAGACCGGTCAGCCCGTTTTCTTGCAACTGCGACAGAAATTGTTCATGCGAATGGTGATAAGGCAACGAAAAGGATATGATATTCATAACTTTTATTATTTGATAAACTACATGAGTTCTGCTATTTTAACAAAAAAAAATTTGACCAATTCTTTTTTTTACATAGTCTATAACCATAAAAAACTGAAAACCACTACTCATAAGGGGAACATAAATGAACCACAAATTTTTTATCTCAAAGATGCTTGCTTTCATTGTATTGGCCGGAACAGCCTTTGCCATGAATGCCAACACCGGCCAAAACATCAACCTTTATTCTGATAAGGACTGGAGCATTGGTCTTGGCGTACAAACAGGGATTTCAAACGGGGAAACCAGGGAATTTGTTTACACGTTCGAATACCCGGACGCAAACCTGGGCAGGCACCGGACGCTCAGTGAGCTGATTTGGCCGAAAAAAGACATTTATCTGGCCGGAGGCGTCCTTTCAGCACAATATATAAACCGCTTGTTCCTGAATATGGGATATTGGAAAAAAATATCCAGCTCAACCGGAAAAATGCAGGATCGTGACTGGCTGGATGACATATCCTTTGAATATCCCTCGCATTTTTCCGAACACGCTGCTGAACTGGAAAACTGCAAGATGTGGGACATCAACCTGGCATGGACCTTTTACCGCTGGGACGGCAATACCATCAATTCCCTCTTACCCTGGGTTCCGGTGGAATCCAATGTGGATTTTCAACTCGTTGCAGGCTACAAACATGATGAATTAAAATGGAATTCCACAGGCGGATACCTGAATTACTGGTGGGGATATTACAATGAGTTTGAGCCTGAAGGAGAAGATGCCATCTCCTACGAATATATTACCAAAACTCCTTATCTTGGCGGAGCCATCAATTTAACCAGCGGCGACTTAAGTTTGAATGTATTCGGGATTTTTACTTCAAAAATGAATATCGATACCATCGATCACCACTTCCACCGGGACTTGTTGATCAAAGACAAATTCACGGACGCGGATTTCTGGTCGATCGGAACCAACCTGAAATGGGATTTCTCCAAACACTGGTCTTTGATCGGTTCTTACCTGTATGAAAAAACCAAGGAAGTACAGGGAGACGGGACCTATATCGATACTGCCAATAATGCTATTTTATTATTCCACAGGAACGGGAAGGGTTTTTCCAATAAAGCCCAGACTGTATCCGTATCCGTGGCATATCGATATTGATTTTTACCTGCTTGAATAAACAAAAGCGGCTTCTCTTTAAAGAGGGCCGCTTTTTTTGTTATCGATCTTGCTGACCTTATCCGATGCAGCACCTATACCGGGCAATTGAATCCGGTAAATCACCCGCAAAGCTTTTGGATTCCTGAAGTTTAATAATTGGAGGAATTTAAAAAATAGGTTCACCGCAACAAGGACTCCCGCAGAGGATTGGGAGGCGCAGAAGGAGAATAATGGATAGATGCTGAGCGAAGCGAGGCAAGATTCTCTCTGTGGTGAAAAATTTTTCTTTTCCCTCCGCACCTCTTAGCCTCTGCGGGATTAATTATTTTCTTGCAGGCGCATGCGAGCAACTCCATCATGCTGCACGAGATTTTAAGGATCGATTGACATGAAAAAAAAACGAAAAATATGGATATGGTACGGATTGGTCCTGTTCCTGTTCAGCTCGTTGCTGCTTGGTCTGGAACACCGCTTTCTCCTTATCTGGGATCAATTTAAAAATAAAATACTGGCCAAAACCTTCGCCTTGTCATCCCCACCGCAGACGGAACCTGTTTTAAAAAATACCGGGGAGATCGGCCGTCTCCGGAACACGGTAAAAAACTTAAAAGGTTTTATTGTATGGAGTTCAAACCGGACATCAAACCATGAAATATGGCTCATGACCCTGCCGGATTTGTTCCTGAAACAGCTCACCCATCATCCCAACGCAGATACTTTTCCCAGGATTTCCCGGGATGGAACACGTATTTTATTTTGCAGGTCCCACAAAGAAAATGCCTCTCAGCGGGATGCGGTTCCATGGGACGTATATATCATGGATATCAAAACCCAGCATGAACAACTGATGGCGAAAGACTCCTTTGCGCCAAGCTGGTCTAATAAAGGAGAAAAAATCTATTTCGAAAAAGAGGTGACCCAGTTTTGGGAAAAAGATCTTCAAACCGGCGAGGAAAAAATGCTTTTTAAAAGCGGAATGCCGCCTGTGCCGGGAAACATCCGTCTGGAAAGCCCTTCCTTTAATGAAAAAGAACAGATGCTCGCTGTGACGTTACGGGGATCCATGAGAAGACAGATGCTGTTTTCGCTAAAAGGCGAAAAAAAAGATGCCGGAGGAGGATGCCAGATTGCATGGTCTCCTAAAGGGGATTATCTTTATTATGTCGATAAGGGCGGAAAAAAAGGGACCTCTTTTTATAAACTCGTTCCGGGCACCGGTGAAGTCATTTCCTGGTTTGATTCGCCAGGAGCTTACAGCCACGATTATTTCCCTAGTGTCTCTTTTGACGGAAATTATCTCGTTTACGCTTCCAGCGAGGGAGGCCATGAACACGATAGAGCGGATTATGAAATATTTCTATGGAAAATCAACAGCGATCCATATGAATGCGTACGGGTCACTTATCATAGCGCGAACGACTGCTGGCCGGACATGTGGCTGGAGAGAGAAAAAATTGAGAATTAAAAATTAAGAATTGAGAATTAAAAAAAAATGGCATATTTTTAAGAAAACTTTTTATAAAAGGTTCTTGCAGAAGCATGAATTATAGAGGCAAGCTTTTATTTCCCATTCTCAATTCTCAATTCTCAATTCTCAATTTACATATCACTCTGCCATCCCCTGTTTTTTTTCTTTTTTCACTGTCCTTTTGCCTTTCTGCCGCGGACTACACCTTATCCGATTGCCTGAACAAGGCGCTGGAATCCAATCCGGAAATAGAACAGGCAAAAAAACACTTGGAGGCATCCGGATATCAGGCCAAACAGGCGAAAACCTTTTTCTACCCCACGACTGACATGACCGCAAGCACGGGGACTGTTTCCGAATCCTCCAGCATCCGTTTTGAGAGCATGCCATATTCTTCTCCACTGACAGAATCTTCCGGACCCCTCGTTATGCAAATAGGAGAAAAAGAAAGGTCTGAACTGAGTGTCCGTCTGAGCCAGAAGGTCTATACCGGAGGCATGCTCCAAAACAAAGCCAAGGCCGCTTCTGAGAAAGAGCAGGCTGCCATTTATGAATTGGAATTGAGGCGGGATCAGATTCGCCACGAAGTGATCCGGGCCTTTTATCAGTTAATGAAGGCCATGGAAATGAAAAAAGTCGCCCTGGCCGGCAGGGAGCAAATCAACCGGCACCTCCAGGACGCGACCAATCTCCTCAATCAGGGCATGCTGATGAAAAATGAACTTTTAACCATTGACATGAAAAAATGCGATATCGATCTCATGATCATCCAGTCTGAGCATTTAATCGCAAAAACAAAAGCTCTTCTGGCTGAAAGAATGGGGCT
Organism: Candidatus Auribacterota bacterium; assembly: GCA_016932965.1. Taxonomy (GTDB): domain Bacteria; phylum Auribacterota; class JAFGBW01; order JAFGBW01; family JAFGBW01; genus JAFGBW01. The sequence continues at coordinate 6,893 of JAFGBW010000212.1, forward strand.
ATCTCCACAAGATGAATTAACGATAGAAAGCTCCTTATCCGACAAGCCTCCATGGCCTATCCCTTCTGTATTCTTAGAAAAAAACCGTCTCAGGATGGAACAGCTCATAACCAAACAGATGATTTCAGCCTCTAACGCCGAATTGAATGCTCTCAAAGGTTCAGAACTTCCCCAGGTTGGACTGACCCTTTCAGCGCACCATGGCTGGCCCGGATTCATCTCAAACGATCCCCAATGGTCATCCTGGTGGCAGGCTCAACTACAGGTCTCATGGAATGTTTTCGACATGGGAAGAAAACGCCTTGCCATCAGTGAAATGTCCGCAGAAAAAGAGAAACTGGAAAGCAGCATGCAGTCCTTGGGCAATAAAATTGCCCTGGACCGTCTGAACACCAGATTGAATTATGAAGAATGCCGCAAAAACACGGAAATCGCTTCAAAAAAAGTGGCGTCCGCGCAGGAAAATTTCAGGATCGTGGAGGACCAGTTCCATTCAGGCACCGCGACAAACGCGACCTTTCTGGATGCGCAGACGGATCTCACAAAAGCCGGCATGGAACAAGCCGTAGCCATGGCCGATCTCAGGATCGCCTGGGCTGATTTTCTGATGTCATTAGGCGAAATCAAACATTTTCTGAAAAAAATAGAATAGAAAAATAATTATTGCAGTTATGCTGAATTCAATTAAATTTTGATAAAAATGAAATTTTTTAAACATATAATATTCAGCTTTTTGTTTCTCTCGGGTTGCGGGGAAAAAATGCCTCCCGGTTTTGCAGGATCCGGCACGTTGGAAACAACAGAAGTGACTTTGAGTTCGCTGACTTCGGGCAAAATTCTGACCCTGTCTAAAGAAGAGGGTGACCGGGTAAAAAAAGATGAACTGCTTGCGACCATTGATGTGGAAAAAATCCGTCTTCAACGCGACCAGATGAATGCCTCTTTCAGCGAACTGGATGCCAATAAAATTTCAGCGGATGCCGCCGTATCCCAGGCCAAGGATAATCTGGAAAACATCCGTCTGAAATACAATCGTATGAAGGAACTGGTTGAAAAAGGATCCACGACCCAGCAGCAGTTTGATGATATTTCAACCCAGTTACGGCTGGCTGAAAGTCAGTTGACTGCCGCCCAATCCCAGATATCCATGATTGAATCCAA
>JAFGBW010000213.1 GCA_016932965.1 Candidatus Auribacterota bacterium
GTCATCAATCAGCCTCAGCTTCTCATTGCAGATGAGCCTACAACAGCCCTGGATGTTTCGATCCAGAGCCAGCTGATACAGCTTCTCTTGAAGCTCAGAAACCAGCTCAATATGAGCATCCTGATGATCTCACATGATCTCCCCCTCATTTCACAAATAGCCGATCATATCAACATCATGTACTGCGGAAAAATAGTGGAATCCGCTCCAACCACCGCCCTGCTCTCACATCCATTGCATCCCTATACCCAAGGACTCCTTTTCTCCCTTTCATCTTCTTCAGCAAAATGGGAGAGAATCCCCGTGATTGAAGGCAATATATGTGACCCCTCCCACAAACCTTCGGGCTGTTATTTCCATCCGAGATGCCCAAAAGCAACTTCGTTATGCCGGAATGAATACCCTGCTCTTCTTGAATATGAAAACCGCCATGTTACGTCATGTCATCATGTATCGGATTGAAAAATATTGATTGAAATGGTACCTCTATCAATTCTAAAATAAACCGAAGCCATTCAACCCTGAAAAGTGACTTTTCTCATGAATCCTCCATTGATTCGTATTGAAAACATAAAAAAACATTTCCTTCACAACAACAAAGCATGGACTGCCCTGGACGGCATCAGTTTTGAAATCCAAGACAATGAAACGGTAGGACTGGTCGGCGAATCCGGAAGCGGTAAAACCACCTTGGGCAAAATTCTCCTTAGACTCATAAAACCCACCCAGGGCAAATGGTATTGGAAAGAAAAAGACATGACCTGTCTAAAGGAAAAGGATTTCCTTCCTTTGCGCAAAGATATCCAGATGATTTTTCAAGACCCATACAGTTCCCTGAATCCGCGATGGAAGGTCAGGGAACTTCTCGGTGAAGGCCTGTTGAATTTTTATCCAAAGATGAAACCGAAAGAAAGGTCAGAAAAAATGGCCCAATGGATGAATCGGGTGGGAATCCCTGATCAAGAAATGAACCGGTATCCCCATGAATTTTCAGGAGGGCAGCGCCAGAGAATCGCTATCGCCAGGGCCTTGGCCGTATCTCCGCGGTTTTGTGTCTGCGATGAGATTGTTTCCTCTCTTGACGTTTCAATCCGGGCCCAGATTACCAATCTATTAAAAGACCTGAAAGACCTTTACCATCTCACCTATCTTTTCATCGCCCATGATATCACTCTCACCTCCATGATTTCAGATAAGATTGTCGTCCTATATCAGGGAAAAATCATGGAAATTTTTCCGGGACATGACCTTAAAAATGCCAGGCATCCCTATACGAAGCTTTTAATCGATAGTATTCCTGACATCAGCAAACCCGCTTCTTTAAAAAACCTAACAAAACCTTCCTTTGAAACAGAAACCGATCTGCATTCCATCTCGTTACGCGGCTGCATTTTTGCTCCGCGCTGTCCCCATGCCATGGACCATTGCAAAAAGAATATACCGCCCTTAACATCCGTTGGAGAAAACCATCAAACTGCGTGTTTTCTGGCTGATTGAAGCTTATTCTTTCAATTTCAAATAAAAATAGCCTTCTTTGACCTGAACGTCTGCAATCCCTTTACTAAAATGAGACCAGAAACCGCCTTCTTTTTCGAATTCCGTGATCAAATTCTTGTTCTTCAGATCGCCCAGCCATGAATTAGGCAAAGGGATCCCCGAAATCGTAACCCCCTTTAAGGCAAATACCAATTGATGGTCTTCATACCTTATTTCCAAGCCGCTTTTCACCAAAATATTTTTCCCTCCGATCAGAGGAAAATCCGGATCAACCGGGACAATCAATTTGATGCTGACCAAATCATCCGATAAATCTATAGACATCCTCTGAGCCAAAATAGGGTCATCCATGCCCAAAAAAGCGTTCAATTCTTTTTCAGAAAACCGGATTTCACGACTAAGACCTTTTTCATTGTAAGGTTCAGGACTTAAATCCGCATTTGCCCTGCTGGTTTTTCCGGAACCGGCATTCTCCAGCCGGTCGATTTTGGATTGCAGAATCGTTCTTTCTTTTTCGTTGAGTTTAATCACTTTAAACTCAGAAGCATAAAGATTGCTTTTGATCCACCATGCCGTTCCCAGTACTGATCCGATCATGATGAACAAAATGATCAAAATGGCAGGAAAACAGCCGAGGGAAAATTTTTCCCCCTTTTTTACGTTGGAAAGTTCTCTTTGCCCGGATTCTTGCTTTATTTCATTCATGTTTTATTTCCTTTTAATAAAAACCACACGCATCGTCATCCTGACCTTATTCAGGTCACAGCCATATTCATTCAACATAAACGGTTTTTCCTGTCTTTTCAAAGATATTTGATAAAAAAGAACTCTCTTCTCTGCCTATAAGTACGCAATGTGAAATTAACCTGACCTTATATAAGACCTAGTTCTGAATATGATCAAGGCCGACGCGAAGCCACGACGACACAGCAGATCGACAACCTCAAAAGGTTTCAGACTGATTGAAAAATTTATTAAATAGGGTTAAGTGACTCCAAATGGTTAGCAATTGACTCCGGCCCGCATTGCAGGTAAATACATTTCATGTTATACGGATAATTCTGCCGGCATAATAATGAAACTAAAACTCAAAATCGATGGACCATGCTACGACAAAAAGAAAATAAATATTGGCCGGTAATTTTTTTACTGGCCATCTTTTTTGTCTCAAGAACTGTCTGCCCTGAAGAAGGGCTGTCTTCTTCAGCTCTTGCAGCTAAATCCCTGATTCCTGATGATATTTCCGCGCTTTACCTGCAAATGTCTGCCAATACAAGAGACTTGCCCAGTGAATCAAAAAGGGATCCTTTTCTGGCTCTACGTGATCCCCTGAAAGGCAACCATCCCCAAACAGAAAATGAACTCAAACAAGCCCTTTGGTTTCTTGTCGGCACGATTGATTTTTTCTATTCAGAAGGCATGTCAAATATCCTTGAAGATTTCTTAATGATATTTGAGAGGCTGAAAGATAAACAAAATCGGAAAAAGTATCTTCGGACATTTAAGCTCGTGCATCAATTCCGTCGTTATTTTCTCAGTGATGCTGTTTATACAGGTAAATTAGAAAAAATGTATTGTAAAGGATCTAAACAGATCAATCCTGAAGAAGCAGAACAAATGATCCTGAATTATCTTGCTGCCCATTCTTTCCATATGAAATTAGTATCCGCACTAGAAAAAGATGTCCGTGCCATTTATCCCGATCATCCTCACCTCGAAACCGGAATTGCTTATGTCCGAAAAAGAATGGAATGTTTTTCCGACGAGCTCAAAAAAAGAGCCTCAGCGCTTTCCCTGAAACTTGCGCAGGCAGAAGCGTACCATGACATGCCGGCTTCTGCACAGCTTTCCGGCCGTTTTGATATCCAGGGCGCCTTCCAAGCCCTGCTGAATAAGATCAAAAGCATGTTTTTAGTCATCAACATCCATGATTTACCCGTAGAACAGGAAAAGGAAATTGTGAAAAGCGCTGAACATGTGATGGAAGGACATGAATCCTACTTCCGTAAAGACGGAAAAACACCTTATTTTGCACATCCAATGAACGTGGTCAGAAAACTGGTGGAAATTTTCAATATCACAGACCCCATTGCCATCCAGATAAGCCTGTTTCATGATGTCCGAGAAGAAAATCTTCCCTTTTATCTGGACTACATGGAAAAGGAAAGACGGACTCTTCTGTCGTATAAAGGGAAAGGCGATATAACAGCCCAGGCCGCCCTCATATACCGTTTTGAAGCAGTGGGATGCGGTATCCGATTGCTTTCAAGAATTAAAAAAGAATTGAAAACAACAGAAATGTATGAATACACCGCAAGACTCAGAGACCCTAAAACAGCAAAAAACGGTTTCAGAATCATGAACGCGAGACAGAAGCAGGAAACCTATCACCGTTTAAGAGACTCCCAGGAACTGGATCCGGAAGTCAATACCGAATTGAAAAAACTCGAAAAAAAAGATGATGATGATGAATTTATCCGCCTTATCCAGCTGATTAAAATGAGTGATATCCTGGCCAATCTGGAGGATCCCAGGGAATTTTTTGCAGATTTCAATCAAAAGACTTTTAAAAAAATGATGCAATATTACATCCATGGATTTATTGAAACCTCCCCATACCTCACAAGCATGGACAAAGCCGCATTTTACAATGAAGCTCTCCGCATCCTCCGGTATCAGGCCTGTCCTGGAGCAGGCGGTATTCCCGGCGGAGCTCAGCAGGCAATCAGGGAACTTCAAAACCTGCTGCAACAAACAGAAGTCAGTCCTATATCTTCGGAATGGAGTCCTCATCCCGCTTCATCCCTAGCGGCTTAAACCAGTTAAACTGAACTGAGGCATGAAGGATAACGTCTGTTTCATAACATGTTTTCCTTCATATTCCTTTATAAAACGTATCCATCATGATCTCCATTAAGAAAACCCGATCAACAAAACGCCCAGGATCATGATCAAGACTCCCAAAAGGCGTTCTTTGATGCCTTTCTCCTTAAAGATATAATGTCCCCAGACGACGCTCATGACCGCACTGGTTCTTTTAATGGAAATAGCATAAGCCACCAGGGTCAATCGAATGGCCAGACAGTGGAAAAGAAGTGCTGCCGCGCTGAATATTCCCATGGGTAAAAGAGTATGAATATGTTTCGGAATATCTTTTAATTTATGGCGGGAAAGAATCAGAAGAAATGGTAAAAGGGTCAAAACCAAATAAAGATTGATCATCAAGGACCAAAAAACCGGAGAGGAATTTTTGACTCCTATTTTATCGAAATTAGCTGAAATACTCCAGATGAAGGCAACCAAAAGCATGTACCTGGGGCCTTTTTCCTTTTTCATAGCAAAAAACGGGGCCAGCCAGCCTTTGGATTTTTCCTTGATTTGAAGCATATAGGCTCCGGAAATTATGAGCAGTATTCCGCAAATCCCCCAAAAAGTGGGAAATTCCCGGGTGATCAAAGGAGAAGTGATGAGTAAAAAAACCGGAGAAAAAGTCAGCATGGGAGAAGTGATGGATAGATCCGAAGATTTTACAGCCTTGATATATAAAAAAGTGGTGATGAGATTCAACGTGCCGCTCACGATTAAGGCGGTCCAAAATGAGGGACCGATTTCAGGAATAGGAATAAAAAATAGGATCGGCAAAAGGAAAGGAAATCCCATAGCTCTGTATGCCCATGCCACAATATATTCATCTACCTGGACCAAGGATTTTTTACTGAATACGTCCTTCATGGAATCGAAAAAGGCCGTACATAAAGAAATGGGAAGCCAAAGATGCATGGATTTATGGAGTTATTAACAAATCAGGCGATATATAAAATATCATTAAGAATTAAAAAGAATAGGTTCCTCTTGAAATTCTCAATTCTAAATTTTTACTTCGTCACTATTGCTATCCTAAATATTTTTTAATGGTATTTAACAATTCTTCGTCTTTGTAAGGTTTGCAAATATATTCATTGGCCCGCATTTCCATTCCCATATTTTTATCTTCCTGCTGCGTGCGGGCTGTGAGCATGATGATAGGAATATTTTTATGTTTTTTATCGAATTTAAGAAGCCGGCAAACTTTATAACCGTCCAATTTAGGAAGCATGAGATCCAAAATAATCAAAGAAGGACTTTCTTTTCTTGCTATACTTAACGCGGTTTGCCCGTCCTCAGCAGTTATAATTTTAAATCCCTGAAATTCAAGGAGGTCCTTTAAAGCCATTAAAATATCCGGCTCATCATCAACAACCAATATGGTTTTTCCGTCTACCACAGGGTGACTCCTTATGATTTAAGATGTTTTTTTATGGTGGTGACCAATTCCTCTCCCTCGAAAGGTTTGGCAAGATAATCCACCGCCCCCACCATCAGGCTCTGGAGTTTTGTTTCCATTTCGCTCCCTGCTGCCGTGAGGAAGATAACAGGGATACGGGCCGTCTCTTTATTTTCTTTCAACAGCTTGCAGACTTCGAATCCATTCATTTTCGGCATGGTTAAATCCAGGACTATCAGATCCGGTATTACGGACTTAAGCTGTAGCAGAGCATCGTCACCGCTGGCAGCGCTTACCACTTTAAAGTTCTGCAATTCGAGCCGGAGAGTGATCGTTTCTCTGATCATGGGATCATCATCTATGATCATAATGAGCGGCTTCACGGGATGGCTCCTATCCATTTATTTCATCCTCCCACATGGAAAACATTCCTTCAACCTCAGTGATATTCTGAGGATAAATAAGAGTGCTGAAACGAAAGGCGCTAGGGGAAGTCTTCATGGTATTTTTTAATTTTTTACTCATTTCCTTTTTAATTCTGGCAAGAACACCCGGGACTACGGCTGGATCCGTGATGATCATTAAAAAAAGCTTTTCGGCTTTTGGAAAAAAAGCAACTTCATCCGTTCCCTTTTTTATGATTTCAGAAAGAATTTTTACAGCATTATTTCTGGTTTTTCTGGTCTCGTCAAGACCATCCTTGTGTTTCCTGAAAATAATCTTCACCAAAGCCATGGATTTCTTTTCGCGAGACAATTCACGCATACGGTCTTTGATCATTTCCTGAAAAGCCTCTTTTTCAGAAAAATCCGGAAAATGAACGATAAACTCGCAACCTTTTTTTTCAAGAAAACCGGATTCCGGAGGAGAATGAAGAGAGATATGCCCTCCGTGCAATTTGATGATCTCGGAACAAATCGCCAGTCCTAGACCCGTACCTTTTTCCCCGGCTCCATAAGTCCGGTTTACCTGCTTGAATTTTTTGAAAAGAATATCCTGGTCTGACGACGGAATTCCATCCCCATTGTCAATAACATGAACGGCCCACCCATCGCTGCGTTTTTCACAATAAACCAGGATTTTTCCCCCTTCCGGAACAAATTTAATGGCATTACCGATCAAATTAATGAAAACCTGATCCAACTTCTGAAAATCCGCAAATGCGGCCCTGATTCCCTTTTGAATCCGGATTGAACAGTCAATGTTTTTGACCTTCATTTTTTCCTCGAGACAATCTGCCACATGCTGAAGAAGACGGGGTAAATCATCATAATGACGCCTTAAAACCACTTCCCCGGCTTCCAGTTTCGAAAGATCCAGAAGATTGTTGATCAAAGAGGACAGCCTGACCGTATTGCTTTTAATCCGTTCCACATAATGGCTTATTTTTTCCGACAAGGGGCCGGCAATCCCCCTCATAAGGTTGTTGACCATGGAATCTATGGCGGTCAATGGGGTTCGGAGTTCGTGCGAAACAGTAGAAATGATCTCGGTTTTCAGGCGGTCCACTTCCTTGTAATGAGAAACATCACGAATCATGATGAGGACTTCCTTGGTTCCCTTGAGTTCGTCCATGTCGATTTTTAATATCCTCTCAACCGGATAGTTAAAATGCATTTCTCTGCTGATCAGCTCGGCTTTTTGATCGAATTCATTTAAAAGTGGGGTAAAAATGGAAAGAATGAAAGCCTTGAGATTATCATTCAATGATTGTGGCAGACCCAGAAATTTTTTAGCAGCAGGATTGATGAGTTTGATTTGACGGTCAAGGGACAGAAGGATGATGCCGTCCCCCATATGATCGATCAGGACAGAAAGGTTTTTTTCAGCGGAATAGACCAGGCGCGACACTTTCAAAATGATCTGACAAAGCCAGATGAACAGAGGCTCAGCCTTTTTATTGTGCCAGTAGTTATTGTAAGGATTAGCGGAGGCCACTAACAATGTCCCGGGACATTCTGCCTGAAAATGCATTTCAACGGGAATTAAAAAAGAAACGGAAGCGTATTCAGGCGGGATAGGACCCAGACGATTGAGAGAAATTTCAAAAATCGGCGGTATTGGATCCGTTGATAAAAAGCCGGATTCCTTTTTTAAAAAGCCCAGCAGCTGATCGGAAAAATTAAAATCAGAATACGGAGTAAACGTGAGGAGCCGCCCGGATACCAAGTCATGGTAAGCCAGACCCGAGTATTTGATTTCAGGGATGAAAAACTCCAGGAACTCCTGAGCCATGAAAAGAAAAGCTTCAGATGGATTGCCTTCGAAAGAAAGCCCGGAGGTCACTCCCAGTTTAAAAGCAGAATCCTCCAAATCACTAACAACAAATTCATCAATCCACTCATAAAAAACCCTTGATCTTTGAGGAACCGATTTTTCATCCTCTATTTCAGGATGAAAGAATAAGTTGTCTTGCTGCCCATTCATGATCATCCTCTCTTCAGGAATCCAATAAATCCGAAACCAAAATCCGTTAAAAACGGCCAGGCCGTTTCATACCAGGCAAAAATCTCATGCTCAATAAAGTGTATCCCACTTAGGATAAAATCCTCAAGATAAATGTGCTTCGATAGTGCCATGATGCTTTCCATGAATCAGCGGTCAATAGTGAACCTTTACAGCGTCAAACAAAAAAATCATTTTTGATCTTTAATTTTTTCGTGTGTTCAGCCTGTTTCATTGTTAATATCAATTTCAAAAAAAGCATGACAGAACAAACCCCCATCAATGCAGTGATCATCAGTTTCAATACTAGGAAACTCACCCTCAACTGTATTCAACGCCTTGAAAAACAAATTCAGCCTCTTAAAGGGCAGATCATTGTCGTGGACAACGGATCAACAGATGGAACTTCAGAGTGGATTCGGAATCATCATCCTTCAGTTCATTTAATCGAAAACATCGAAAATCGTGGCTTTGGGTCGGCCTGCAATCAAGCTGTCAGACTATCTCAAAGAGCAGTCTACTATCTTTTTGTCAATTCGGACACCGATCCCAAGGAAGGGGTCATCGAACAAATGCTTTCATACATGGAGCAGCATCCTCATTGCGCGATGTTAGGGCCCCGTTTGGAAAATGAAGACGGAAGCATGCAGCATTCCTTTGCTAACTGCCCCAATTTGTGGAACGAACTGTTCACGATGAATCTTTTTACTTATCTTATGCCGCATGAGTATCCGCACAAACGACATCCCCTCACCCGACCCATTGAAGTACCAAGTCTGGTCGGAGCCTTCATGATGATACGGGGTGACGATTTCCTAGCAGTAAAAGGTTTTGATGAGCGTTACTTCTTTTTCTTTGAAGAAACGGACCTTTGCCGGCGCTTGATCATGAAAAATAGAAAAGTGATCTATCACCCCGATTTGACTGTCCGTCATTTTCAGGGAGCCTCTGCCGATCAAAACCCGGTGTGGGCCAGATATGAATATCATCGTTCCAAATACCAGTTTCTTTTTCGCTGGGAAGGCAGAACCGTATGCCTTGTGGTCTATGTAAAAACACTTCTTTCCCTTCTGCTGAAATGGCCGTTTTATGCCGTCATGCAGTTTCTTACGCTGAATTGCATTTCAAAAATGAAATCAAAGACCAAAACCTGTTTTCATCTGCTGCTCAATCATGTTCTCGGATTTCCACCGTATCTCCCTTTACTCAAAGTAAAAAAGGTTACAAGCCTTCAAGGAAGCTGGATAAAAAGCAATCTGGATGAAGAAAAAAACAAGGGCCTTCTAGAAAAGATCCGATCCGAACACGATATGCAGCTAGTCAAAAGATCCCCTGCCGCCATGACTTATTCCTTTTCCTGGGAAGCCAAATCCTGGATCGGAAAATTCCAGCATGATATTTCTTTTTTCAAAAAATGGAGGGGACACTTTGGTAGAAAAAATTTCATCAACAGTCTCCGGCTCAACTCGATTGGCATAAGCGTTCCCTACCCCATCGCTTATGGCACTATCAAGGACGGAACGCAAAGCAACAGGAGATTTTTCATCTCGGAAGCTGTTCCGGAATCGGAGGTTTTGAATTTTTTTTATCCGGGTTTAAAAAAAATCACTGCGTCATTTAATCTGCAAAAGGAGAAACGCCGCTGGATAAAAAAATTGGCAAACACGGTCCGCGGACTTCATGACCGGTTTATTTTTCATCATGACTTGAAAGCCTCTAACATATTATTCCGGCTTAAGCAAACGGACAGCGGGACCCTTGAACCGGATTGGTCTCTCATTGATCTCGAAAAAGTGAGTTATGGATTCTTTTTCACCCAGAGACTCCGGCTGAAAAACCTGGTTCAACTTAACAAATCTTTTCCGGATATAAAAGAAGTGACAAACCGGGACCGTCATCTTTTTTTATACCATTACCTAAAAGGAACGCTCGACTTTCCTGAAAGAAAAAAATGGGCGAAGATCATCTCCCGCTGGACGAACAAAATCCTCATTAAAAAAGGAAAATCACCCCTTCTTGCCTGAACAGAAAAAGAAGAAAATAAAAAACTCTTTCCTTTCATTTTATTTGCGATTATGATCCGATCAATATGAATGTGATTTGTTTTGAGAAAAACTTAAACGTTTCTTGCATTCTAAAAAAAATTTCTCCTCAAGCCTCTGTCATTGTGCTGGATTCCATACCTTCCCCTGCCTTTATTTATCCTTCGCATAGTATTTTTTGTATCGATTTGACAATGAATAAAGAAACCCTGTCTGATTTTGTCAAAATAATCGATCACGTCCGGGATAAAACAGTTATCCTGATCTATACGTTCAATTCTGACCTTGAAAAAATCGCCCAGATCAACCTGCTTACTTCCCCCTTTCAATGCCTTTCTCTTTCCCAAATTGAGAACGGACAATTTCACCCCGGAGCTTCAGCTTTATTCGAGGAAAATAAGCCATCCTTTTTTCCTGTTTCCTCCGCGCCTCACCATGATCTGCCCTGGACAACTTTAAAAGAAATTATGGCAGAAAAACTAGCCGGAAAAACAACTCCTTTGCCGCTGCTCATGAAATGGATGTGTTCTTTTTTTGAAAGCGAAAAAATGGTTCTTTTCAGACAAAAAGATTCGCATTTTGAATGGACCGCTGACTCAGGGCTGTCTTCCGCCCTTCATGATTTATTTCTAAAATCTTTTTTTCCTTTAAACAGTCCACTATGCCAAATCCTCATGACCAGCCAGCCTTGCGCTGCTTTGCCTCATATTGTGCCGGAAATCAAGGCCGTTTCCCGTGAAATCACGGACCTCTTGCAGATGCTTCATATGGGAGGAGCAGTTTTATTGGAAACAGACCCCTGTTCTTATCTCCTCTTTTTTTCTTCAAAACAGACGGGCTTTCCCTTTTCATGGCATGAAATACAAAGCTTGAGAAACATGGGAAAATATCTTTTATCAACTTCTCCTAAGCCAACCGCCGAGGAGATGAAATCCATGGCTTCTTTCACCCCCGAACCTTCATCAGAAAAAAACTCCTTTACATCACTCCGCGCGCTGGCAAACCGGACTTCCAACGAATTCAAAAACGCTCTGGTCTCAATCAAAACCTTTGCCCAGCTTCTGCCTCAGCGTTACAAGGATCCCCACTTTCGGAAGGATTTTTTTCATGTCATGACAGGTGAAGTTGAACGCCTGGAAAAATTAATGGAAACCATCTCTTTTTTTTCTTCTGATTGCATTTTAAAAACCGTTTCATTGGATCTCATTCAGCTGCTTGAAGAATCGTATGAGATCATCCGGGAACATTTTTCAGGAATAAAACTGAAAATAAACACCGCGGAAAACACCTTTTTTCTCATGGCAGACCCTGTCCTTTTAAAAAATACTTTCCTGCATCTCATGACCAACGCTGCCCAGGCGATGAAAGAATCCGGTACTATTGAAATAACAGTTGATCCGTTAGTTTCTCCTGAAAACCGTCTGCAGGGCTTTGTCAAAATAACACTCCAGGATTCAGGCTGCGGACTGGATCCATCCCTTTCCGAAAAATGGTTTGAACCATTTTTTTCCACCAAGGCATCCGGCTTGGGATTGGGACTTGCCTATGTCAAAAAAGTGATCGAAGCCCATGGGGGAACCATCCGTCTCTCCAACAGAAAAGAAAGCGGGGCTTCCGTAACAGTGGAACTTCCTCTGCAACCCCTGCAGTCGGAAAACCATTTGAAAACATTGATCGACACGAATTCCCTAAGTAATTAAAAAGGAACCATGTTATGGGTAAAAAGAAGACAATTTTAGTGGTTGATGATGAATACGGCGCCCGGGAATCCCTAAAAGTGATTCTAGAACCGGATTATGAAATCATTGCAGTTGAGTCTTGTCTTCAAGCAGCCCTCATCATTGCTAAAAAAGCGCCTAACCTCATTCTTCTGGATATATCCCTTCCGGATAAAAACGGGATGGAATGGCTCAAAGAATTACACCAGAATGAAATTCCCATTCCAGTGATCATGGTGACAGCCACTCAAACGCTCAAAAC
>JAFGBW010000214.1 GCA_016932965.1 Candidatus Auribacterota bacterium
ATCCCGATAGGAAAAAGATGGTCATTGGGGGTGGGGTATGAGACAAGCCGCGTGGATGAAAAAGAAGTGATGAACGCCGTCACCAGGGACGCGGCCACGTTCAGATACAATTTTCTTGAGCCGGAAACGGTCCGGCTTTTCGGAAAGGTGGAATACCGGGAGGACAAAGACATTGAAGCGGATACAAAAACCGAGCACGTGTATCTGGAAAATTCTCTGAATTACCGGATGTGGGAGGATCTGGACCTGATCCTGAAAGGGGCATTGGGATACGCGAAAACAAAACCGGAAGGTGTTGATCAGTTTGATTTCAAACAGGCCTCTTTAGGTTTTGCCTACAGGCCGAAACAGGATGACCGTATGAATCTTCTGGGCAAGGTCACTCATACGGAAGACCTTCCTCTTGAAAACCGCAGTGACTTTCTGGAACGCTCCCAGCAGAAAAAAGATGTGTTTTCATTGGATTCGGTCTTTGACTTCACTGAAACGATCCAATTGGTTGGAAAAATCGCTTATAGAAGCATGAGCGAGAAAACCGGCAACCGCGCCTGGGTGGATTCCGAGACCTGGTTATGGGTGAACGGACTGAACATCAAATTTTTCGAGAAATGGAGATTGGGCGGGGAATACCGGATACTCGACAACACCACATTCGACGACCGGAAAACCGGGTTCCTCATCCAATTAGGCAGAGTCTTGTCCGATTCCATGATCCTGACTGCTGGGTATAACTTCACCTCCTTTGACGACAATCTCTGTAACCGCGACGAATACGATCTGACCGGATTCTTCATCCGTATCGAGGGAAGGTATTAATGCCGAATTTTTTATCGAAGATCTGTTCTCTGGTATCGAAAAGTTACACCAGCACCACTGATTCCATCACTTATTTTAATAAAAAAATGGACAAGTCAGACAAGGCGGAACTCTTCCGTATTCAGGGACTGGCCTATAAAAAAAAGGGCGATCTGCAAGGGGCCTTGAAAAAATTCAATACCGCCCTTGAAATTTATCCGGAATCTTCATCCGTTTACTTGGAACGGGGTCTGATCAGACTGGAACAGGACGACACAGACGGCGCACTGAAAGATGTGTCCCATGCCATCAAATTAGACCCTGAAAACCACGAAGCCTACAGGGCAAGGGCAAAAATTTACGAACAGAACGGAAAAAAAGAAGAGGCTTCACAGGAGCTGAAAAAGGCATCAGATATTGAATCCGGAAAACTGGAGAGAAACTCCGCCGTTCTGCCGACCGCCCGGGCCTATGTGGAAAGGGGGAACAAAAAAATGGATGCGGGCGAGCTCGATGAAGCGATGATTGATTTCAACAAGGCGATAGAAATGGACCCCAACTTCACAGACGCTTACATGAACCGCGGAGCCATCAAGCAGGCCAAAGGCGATATAAAAGGCGCCGGGGAAGACTTCCAATCGGCAAAAAGAAGACATTGAACGGAATCCGGGGACGCAGCAGGAAAACAGATCCAATAAACCAACAAGTCGCAACTAAAACAAACAACCTACAAAGGGCGATGGAAGCTTTGGGGGAAACCTTTTTTATAAAAAAGGTTTCCCCCAAACCCCTATCCAGAAAATTTTAAATGATGCGCGGATAGTTTTTTCAAGAAAAAACCTCTCCGCGCATAAAATTTTTATAAAAGAGTTGTGGGCAAACAATTATTTCCAAACTCAACACTCACAACTCATAACTCTAATCCCTTTCAATTCTTAATTCTATATTCAACCTCTACCCATTGAATCCAAACCAATCCATTTTCCCGGTAAAAATCAGATAGCTGAACGAAATAGATGAAGATACTTGTTCACAGATAAGGTTAAAAGGGATATTCTTTTTTCCGCATTCAAAGAAAGGGGAATATCATGGCGACAAAATCCAAAAGCACATCCGCCAGCAGTAATGTGACAACCACACAGAACAAGCGTTCCGTGATCATCCATAAAACGGAAAAACCTATCGAGAACCTCTCCGGGGAACTGGCCAAGATTGAAGAAACCATACAGGAACTCTGCGACATGCTGGCTCAGATTCCTGAGAGCCGGCATTACGGAGTCGGCGGGAAACCCAATCCGACTGACAAACAAAAACAGGTCCTGAAACAGCTTGAATCAACCGGAAAAAGATCCGACCAGATCATCCGCAGACTCATCAAATCAAAAGAGGAAAACCTCTCGGGGGTCCTTGGAAAAATTGAAGAGACGGTTCAGGAATTGACACGTCTTTTGACCGCTTTGCCTGAAGGCCGTCATATCGGAATAGACAGAAAACCGGTTCTGACGACCGCACAGCTCTCCATCAGGAATGAGCTGATCAAAGCCAATAAAAGAGCGGACAGGATAAACCAGATTATTTTTAATGATTAAAAACAAAGGAGAAGGAAAGAATGAAAATTGAAGTGATCATTGACCGGATTGAAGAAGGGTTTGCCGTCATTGAGCTGGACGAGGACAACCTCATTGATGTCCCTGTGAAATACCTGCCGCCTGCTGTAGGAGAAGGCGACTCGCTGATGCTTTCGTTTGAAAAAGTCTGAATCCTGTCTCACCGTGAAGGTGTCGGTGCTGTGCAGCTGTAAACAGACAGATATATTATTCAGACAGGATGAAAAATAATAAAGGATACATGGTCACGGGTGAACATGGATAGAAATTATTGACTGTATTGGAGAATAAATCATGGGCTTCCCTAAAGAAGATATTTTAAGCGCTTATTTGAATGTATTGAGACAAGCCATTCTTCATGCAAGATTATTGTCCCTGCAAAAGCAGTCTTATGAGCAGATAACCGACCTTCTTGACGCCATACATAATATTCCTGAATTATTAACCCGCTGGGAGAAGTGCGATATCAAATGGCTGAGGCAATCACTGGAAGCTTATGATAAGAAGTGGGGAAATAAACCCAATATGTTTAATCTCGTTAACACATTGGAAAAATCCGCTTCCGAAGAAGTGAAACAGGCTTTCTGATTAATTTACTTTTGTCTGATCCGGTAACCAAGGATCCTATTTGATCTCAATCACAATCGTTTGCTTATCACCGTATTTCGGGCAAATCCAATCGAGTGTGTAGGGATTTCCCGCCCGGGGAGTATCAATAAACATTTTTTCGTTTTCGTATCCGCAGGTCATGCACTTGATTCTAAAGGTGGTCTTATCATAGTCTGCCTTGACGATTCCGGCCCCTTTTGCCGCCAGGGTTTTTGATCCGAATTTGATTTCCTTCACTGTGCCGTCTGGCGCAAAACTGTACCCGCTCAGGATCAATACCAATCCAAGCAGTCCTAATATCAAACCGACTTTTCTGATTGTCTTGTTCTTTATCATGGGCTTTCTCCTTGTATTCTTATTTCAAAAATTTTATAACTCGAAGCACTCCATACACACATGGAAAAAAATCGGGAAGAAAACAAAAAACAGCATAGCCTGCCCCATACAGGAATGAAAATATCCGAATTTGTCAGGGAAACGGACTCCTGTACAGATTGACTTTAAGGATTTAATCAAAGAAGGGTATCCGGATTCTGAAATCAACTCCCGGGATGACTGATGATCGTTTTTTCAACCCATCCGGTGATTAAAAAATATGAAATGCGCAACCCATGACCATGAACTGGCCTATGCCTGTCAAAGATGCGGCGTCACCTTGTGCCTTGAATGCAAACCCGTGTACTATAAAAACCAGATTTATTGCCATGCCTGTATCAACATCATTGATCAAGAGGCCGGAGCAAAAGAGGCCCGAAAGAAATTAAAGAAAAATATTCAAGCAATATCGGCCGCTGTTCTTGGTATTTTTTGCCTGATCGGTGTATGGTATTATTTCAACAGCTATGACGTGCTGAAACCCTCTGCAGGATGTCACGGCACTGTACTGCGTTATTATTTCAAATTCAAAACCCCTCATCCCAAGACACAAAACGGGTCCGTGATCCTGCAAAATTTCGTCAAAGAGGACGATTTCAAGCTGGTGTGGAATGACGACCAAAAAGAAATCATCCAGCAGGTACCGGTTTATTTCGGGGATTTGAATAAGCGCAGTCTCTTTTATATCAACACCTTTGTTCCCGGCGGACTCCAGACAGATGAGGTGACAGTCAGCCTTAAATTAAACCAGAAAGTCATTTCCTCGGGACGATTTAAAATAACCGCCGCCCCCGTAAAACCTTCCATAGAATTTATCAATCCGGATGAATTCCAAAAACTGTCCTCACCCTGGTTCAGCATCAAGGTCATCGGCTGGATCAAAGACTCCAGCAAAATTGTTTTCATGCAAAAAGGAAAAACCTCCGAGAGCCGTCTGCAGTATTCCCTTGTCACCATGACCAACAAATTTGATTTTTCAATTCCTGTTCCTGTGAGTGACTTTGAGCCGGGCGATATTGACGTGGTTGTAATAGGCACGAAAGGCGACACCGAAGCCGCAAGCAATCCTTATACAATCAAAATGATACAGCCCAAACCTCCCAAACTGGTTGAACTCATGAGAAAGAATGACAGGATGGCTTTTGCGGTTTTTAACGGGTCAGCGAAATACTTGAAAATATACATCGATGACAGGGAGCAAAAAATCAATCCCAACATCGTTGAAGCCAGTGATCCCCAGACAGGGCGGCAGAAATACCTGACGGTCAATTTCATCATCCCCGCTGAATTCCAGAAAGGAAACCATGCAATCAAAGTCAAAGTCGGCGATCTTTTCAGCAATGAAAAAAATTTTGATGAACAGACGGGCTATAAAACCGTAAAATGATCAAAACAAGACAGGATGTTTACAGAGAGATCATCATAGATCCGTTTGGAAACAATCTTTTTCTGTTTGGAATTTTTTAATATAGAAAGGAATTCCCATGCCGGAAATGAAACAACGACACGGATGCCTCACATTATTCCTGATTTTTCTGATATTGATCAGCGCTTTAATCGCATTAAACTATACCCTGAACGCCTATAAAATATCCCGGATGATCCCGGTCTGGGCGGTCATGGCAAACATAGTGATTGTCATCATGAACATCGTCTCTGCAGTGGCCCTGTTGCAGTTAAAAAAATGGGGGTTCTGGCTGTTCTTCGCATTAGGCTGGATTTCCACATTCGTCAATTGGGCCAGCGGGCTGCCCTTTTTTGTTTCCATGGGAGGGCTCGTCAGCGTCCTTATTTTATACGGCATTCTGCATATCGGAAAAGATAATAAAGGCTGGCCGCAATTGGACTGATAGGATGTTAGAGGTATTTGAATCCTGGATTCTGCGCCTCTGCGGGAGTCATTAAACTCCTTGCGACCGACAGCGAAGCATTAATTCCTTTCGTGCTTTTTGTGCATTTCGTGGAATAATTATTCTATTCTCTATTTTCTATTGCTCTATCCCTGTACTCTAATGGTCTTATTTCAACTCAATCTGGATTGTCTGTTTTTCGCCGCATTTCGGGCAATTCCAGTCAAGTGTGTACGGGTTTCCTGCCTGGGGAGTATCAATGACCAATACCTCATTCTCATATCCGCAGGTCGTGCACTTGATTTTAAAGGTCGTCCTGTTATAGTCCGCCTTGACGATTCCGGCACCCCTTGCCACCAGAGTTTTTGATCCAAGCTTGACTTCCTTCATTGTGCCGTCAGGTGCAAAACTGAATCCGCCCAGTATGAATACCAATCCAAGCAGGGTGAATATTAAACTGATTTTTCTGATTCTTTTATTCCTTATCATGGCCTTCCTCCCTGGTTTCCGGTTTAAAAATCCATATTTAAAAGTATTAAACAATTCCAATCAATCCAGTTGATACAAGGGATTTTTCCATTCCATGAATACATGTGACATTCCTTAAAGTGAAGCACTCAAAGCACCCTATAAGGAAAAGCGTTGAATCACCATTATAACCCAGCCCGGTTAAAATGGAAATCTAAATAGCATCATTTTCAGGTCCCATGTGGGAATTGAGGTTGATACTGAACATTTGCCGTTTTTAACCGCGGTTTGAACTGTTCTGAAAGAGAACAAATTTTTTATTAACCCTGAATGGCTCGAATACACGAATGAACCAAGAGATTATTTTTATTCGCGGTCTCTAACTCCTTCAGATAACTCCTCAGGCTGCAGAATCAACTGCTTCTTGTCCAGGGGGTTGTTTTCCTGTGGGTTTGCCTGAAGAGTAATGCTGATAAAATCCGGCAAGTTGATGATACTCCAGCCTCAATGCGCGGCTTCTATCAGGAGAGATTAAACCAAGATTAACTTTAACCCTGAGTTCTTCGTCGAAAGCCCTCCAAAGGTCGAATGCCTTTCTTTTGATCTCTTCTTCAGAGGCACCTATCATGATCATCTTCTCCAATTGCTGCTGCGCAACCAAACCGCTCCAGCTCAGGACTTCCTGGTATTCCGCTGATGTCGTGTCCATTCCGGCAGTAGGATCAGGCGCAAAAGCGGGCGCTGCTGATTGCGAGGCCAGCCTTCTGGCTCCGGCGGCCTGAGCATCCAGCTCGATTCGTTCCATTTCATCAAGAAACCGGGTCCTCAGGGCGTTTCGCTCTTTCACGGGTAATTTCGAATAAGCAGGGTCTTTAACAATTTTTTCGTGAAATTGGCGCTTAGCCTGCCAGACCCTTGAAACGACTTGTCCGGTTGGACACAGGCCAAGCTGCTCCACAGTTTGATCAATAAATCGATTGGCCTTATCGGTAATCGATGGAGGTGTGGATGAGGGCTGAGTTGCAATGGCGGTTTCCAGACGTTTGACTGCAGTCAAATGAGCATCGAGCAGTTTACCCTGGTATGCCTTGGGAAGGCCTGTAAATTGAGGGGTTTTTGATCTCTCCGCGAATTTCGTTTTGTAGGACGCAATTTTCTTACGGACATCATCTGCTGTGACTTTACCTTCCTGATATTGTCTCAGCATGGTATCGACTTCTGCCCATAATGTATCCAGTTCGTTAGCGATTTCAGCATCCAGTGTTTGACTCACAGATCCTTCATCGGCATTGGGCGCTTGTTCTAACCGCCGGACAGCCAATTCTTCCAATGCAGCAAAATCACGTTCAAACCCGTCCCTTGCTTCTTGTTTTGCCTCCTTATAAGCCCTGGTTGAACGGAGTTTTTCATAATCAACCCTTGCCGCCACAAGAAGAGGCATGACCTGGTCCGAGGCCGCTGAATCCAGCCTCAGCTTGGTATGTTCAATAAAATCCGTGTATCTCCCAGAAAGATCCTCTGCCTGTTTTTGCGCCTTGCCTGAAATGGCATTTTCCACTTTTTCTATAAGACGGTTATGCTCGTCAAAAATATTGATTCTTAATGAGAATGGCAAACCGGCCGCTTTCGGACCTTTCATGGCAGCGCTAAACAGATTATTTTGGGTATTCACCCATTCCTGGATTTTTTCCTTGGTGACTGTTTGAGGCGACGCCCTGTAACCAGGAAGAAGATTTGTGTCCGCATATTGTTCCGGTCCGTCAATGTAGGTATTCATCAGATCAGTATAATCCGCTTGCTGCTGGGCAGAGGGAGGCGCATTTCTGGCATCTCTCAATCTTTTATTGGCCGCATCCCGTATGTCATTGAATTGCTGGGTGAATGCATAGGTGGCTTGCGGGGACATATGGTCGAATGTTTCACTTTGGATTCGGGAGTGATATCCTTTTTCAGCCTCTGATATGGCAGCGCCCAGCTTGTCCGTGGAAATCGTCTCCAGTTTCTGCTTTGTGTCAGCAAGAAATTTTTTGAACTCCTCGGGCAGATCAGGTGTCCCTGTGAGAGGGTGAACCTGATAAAGATCATCCATTTCTTTTTCCATGGCCCTTGTTTCTTTTTGGAGTCTTTCGATGTGCCACAGGATCGCTGCTTGTGTAAGACCTCTCCTCCAGTAATCAGCTATTACCGCTTCTCCAAAGTATAAAGTCTGATGAAGCTGATCCAGAGCCGCGACATAGTTCCGGCCGTTCACGTCGGCCCTTAATTTTTCGATTTTCGCACGGACCCTGCTCAATTCCTCTTCAATGAATTTATCCAGATCATCGGAAGCCTTCTGCTGATCCGGTGTTAAAGCAGGAAACGCTGCAGTGGGGGGTTGAACCGTTGGCTTGTCATCTGTTTTTGGAACAGTGGTTCTGGATCCCTGAAAACCTTTATCATGATACCGCATCGCATGAGCTTCAAGATCAGGGGAATTGATTTCCCCTCTGTTGGCAGCTATATAAATCCGATAGTTCGGCGGCATGGAATTCGGATCAATTCCTGCGATCCGGCATAACTCATTCCAGGCTCTGTTGAGTTCATTATAGGCTTTTGCCAGATCGGAATCAGGGTGTCCTTCAGCATATACCCGCATTCCAACATTATGCAGATAGGAAAAAACCGTCGCATTCAGAGAACTGTTTTTATGGGTTGTCATGATACGGGTTTTTGCAGCAGCCCCCTGGGACCCGTTCAGCTGAAAAATTTCAATTTGCAAGTCAGGAATCAATATGTCTCGAATTTGCAGAACCAGCGCCGGAATAGAGACATTCAAAGCCTCTTGGCGGAGTTTCTCCAGTTGAGCATAACTAAGCGG
>JAFGBW010000215.1 GCA_016932965.1 Candidatus Auribacterota bacterium
ATTGATTATTACCAGATGGAACAGAGCCATTCTCCGCCCAAACCAGCCTTACCGGCTTCCCTGTTGGTCATGATCCCTTTGGACGTGGAAAGGATATTGATCCCAAGCCCGCCCTTAAATGGCTTGACTTCATTTTGTTTAACGTAAACCCTTCGTCCAGGTTTACTGATCCGTTTTATTTCATGAAAAATCTTTGAGCCAGAAGAAGGGTATTTTAACGTGACTTCAAGTTTTCTTTCGTCTGTCTTTTTGATATAATCCGAAATATAGCCTTCCTTCCGCAATACATCCAAAATGGCTTCTTTTATCCTGGAAAGAGGAATATCTACTTTTAGATGTTTTGTGGAATAGGCATTCCGTATTCTTGTCAGCATATCCGCTATTGGATCACTCATTCCCATTTGTTCACTCTCCTACCAACTTGATTTGATGACACCGGGGATCATCCCTTTTAAAGCCAATTCACGAAAGCAAATACGGCATAAACCGAATTTTCTTAGATGCGCTCTGGAGCGGCCACAGTTCTGACAACGATTATAGGCTCGTGAACTGAATTTGGGCTTTTTAAGCTGCTTGAGTCTTAAACATTTTTTTGCCACTGGTAACTCTCCTCGTCTTAATTTTTTCTAAAAGGCATACCCAATGCTTCAAGCAGAGCATATCCTTCTTCATCTGATTTTGCCGTGGTGATAAAAGATATATCCATACCATAATTATTTTTAACGCTATCCAGATTGATTTCCGGAAACAGAGTGATATCCGGCCATCCAAGGGTATAATTTCCACGGCCATCCAACTTTTTTGGCATTCCCCGAAAGTCCCTCATCAGGGGAATCACTATACTGAACAGCCTGTCCATGAATTCATACATTCTTTTCCCTCGAAGGGTAACCTTGCATCCGATGGACTGATATTCCTTCAGTTTGAAGCCCGCAATCGCTTTCCTGGCCGAACAAATCACAGGTTTTTGACCTGCAATCAATGTCAAATGCATCACAGCCTCTTCCAAGAGGGATTTATCCTGAGTCGCCCGTCCTACCCCCATATTCAAAATCACTTTCTCAAGCCTCGGAACCTGCATGATGTTTTTATATTGGAACTTATTTTTTAATTCATTCCTCACTTCTTTCACATATTTGATATATAATCTGGACATGCCTAACCTTCTTATAAATCCGCGTTACACATTTTGCAGAAACGAATCTTCTCTCCGCTCTCCATGAACTTTCTGCCGACCCGGGTAGGCTTCTTGCAGGAAGAACAAAGCAACATCACTTTGGAAAGATGAATCGGCCTTTCCTCTTGCACAATCCCTCCCTGACGGTCATTTTGAGTGGGCTTCTTATGTTTTTTAATGAAATTGATTCCCTGGACAAGAACCCGGTTTGTCTCCTTAAAAATTTTAAGGATCTTTCCGGTCTTACCCTTATCCTTTCCGGCAATCACTCGTATCTCGTCATTTTTTTTCAATTTGGTAACAACCATGGTTCTTTCCTCATAATACTTCTGGAGCTAATGAAATGATCTTCATAAAATTTTTTTCACGTAATTCCCTGGCAATAGGGCCGAAAATACGGGTGCCTCTCGGATTATTACTTGGATCAATCAGCACCACAGCGTTATCATTGAATCTCAAGACACTTCCATCTAGTCTTCTGATCTCCCTCTTAGTCCGGACAACCACAGCCTTTACGACTTCCTTTTTCTTGACCGATGCTCCGGGAATCGCGTCTCTGACACTGCAGACAATGATATCCCCTATATGAGCATATCTTTTACCGGCAATTCCGATCACCTTAATGCAATTGACCATTTTTGCGCCTGAATTATCCGCAACCGTTATAACTGACTGCATCTGTATCATGTTTCACCTGCTTTCCCGCACCGGTTTTTCACCTGGCGGTCTCTATCCCTTCCAAAATCCATCTTTTCTTCCGGCTTAAAGGACGAGAAGATACGACCCTAACCACATCTCCTGGTTTTGCCTGTTCTTTTTCATCATGAACCAAATAAGTCTTTTTTGCCTTCACAGTCTTTTTAAAAACCGGATGCATATAGAGCCGCTGCACCTCTACGACGATGGTTTTATCCATCTTATCGCTCACCACCGTTCCTGTCATTCTCATCTTTTTTCCGTGCCTGCCCTCATTCTTCTCAGTCATATGAACCGTCCTTTAAAAATTCTCATTTCGCTTTTTCCGGTCTGGAACGGAGTTCCGTTAAAATTCTTGCTATTTCCTTCTTCTTTTTCCGGATATCAGCTGATTTTTCCATTTGACCTGTCTTGGACTTCACGCGCATCTCATATAACTCATTGCGCGCATCCTCCACTCTTTTTAAAAGATCCGGAACAGGCAATTCCCGTATTTCCTTTTTAAATGTCAACGTTTTATCCATAGATGGTTTTTCCGCTCATTATCCGTTTAAATGTTATTGTTAATAATGCCTCGTAATCAAGCGAACCCGGATAGGCAACTTGGCAGACGCCCTTCGAAACGCTTCCTTAGCTGTTGTTAAATTCACGCCTTCCAGTTCAAACAATATTTTTCCAGGTTTGATGACCGAAGCCCAAAATTCCACGTTTCCTTTACCCTTTCCCTGTCTGGTTTCGGGCGGTTTTTTAGAAATGGGCTTATCTGGGAAAACCCGGATCCACACCTTTCCGTATTTTTTTATAAAACGGTTGATCGCAACACGTGCCGCTTCGATCTGAATGCCTTTCAACCAGCACTCTTCCAAAGCCTGAAGTCCGTATTCTCCAAAACTGACATGGTTCCCTCTTGTCGCTACGCCTTTGATTCTATCACGCTGAGAAGTCCGGTACGTCGTCTTTTTAGGCATGAGCGCCATGAGGAACCTCGCTTTCAATCCGTTTGACTGTCCGCTCTCCCAGACATATCCATACCTTACAGCCGATCAAACCATACGTGGTTCTGGCTTCGGCAAAACCATAATCAATATCCGCTCTTAAAGTCTGTAAAGGAACCCGCCCCTGACTGTATCCTTCCTGTCTGGCTATTTCCGCCCCGCCGATCCGTCCGCTGATTTTGACCTTGATCCCTTCTGCTCCGTTTTGCATGGCCACCTGAATGGCCCGTTTCAAAGCGCGTCTAAAAGAAACCCGGCGTTCAAGTTGCAACGCGATATTTTCAGCAACCAATTGAGCATTGACATCCGGATTCTTTATCTCAACAATATCTATGGCAACTTCTTTTTTTGTTTTTGTTGAAATTTCTTCCTTCAATTTGTCAATTTCGCTTCCACGCCTGCCGATCACCACTCCCGGTCTGGATGTGTAAAGAATCATCCGGATACGATCAGACGCACGCTCTATATCAATGACAGGAATGCCGCCGAATTCCAATTTTTTCAATATGAATTTCCGTAAATCCAAATCCTCTTTCAGAGTTTTGGCAAACAAACCTTTGTCTAGAAACCACCTGGATGACCAATCCTTGTTGTATCCCAGCCTGAAACCAATGGGGTGTGTCTTCTGTCCCACTCTTCCTCCTTATTGATTCTTCTCTTTGCCTTTTTTAGGCTTTTTAACGGTTTTTTTATGTTCTTCTTTATCGATTTTTTTCTTAAACTCTTTTGACTTTTTTACGCCTGCCTCGAGATGAGCCCCTGACTTACCTGTCTTTTTTTTCAACGATTTTCTTCCTTTCCCCTCTTCCTGCTCCTGTTGTCCCTCAATCAAAGGTTTTTCCCCTGCCGGTTCTTCCTGAGTTTTAACAGGCCGCGGACGATCCTCGAGCATCAAATCAATATGACAGAATCGTTTCAAAATAGGAGTTGCTCTCCCCTGTGCCCTGGGAATAAAACGCTTCATCACAGGACCTTCATTCACAATCACTTTTGAAATGAAGAGCGTTTCAGTATCCATGCCATCCTTGTTACCCGCATTGGCTGCTGCAGAACGCAGTAATGTTTCCATCGCCCTGGCCCCCTTCTTAGGTAAAAAGGAAAGAATCCTCACTGCTTCATCCAGTTTCTTGCCGCGAACGAGGTCCGCCACTAACCGGACTTTCTTTGGAGACATCTTAAAATATCTTAATTTTGCCGTTGCATGCATGCTTTCACCGATACTCTTTCAAAAAAAACTTATTCACCGTACTCCCTGACTTCATCTCCCACTTTCACATCATTGGCGTTCCCTTCCTCAATATCAGAAGCGCAAATATTTCGTCTAACTTCAATGACTCTGGTGATGGCAACCCGTTTCTCGCCTCTTGAAATTTCCATCCTCATATCCTTATAAACGCCCTTGTTGGCGCCTATATTCAACACGATAAAATTCAATGTCGGATTCACCACCAGCACCTGGCCCGTCAATTTTTCCTTCTCGATATAAGCTGTTTCTTTTTTCCGCGGAATTTGTTCGCCTTTGATCGTATCACGCTCTGATTTTTCCTGCGGTACAGCGATCGGAGCCAATTCTATTCTGTCCAGTTCTCTGGCAATCTCACTCCGGGTTTCAGAAAGAACCTTGTTTAAATGATCTCTGACTTTTTCCAGCTCAGAGAGCTTGCTGCCGACCAAATCAGACAATACCTGAACCCTTTTAACAGCTGAATCCCTTTCTGCCGCTATCTGCCTCTCCATCTTTCTGTTTCTGGAAACGTTCTGCTGCAGCTTTTCAAGTTCTGCCCTGTTGATGTCCAACCTGTTTTGAAGCGAACGCACCTCTTCTTTTAGAGAACCGATTTGTCTCTTCAAGTCCCTGTTTTCTATTTTTGCCTTGGCCAATAAACCGGACAGCAACGATTCAACCTCTTCTTTCTCCCGAAGAAGAGACCTCAACGTTTCCGCGTCTGTTGGCAAGGACGTTTTTTCCTGCTTCATTGAGGAAACGGGATTGTCTGTTGAAGACACCGGATCACTGCCTATCGGCTGATCTGCCGATATCATTGAACCTTCTCTCTCAGGTGGCAGTGCGGATTCCTCTTCTTGCTGTTCTTGTAGGTCCGTTTTTCCATCCAAAACAGCAGGGGGCATGAGAGAGGATTCATGTGGCCATTTCTGTATGGGTGAAGATTCCTCTTGGGACGATTCCGATCCAGGAAGTATCTGGCTTCCTATCACCGGAGGAGTCTCAATAGAAGTGGTTTCTTGGAATCTTTCCCTATCCTCTTTTTCTAACTCGCCGCCCGTTGTAGCATCTCCGTAAAATAAAGGCTGTACTTCTGGACTTTCTTCAATAATGAAAGTCAAATCCACGGAATCCCCGTCTTCTGAAAATTTTTTCTTTATTTGTTTGACACGACAGTCTCCCAGACCTTCAAATTGGTAATGGTTCTCAATGGCCAAGGAATCTTCCTGCAGAACTTTTTCCTGGAGATAATTTCTTCTAAAAAGGACCCCGGGTTTTGTCTGCACAAGTTTTTTCAACCTGTTTTCCTTGACTTTAGTATTGCCTATAAACTGGACTTCTCTCACTTTGACCCTGTTACCTTCATCGATGTGATAATTCAATTCTATTTCTTCTGCTGAGGTCCTGTTTCTGGAAACATCCACCTCCACAAAGAAAAACCCTTCTGATTTATACTTTTCTTTTATTTTCTGAAGAGACTCTTCCACCTGGTTTTGACTGATGGCCTCTCCTTTTATCAATCCAAGCACCTGATTCAGATTTTTTTCTGAAAAATACCTGTTTCCGGTGAATCTCCAGCATCCTAAAACATATCCTTCTCCACTATCTCCGCTTGCGAAAAAACTATACCCCATAAAAAGGGTGATAGTGGTAGCTATTTTATTATACATGGCAAGCTTTTTTTTATGTAAAGCACGCATTTCTTTCATGTCCAAAACAGGTTACCTACAAATATTTAATTATCCTTCTTTCTATTCCTAACTCAGGAAGCTTGACTATTAAAAAAGAGCCGGGCAATTAAGCAGATTTTTTAACCAATCCTTTATCCGAACTGTGCTTTTTAAAAGTACGCGTATGGGAAAATTCACCGAGTTTATGTCCGACCATATTCTCGGAAACAAACACATTGATGAATTTACGCCCATTATATATGGAAAAATTATGGCCGACAAAATCCGGCGTGATGGTGGACCTTCTTGACCAGGTCTTGATCAGACTTCTTTCCTTGATCTGATTCAGCTTCTCTACCTTTTCCATCAAATGCGGATCAATAAAAGGCCCTTTTTTCAATGATCTTGCCATCGGTTTTCTCCTGAAATGCTCAACTGTTTCTTCGTTTAATGATGTCTTTATTGATTTTACTGACCGGTCTGGTTTTAAACCCCTTGGAAGGAAGGCCGCTGGGAGAACAACCTGATCTGCCTCCGGAAGTTTTGCCCTGACC
>JAFGBW010000216.1 GCA_016932965.1 Candidatus Auribacterota bacterium
GACGCTTATCCCGGAGAAATGTTTTCCGGTTCGATTGTCTCAATGGGCACGATTGTCCAGACAACGGAGGGCCGTTTCAGAAAAGTGACGGCTTTGGTGCAAAACGAAAGCGGTAAAATCATTCCAGGCATGTTTGCCAAGGTTAAAGTGATCCTGATCCATGAAGAGGATGTCATCACGATTCCCAACTCCGCCTTTTTGGATATTCAGAAAGACACCTCTTCAATATGGGTGGTAGAGGAAGAAAAATCGCTGAAAAGGGAAGTCAGTGTGAAGCATTTCAATAATGATTCCGCTTTGATCGAAACAGGATTGAAGGTCGGAGACCAGGTGGTGATCGATGTCGCGATGGTCAAGCTTGAAGAAGGAAAACCGGTTGAAATCGTAGAGGTAAAGGAAGCATCTGCGTCTGGTAAGTGACATGATTTGATTCAAGCGGTTTCACTTGTCCGGCTGGATACCGTAAATACATTATTCATGCTGTTGTCCGTACAACATGATATTTAAAAAGAAAAGATCTAATCATAAAGGAGGAAGCCCATGTTGAAGAAAATATCCGGTTATCTTTTAGTTGGCGTGGTGGCCTATTTTTTAGGAACCATATCCATCATTTATGCTGAAGATGCTAAAGCAGACAGTAAAGCCGAAATAGCAGAACTGACTCAAAAAGTGGACAAAATGCTTTCCAATCAGGCTGAAATGATTTCTATGCTTCAATATATCAGGAGCAAAACACATTAGGATGTTGTTCCGTTTCGGTGTGGAAGCCACCATGTGACTATCCATACAGACTTAACATGATGGTTCTTCCGGAAATGTAAAAAATCAGGAGTCAGGTGTCAGGAGGAACGAAAAGGTGCCTGCATACTGGCTGAGTTCATGCCATGAATTTGCTTTTGTCCCAACATAGAACATATCAGTCCATTATAGTTTGCACTGCGTCCCGAGAAGGTTAATCATAGATCAGAAAATATCATGGCTGCTGCCGGAGATTTATTAAGGAGACATGATGCGTAATATAGCTGACTGGGGTATCTTGGAGTACGGCTCAGTTCTCATTGTCATTCTTTATGTTATTAAAGGAATGGTTCAGGGGAAAAACCGGAGCATGGCTGCTTTCATTATGTTTCCCTTAAGTGTTTTCGCCTTCTTCTTTGTTCCTTTATACTGCGGGAATCATTATCTG
Organism: Candidatus Auribacterota bacterium; assembly: GCA_016932965.1. Classification (GTDB taxonomy): domain Bacteria; phylum Auribacterota; class JAFGBW01; order JAFGBW01; family JAFGBW01; genus JAFGBW01. The sequence goes on from JAFGBW010000216.1 coordinate 1,187, forward strand.
GTCCCGGAGCATTTCATGGGCTTGATAAAACTGGTTTTTTTAAGTTTTATTTTTGTCTTGTTTTTAAAATGGTTTCTTCTTTTTTTCGTGGGAATTTTTCTGAAACGAAAAACCCAAGGCGAGCCCTTTGTATCCAGACTGCAGGGAGGAGTGATTTGCGCCGGAGAGGCCCTCATGTTGTTATTGTGCTGCTTATGGGGACTCGATTATTTGGACGTTCTTTTTGAGAAAAAATGGGATAAATTTTACCGGGAATTATATCAGAATCCGGTCTATCAGAAAACGAGCTCTTTTAATTTCATTTATGATATTCCGGGGGCCAAATCGTTTAAGATTTTTCTTTCCGCCCTGAGTGTACCCCAGTCTGTGGATAAGCTGATAGAGCGTCCCGTTTTTGATAAATGGTTGGCCAATCCCGTTATAAAAAAGATACAAATGGACAGGGATTTTCAGGCACTCCTGGAAAGAAATAAATTGTCTGCTTTATGGAAACATCCTTTAGCCAGGGAATTTTTATGCAACAGGGAAATCTATTCCATTTTAACAGGCGATGAATTTATCTCTGAATGCAGGGATGTCCTGCCCCCGGCCATTCTTAAAATGATCGAAGAACGAGGGGGATTTTTTTCCGGCTTGAATTGGAAATCTGCCGCAGCAGCTAAGAAAAAGCAGCCCCTGCTGTAAGATTTTTTTGATTTTTCTTCGTGCTCTTTTACAGGAATAAATTTCAAAGAGGAAGAACCATTGAATAAGGATGGAGAGATTACAATCGAACAACTGCTTGATTCCATAGCGGCAGCTCAAACCCGTCTCTATGATAAACTGGCCCATCTGGATGTAACCTCGTTAAACATATCAGAATATAATCAGAGATATCTGGGCAACAGAATCGCCAATTTGAAAGGCGTATTGCAATTATACGGCAGACTGCTGTCTTTTTGCCTGAACAAGGTCCCGGTTCATCCTGAAAATTTCGTATTGGTTGACTATGGCGGAGGCAGCGGCCTTATTTCACTTTTGGCCGCGGAGTCAGGAATCAGAACCGTTATCTATAACGATATCTACGATGTGAGCTGCAGGGATGTCCGCTTGCTTTCTCATGAGCTGGGATTGAAGCTGGATCATATTGTCTGCGGTGATTTGGATGAACTGATATCCTATTTGCATAAGAATTCTATTTCCGTTGACGCCATCACTTCCTATGATGTGCTGGAACATATCTATGATGTTGAATATCATTTTCATAAGTTGACCACTTTATCAGACAGGCCGTTGCGTGTCGTATATGCTTCAGGAGCAAATATCGCGAATTTGCGTTATGTGTTCGCCGTGAAAAAGAAACAAATCGAAGCTGAGTACAAAAACAGGGAGAAGAAATGGGGATATAAGCAATGTGACTCTCTGCAGGCTTTTTTTGACGTGCGAAAGAAGATTATTTCCTCCTATGCACCGGACATGAGTCTTGAGACAGTTGAACACCTGGCCGGCTTGACGAGAGGACTCGTACAAAAAGATATTGAGAAATGTGTCGATGAATTCCGCTTAGAAGGAAAGATTTCTTATCATATGGATCATCCCACCAACACATGTGATCCAACTACCGGGAACTGGTGTGAACATTTGCTTGATTTTGAATGGCTTAAACGGATTCTTGAAAGGGAGGGATTTTCGGTGAAGATTATTCCAGGCCCTTTCAACAGTGATGGCTTCATACTGAGAAAAGGGGTGAAGATCTTTCTGAATACGCTGATGCGGATTTTTGGTCAATGCCTCATGTTCATGGCTCCTTATTATATTGTGTATGCTGACTTTTCCAGGCCATCCACCGCCGGCCATGATAATGAAAAATGATCCGCATGAAATATGGATGAAAAAAGCTTTCCTGCTGGCTGAGGAAGCATTTCAGGCCGGAGAAGTTCCCGTGGGAGCGGTTGTGGTCCATAAAAACAGGATCATAGGAAAAGGGAATAATCACGTAGAACGGCTACATGATCCGACCGCTCATGCGGAGATGATCGCCATCACTGCCGCCTGTGAGCATCTTCAGAATTGGCGTCTTACAGGGGCCGTTCTATATGTCACAAAAGAACCATGTCTCATGTGCGCCGGAGCTGTTTTAAATGCGCGTATTTCAAAAGTGGTGTTTTCAGCGCCGGATGAAAAGGAAGGCGCCGCTGTTTCCCGCTACGATGTCTTACATGACCATAGAAAATGCTTTGTGGAGGTCATACCGGATATATGCAGAGAGGAAGGACAAAAGCTGTTGAGCCGGTTTTTCAGCCAGGTCCGGGAAACAAAAATTAGAATTAAGAATTGAGAATTAAGAATTGGAAACCGTAGTCTTTCATGGCGAAGAGGGACGACATTGTCGCCCGCAAGGGCTTGATGCCATCAGTCTAATTGTGAGTTCAAATGAAATTTGATCATTCCAACTCATAACTCAACACTCAAAAGTCATCATTTATATTTCTCCGTGTTCTCCATGGTGAAAAAATCATGATATTAAACAAACCCGCTTTGAGCTGTTTACATGTTAAAGCTAACGGCTTGGCCGATGTCTATTTGCTCTTTTTTCATTAATGAATGGGGCATAAGTTTTCTTTCCTAAAATATAGTTGTATCCCGATGGATTTCGAGTATAATTTAAATTTATCCTTTTTCTGAAGCTGAAGATAAGGAATTCTCACGTCACATGAAAAACAAAAGAGCCTTTACTTTAATCGAATTGATGATCGTGATGGCTGTGATTGCCATCTTAATGGGACTCATCCTTCCGAGTTTCAA
>JAFGBW010000217.1 GCA_016932965.1 Candidatus Auribacterota bacterium
AATCTGCAAAAAGGAAAAAGTCTCTATTGCCGTGGTCAACGCGGCGATGCCGGATTATTACGGCATGGAGCTGCCCCAGGAAATCCTGTCTCATTCGGATCTCTACGGGCTGCCCAAATTTGTTCTTTTGTGCGATTCCTTCTTGGGGCTTGCCGAGATAGCGGCCAAACAGAAAGACTACCGGATCAGCCGGATCATTAAAATTCCTTATAAGCCCAAGGATGTCCTGTCTGCTGTTGAAGAAATCGTCTCGCCTACCATCACCTCTACTGCCGAATCCATGATCCAGGAGCTTCCGGCTGAGTACATTCAGTTTTTTGTCGATTCCACGCTCGAACTCATGAAAACCCTGCCGGATGTTTCCGTGAAAGTGGGGCATCTGTTCTTTAAAAAAGACCCTTTTTCCCAGGCGGATGTTTCAGCCAAAATGGACATCAAGGGCAATCTTGAAGGGACTATCTGCATCAGTTTTGAAAAAAGGATGGCCCTTCATTTGATCTCCTGCATGCTTGGCGAGAAATTTGAAGTCGTCACAGTCCAGGTGGAGGACGGAGTGGGGGAGGTCGCCAATATCGTCACAGGTACTGCCAAGAAATATTTTGCGGATTACGGTTATGAGTACAAGATAGGAACTCCGAAGGTTTTTTCCGGGAAACGGTTCACGCACCATCTGGCACCAAGGCTCCCCTGCGCGGTCGTTCCTTTTTTATCGGATCAGGGAGGGTTTTTCATAGAGATTTGCGTAAAGATACATGAAAGGATCCCCCCTTCCCCGGAGGAAGGAAAATAAATTGAGAATTGAAAATGAAGAATTGAGAATGGAGTCATGGCCGGCCGGAAAGGGGGATGATCCGGGCCAACGGGTTTTTCATCATATTTCTGTTTTTTTTATATCAAATTCTTAATTCTTACTTCATAATTCTTAATTATTTATTGACCTTCGGATATAACCCTATCATCAACCATGCACCATTCACCTGTTTTTTATAAATCAAATTAAAATGGCTCTCTTAAAAATCATAGAAGGAGTGGATAAGGGCAAGGAGGTCGAAATCACCCGTTCGGGCTTCACCCTGGGCAGGGGCAAAAACATGGACCTGATGCTGAATGACCCTTCCATTTCCAGGCTCCATGCCGTGATTCACATCGAATCAAAACAATACCGTATCGAGGACCAGAATTCCAACAACGGCATTTGGGTGAACAACGCCAAAATCACTTCCGGCATGATCACCAATGACGATATCATCATCATGGGGAACACCCGGCTCCTTTTTGTCTGTTCTCCGCAGGTCTCAGCTTCCAATATCGTCATTACTTCCGGCCCGGAAGATTATGATCAGGACAAAAGCGTCATGATGGATCCGGAAGAAGTTGAACTCATCAAAAAGAGCGTTAAAGAGGAAGCCACCCGGAAGCTCGATTTGCAGGCCACGCAGAAAAATTACCGTAAATTGCAGGCCATGCTCCGGATTTCCAATGCCGTGGCCAGCATTTATGATCACAAGGCGCTTATCACGGAATTGATGGCCATCATCTTTGCGGAAACCAATGCCACCCGCGGTTTCATCATGCTTTATGATGAAACGCACCAATTGATTCCCGCCGCCGTGAGAAGGAAGGACAATAGAACGGATGCGATCACCATTTCAAAGACGATCATCAATACGGTCATCAGAGAGAAAAAGGCGGTTTTAAGCTCCGATATGCTCAACGACGACAGGTTCAGCAGCGGCGCCAGCATCATTGCCAACCAGATCCGTTCCTGCATGTGCGCTCCCTTGTCCTATCACGATGAAATTTTCGGCGTCATTTACCTGGATTCAGAAATCACGACCGGTATTTTTGGACAGGATGATCTGGAGCTCCTTTGCGCTATTGCGAACCAGACTTCCCTTTCCATCAAGAATTTTCGTCTGCTGCTTCAGATCCGTGATGAGGAAAACAAAAGGAACCGGCTTTCCCAGTATTTTCCCCCGGCCCATGTTGAAATGCTGGTCAAAGACACTCTCGATGTATCTTTGGGCGGAAAAACGGAGGATGTCTCCATCATTTTTTGCGACATCCGCGGTTTCACCAGTATGTCGGAAGGTATGCTTGCCATGGATGTCATGGCGTTTTTAAACGATTTTTTTTCAGTGATGACAGAAATCATTTTCAGATATGAGGGCATGGTGGACAATTTCATGGGTGACTGCATCATGGCTGTGTTCGGCGGCCCGTTTAAGCATGAAAATTCGCCGGAAAGGGCGGTTTTGGCCGCGATCGACATGCAAAAAGCCCAGAGTGAATTGAGCGCCCGGTTTGAGTCCGAGGGAAGAAAAACATTCGGGATCGGCATCGGGATCCATTCCGGAGAGGTGAGCCGGGGGAACATCGGATCACCCCAGATGAAAAAATACACGGTCATCGGAAGCAATGTGAATGTCTGTTCCAGGCTCTGCTCTCTGGCTAAAGCCGGACAGATCCTGGTCAGCGAAAATACGGCTTCCCGGCTTCCTCAGCATATTTCCCTGAAAAAACTCGACCCCGTTAAAGTCAAAAACGTGAAAAAACTCCTCACGCCATTCCAGGTGATGTATTAGGGGTTCATGATTAGCCGGTTATAATTGAATCATGAGTGAAACATGACGCATTAAAAAATAACAACTGATGAGTAAAAATTGAGAATTGAGAATTAAGAATTTAGAATAGACGCTTTCAGTGTAGGCGCCGCATTTGTCAGTTTGATGATCGTTCCGTTAAGGGGATAACAGGCCCAATGTCAGCATGGATTTTCCCGGCCGGCGCGCACTGTGCCGGCCGGGAAAACGGATGTTTCAGGATCATTTCGTCTTGGCAGGAGCTTTCCCCTGGGCAGAAGACATTTTTTCGATTTCTATGAGCATCGGAGCGGCGACAAACACGGACGAGTACGTGCCGACAATGACACCGATGAAAAGGTACACGGCAAAGGCGTGGATGCTTCCTCCCCCGAAAACAATGAGGCAGAGCAAAACCAATAATGTGGAGGTGGATGTCAAAAGAGTACGACCCAGAGTTGAATTGATGGCATCGTCAATCAGCTCAATGTAGGTCTTCCTGGTTCTGGATCTCAGGTATTCCCTGATGCGGTCAAAGATCACGATGGTATCATTGACCGAATAACCGATGACGGTCAGAAGAGCGGCAATGGTCGGCACGTCGATTTCATACCCCAGCAGGCAGAAAATCCCCATGGAAATGATGATGTCATGGCCCGTGGCAATGATGGCGCCGATGGAATACTTCATCTCAAATCGGAAGGCCAGGTAAAGGAGAATCCCCAGCATGGTGAGAAAAAAGGCCTTCAAGGACGACCCCCGGAGCTCCCTGCCCACCACAGGGCCTATGTCTTCCTCCCGGATGATGGAAAATGCGTATTTGTTTTGTTTCATGGTTTCCTTGATGTTTGAACTCAGGCCGCTTCTTCCCCTTAAGAGCAGGTTTGTGTTTCCTTCACCGATATACTGAATGGAGAGCTGATAGTCTTTCAGGACCGAGCGCACTTCATCGATTTTGACGGGTTTTTCGAAGCGAAGCTCCAGGACAGAGCCTCCTGTGAAATCCAGGCCGTATTTTGTATCTCCCTTGCCGAAAAAGACGATGAAACTCGTGAGAATCAGGCATCCCGAAATCAGATAGCCTTTTTTCCGCAGGG
>JAFGBW010000218.1 GCA_016932965.1 Candidatus Auribacterota bacterium
CTCCATGATTCCAAAGGTTATGATTCTCCTGATATTTTTACTAAACTGAAAACAGCCTCTTTAAAAGTTAAATCAGGAGAAGCCGTCTATGAACGCGATTCTGTCCTATTTGACAAGATTGAATATTCCTGGCCACTATTAGCCGGTTTAATGTGGATAGCATCTCAAAAGGAAAATACTCTAAGCATCATAGACTATGGAGGCGCTTTGGGAACCACCTATTTTCAAAATCGTCTCTTTTTAAAAGCATTGAATGAATTGCATTGGAGTATAATCGAACAAAAACATTTGGTAGAGTTTGGCAACAAATATTTTGAAAATGAATCATTGCGATTCTTTGATGATCTGGATTCTTGCCTCGCTCAAATGCATGCAGAAACCATCCTCTTTTCCGGTGTTCTTCAATATTTGCAGAATCCTTATGCAATTTTAAAACAATTATTGAAGGAAAAAATCACCTATATACTTTTTGACAGAACCCTATTTCATGAGACAGATAAGCCAGATCAACTCATGATTCAAAAAGTATCTCCAGCTATTTATGATGCCAGCTTTCCATGCTGGTTTTTTAATTTAAGCAAATTCTTGTCTTTTTTTTCCAAAGATTATGATTTGATTGCAGATTTTCCGGGTTTTCAGGAAGGCAAAGGATTTATATTTAAGAAAAAAAATTCATGATACCATTTACAAATACTTTTATTGATATCGTCGGATATTGCAACGCTCATTGCCCTTATTGCAATACGAGTAACAATAAAATGAATAAGGATAGCATCCTCACACCTAAAATCTTTAATGCAATATTAGACACGCTTTTTCAGAATAACCTTATTGATCATAAAAGCATATTACATTTATACAACTGGGGTGAACCCTTTCTGCATCCTCAATTACATGATATCATTCATGTCCTCAACCAATTCGACTGCAAGTATGCTGTCAGCACGAATGGTTCAATTATTCCAAAAATAGATAAATCATTTGTTAAAAATCTTGTTTCTCTGTCTTTTTCCATGCCGGGTTTCTCTCAAAAATCGTACGATCGTATCCATGCACTGCCTTTTGAAAAGATCAGGCAAAATATCATACAAATTGCTCAGAAAATCCGACGAATAAATTATCATAATCCAGTCAGTATTCTTTATCATATTTATCAATTCAATCTGGATGAAATGAAATCAACTGAAGAATTCGCTTTAAAACACGGGATCCAGTTTAAACCGTATTTTGCGATTTTAAATAATTGGCATGACTTGAATGCCTATGTTCATGGTAACTTGTCATACGATACATTGATGAAAGTTTCAGAAGATTTATTCAGTTTTGATATCAGACAAAAAATAAAAAATAATCCACCTGGTTATCATTGTCCCCAGTCTCAATATCTCGTTCTTGATGAACAAGGAAATGTATTCCCCTGCTGCCAGGTCCCTAAATCTAAAGAATTTACTTGCGGCAATCTCATGACTGATTCTATTGATTCCATATTAGAAAACAGATCAAATCACCCAGCATGCAAGGATTGTCTCGCTTCAGGTCTGGCTTACTATCTGAACACCTCCTTAACTACGCCAATCTTCTATAATAAAAATAAAATCAATCTATTCAGCTTTAATAATTTTCATCATGTAAAAAATTTTCTTAAACGAATGAGTTTCTTAATCCATGGAAAACAAATTTAAATTGCTTAATCTGGGATGCGGAAACCGGTTTCATCCTGACTGGGTGAACGTAAGTTTTTTTTCAAAAGGAAAAGAGGTCCTTGCTCACGATTTAAAAAAAGGTATCCCATTCCCATCCGAAACATTTGATTTCGTTTATCATTCCCATCTGCTCGAACATTTTTCAAAAAAAGAGGCTTTTTCTTTTTTAATTGAATGCTGTCGTGTCCTTAAACCAGGCGGAATGATCCGCATTGCCACCCCAGACCTTGAAGCATTGGCAAAAGTATATCTGCACGCTTTACAGCAGGCTAAAACCGGATCAATCGAATGGATCAATCGATATGAATGGATCATGCTGGAATTATACGATCAAACTGTCCGGACTCAATCAGGCGGAGACATGTTTGACTATTTTTTACAAGATCCTGTTCCTGAGGCGGACTTTGTTATCCAGCGGTGCGGCACTGAAGCCAAAAACATGATGACCGATGCCAAAAAAACACAGATCCAATCTCCGGTAACTACCTGCGGCAGATGGAGGAAAAAAATTCAACGGATCATACACGATCCCTCTTACCGGAATGACTGTTTCCTGAAACTGATCCTCGGCAAAAAATATCCGGTATATCGATTAGGTCATTTTCATCAGAGCGGAGAAATGCATAAATGGATGTACGACAGTTTTTCTCTTTCTAGATTATTGATCAAAACCGGCTTTTCCAATTGTGTTCAAAAAAACGCAGCTGAAAGTTCATTCCCTCAATGGAATCAATATCTTCTTGATATGGAAGAAGACGGCAGTATTTACAAACCAGATTCCTTGTTTATGGAAGCAGTCAAACCGGATCTCATTAAATAAGATCAGCCCATGCCAGCTTGTTATTGCACACTTTTTGATTCCCGTTACCTGACCCGCGGACTCGCGCTCTATGAATCGCTCAAGGAATATTCCAGGGACTTCCACCTGTATATTTTTCCTTTTAACAAGGCATGTTTAGATATTCTTCATGAGCTTCATTTGCAGAATGTAACGCTGATACCTTTGTCAGATTTTGAAACTGAAGAATTATTATCCGTAAAACCCAAACGCTCTTTAGCTGAATATTGCTGGACCTGCACTCCCCATGTTATCCACTATGTTCTAAAAAAATTTAACGTCCTCTCCTGCACCTATCTTGATGCGGATCTATTCTTTTACAATGATCCAGCTATTTTAAATGAAGAAATGAAAACTGCTTCGATCTTGATCACTGAACACCGGTACACAAAAGAATATGACCAGGCTGACACTTCCGGAAAATACTGTGTTCAATACATTACTTTTAAAAATGACCCCAGAGGGCTTAAAGCTCTTGAATGGTGGAAAAATGCCTGCCTGGAATGGTGCTACGCGCGTTTTGAATACAACAAATTCGGCGATCAAAAATACTTAGATGACTGGACAGAGCGTTTTGAGGGAGTGCATGTGCTTGAATATCCGGGAGGAGGCATAGCGCCATGGAATGTTCAACAATATGAAATTCATACGAAAGAAAAACTCTCCATGATCACTGAAAAACAAACAGGGAAACAGTATCATCTGATCTTTTATCATTTCCATGATTTAAAATTTTATCCTGAGAATTGGGTCCAACTCACCGGTGATTATGCTTTAAACCAGGAAGTGATCGATATTCTTTATGTTCCCTATCTAAAGCAATTACGGAAATTAGAGTTTCAAATCAATCTTTTGGCGCCATCATTAGACCCTCAAGGAATTCCAGATATATTACAGCTAAAGCCCTTAACATTAAGGATGAAATGCCAATTCTACTGGTCTGATTTGCTCAAAACCATGAAAATTTTTTTGAAAGCTCTTTTATTTGTGAATCTCTGCCGGCGTTTAAAACATCATAAAGGCGTTTTTTTAAAGTTGGATCGTTTTTCATGAATCCGTTCCTAAAAAACTTAATCCGGAAGGGAATTCAGGCCCTTGGTTATGACATCATTTCCAAACAGCGTTTATCTGATTTGACTTCTTTTTCAATGGAAGCCGCAATCAAAAGATGCAAAACCCGCGGAATCAAAATCGAAACAGTAATCGATGTCGGAGCTTCCAATGGAAGTTGGTCAGAACTATGTCTGAAACACTATCCCAATTCCTTTTATTTCCTGGTTGAAGCCCAAATCATTCATGAACCGCAACTGATGCAATTCGTGAAAAAACATCCCAAATCCGCTTATCTTATTTCAGCAGCTGGCAACAGAGAGGGGGAGATCTATTTTGACGCAGAATCACCTGTAGGAGGACTGGCCTCGGAAATTCCTCTGGATAATTACTGCATCAAAACGCCGGTTACAACGCTGGATCATATCGTATCCTCTAACCGGCTTAAGCCCCCCTATCTCATAAAATTGGATACCCACGGTTATGAAATCCCGATTCTTGAAGGAGCCCGAAACACGCTGAACCATACCCATGCCGTTATCATGGAAACCTACAACTTCAAAGTGGCTCATGATTCATTACGTTTTTTTGAAATGTGTGATTACATGAAAAAAACCGGTTTTCTGCCAATAGATATCGTTGATCTTTTACATAGAAAATTTGACCAAGCGCTCTGGCAAATGGATTTGTTTTTCATTCCATCGACCCGCCATGAATTTTCCTATAATTCTTATGAATAATTCAGATCAGCCTATTTTACCCCAGGGTGAATCCTGGCCCAAAATCAGCATCGTCACTCCAAGTTTCAATCAAGCTGAATTCATTGAACGGACTATCTGTTCTGTATTAAACCAGAATTACCCAAATCTGGAATACATCATCATGGATGGGGGCAGCACAGACGGTACATTGGATATCATTAAACAATATGAATCCAAGCTCTTTTTTTGGAGCAGTGAAAAAGACGGTGGAATGTATGATGCCATCCAAAAAGGTTTTGAAAAAAGTTCAGGAACAATCATGGCCTGGATCAATTCCGATGATTTGTATTATCCAAACGCATTCTTCACAGTTGCGGAAATATTTCTTCAATTTCCTAGTGTTTCATGGCTCCAAGGATGCCCAACATTATGGGATGAAAAAGACCGCACCATTTTAGTCAAACCTTCAAGACGCTGGTCGAAATATGATTATTACTCATACGATTATAAATGGATACAGCAGGAATCGATTTTTTGGAGAAGATCACTGTGGAATCAGGCCGGAAGCCATTTAAACCAGCATATGAAATACGCGGGGGATTTTGAGTTATGGCTGCGCTTTTTCAATTATGCGCCTTTGTATATCACCGATGCTTTAATCGGCGGATTTCGCACACGATCATCCAATCAATTGACCCATGAGCATATGGATGAATATCTGAATGAAATCCACTCAGTGCTTGCTCGGGAAAAATTGCCGTTTAGGGAAAAGAATAAACTTCAAATGATCAGAATGTTAAAACCTATGATACGTTTATTCCTCAAATTCAGAGCAACTGCACCCTGGATCTATAAAAACATCCTGGAATGTCCTCCAAAAGTAGTTTACGATTTTAAAAGCCAAACTTGGCAACTGAAAAACAA
>JAFGBW010000025.1 GCA_016932965.1 Candidatus Auribacterota bacterium
GCAGTGGTCTAATCAGGTATCAACTTTACATTCAGCCCTGGATGATATCCTGGCCATGCAGAATGCCGGTTTTACGCTGAAAAAAGACACCCTCGATAAAATCATGGCATGGGAGCAAAAGATGCGCCGTTATGATTCAGCCCATGCCAGAATAGCTCAAATCATCCGGAACCACCGTTACTATGCGAGAAAACACTTTGTTTTGCATGATTGGGAACAACGTGATGCATCGCATAAACCCGCCTTGTCTGTTCTTTCCCGTTTAACGACTTCGCAGGCTGTAGAATCGTTTGCCCGAAAACATCAGGGAGTCCCTGCCCTGAGGAAATATGTTTTGATCCGAAAACTGGAGCTGGTCGTAGAAGACAAATACATGCTGAGGCAAATGCTGGAATGGTTGAATCTTCTGCTTCCTCCGAATGAAGTGGAAGCGGCCGAAAATAATCCGATGATACAACTGTGTCTGCGTGATGAGGTTTCTGTCTGCCTGCATGGAGCAGAGGACACACTCCAACTTTTATTGACTTTCGCAGTCCATACTCGTGTCCGTGGACAGGGAAACCAGCGCCGATTTATGATCGAGTTCAACGAGTTGTTCAAAAAAATCGCGGTTCATTTCCAGGACCAATTCGACCGGGAAAAAATCCAGGGCTTAATGGCCCTCATCGGATACCAGATCCGTAACACGTCTTCCTTCATGACCCTCACCAGCCTGAATCATTTTGTGGATTTTCTCTTTGATGTATCTACAAATATCCAGTCAAGACATCATTCACGCACTTTCACTCTTCCCCAGCTGCTTTCTGCTTTGACTGCGCTCAATTCGCTGATTTTCGATCCGGATTCTTTGAATACGGAAATCATCAGTTTGCAGATGATATTGGACGGCTGCATCGACGACTTTGAAAGCATGGAGGATGTGGTGGCCGCCATGTATATCCTCTGGGAGGCTCAAAAAGGGAATGATTACATCCTGCTGGATCAAAGGGGTGTGGACGCAGCCATGTTATCTGCTCAACTGAAAACCAGAAGAGAATCAAGAGAACAGCCCCGGCCTGAACAGGTGGAACTAGATCCTACAGTTAGAGCCGCTTAACAATCTATCGAGGCGCTGAGGCGCGGGAAGGTATTGAGAATTAAGAATTGGAAATGGAGAATCCGATACTACTCCTGCAGAGAAAAAGACTCAATAACTCCCAACTAACAACGGTCAACCAGCAACGACCAACCATTCACCATTCCAACTCATGATTCAACATTTTTTCTAATAATTTTTCTTGTTTTTACCATTTCTTCATTATATAAAGTCCCACTTTTACAAAGAATTTACTATATTAAAGGAATCATCCATGTCTCAACACAAAAGTTTAAAAATGTCAGGCGGCGGATTGCAGAAGAAAAGGTCTGTCTTAAAACGATGGGAACGGATTGACGAATTAAGAAAACAAGGCCGTTATCAGGATGGCGCCCCGGTTCAGCACCTGCCGAAAACAAAAGCATCAGCTTAACTCATTTTTTCCGATCAGATTTCTGACCAACGCATTCTGCTGAAAAAAGTGATTGATCCATTCGGATTGAATTTTCAGATAAGACGATGCTGAGACTTTGTTTTCTGTCTGCAGGATCTCGAATTCATCACAGGAGAGTCCCATCCATTCTCCCTCTTTTGAAAGATAAATGAGCATCCTTTGCTTTCCTATTTCGCATCCATACCCTTTAGCCCCTATCCCGTTTATTTTTTTCACATGATCAGAAGGAGTGAAATGAAACGATTGATGGGTAATGGGATTATCCCATCTTATTCTGTCCAATCCTTCGGAAGAAAAAAAAGATTCTCTCTTGGATACGGAATCAAAGATATATATGGGATTAAACAGATAAAATCCTTTCATGGGGACCTCGACCGGCTGTTCATTCAGGGACAGGGTATGAATCCGGACGATCAGCTTCTCATTGAGCCACTGCCCCGAGCAATGAAGAAGTTCCCGGGAAGAAGAGGCGGTCTTACTGCCGACTGTGAGAAAAAAATGCTCAACCCATTTGGAGGTGCCGGCGTATGCATTCAGACAAATGGTGAAAGTATAAGGCGTCCCCTGGAACTCGCAATTCAACAGCAAATCCAGATAGAAGCTGGTTTGCTCGCCAATGGTGTATAAAGAAAATAAGGAACCAATGGCTTTTTCCCTGTTCATGATGACAAAATAACGTTCCTGAAATGCCTGATTTTGAAATGAAGACGCATTCATTTTTCCAGAGAGAGAGTCTTTTTCCCTTAAAATCTCGTATCTCAGATCCATAACAGAAGTTCCAAGCCATGCGGAGGTAAAAAACAGAAAAAGGATTTTTTTCATATCATTTCAGAAAGTGATGTGGTGAGGTTCAACCGGACCCGTCTTAATCTGGATTGATCATCGGCCAAATCTATCTTGTTTGCCAATAATAGACTATGATAAAATTTCATTTTATTTCATCATTCATCTATGAAAAAACCGTATTATATAAAGTATAGAGTTAAATGATATCCGGTGTACATTTCATCGCCCGCGCAAGAAAATCTTTTTCAAGGATCGCTTTTGCCTTATTGCTTTTATTCACCTTCCTGGCACCGTTAAAGTTTGGATTGCCCTACACCTACAACATCGATCAGAGCGTACCCCAGAACCTGTCTGAAGCTGTATTTTTTTCATGGCCCGCTGAATGGGGCGTGCTTCTTCTGGGCCTCATCGCTTTTTTTGTCCTTCTTTCAATCAAATGGGAAAATAAGCGTATAAGAGAATATTCTCTTCCTGACCTGATGGTGATTTTCTGGATCTTATCTGTTTTGATCAGTTTTATTTTTCATGGAGCCGGAAAAGGGGGGTTGCAGACATCGGTTTTGTTCTGCAGTTACGGTCTGTATTATTTTTTGATTCAATCATTGTCTTCCGGACCCAAACGGCGTTTTTTATTATTCATGACCGGAGTCGTTTCTCTTGTCATCTGCGCGGCCTATGGATTTTACCAGCATCATGAGGGACTGGATGAAACATTGCGACGGGCCACTGAATTGAATCTGCCCGAGCTGGAGAACCCTGTTTTTCTCAGCCGGCTGAAATCAAAAAAAATATTCTCCACCTTTATCTATTCGAATTCGCTGGCTGGCTATCTGATTTTATGGATCCCGCTTGTTTTTGCTTCGGTAATCAACCGAAAAACAAGAAAATATTTTTTCCTGAGCCTTCTGACAGGAGGAGGAGTTTTTCTCTGCATTTTAACTTTGCTGATCCAAAAATTCCAGTACATCCCGGTTTATCTGCTTCATCTGGCCCTTTTCCCGTTTTCCATATTATATCTTCTTGTCCTGACCCGTTCAAAAGGCGCCCTGATCACGCTTATTCTATCTTTATTCGCCGTTCTGTTCATCCAGATATACAGAAAAAAAAGCCGATGGGGGTGGGGCCTCCTGTTCCTGCTGGTTTTATCGTGTCTGGTTTCCAGGCTACCCTATTTTTCGCGCTTCATGCCTTCCATGAAAGTCAGGATCGAATACAACACCGCCACCCTCGATATGATCAGACAAGCCCCGTTATTGGGTAACGGCCCGGGTTCCTACGGAACGCAATACATGCACTTCAAACGCCCGGGAGCGGAAGAAGTGCAGTTGGCGCATAATGATTTCTTTCAATTGTGGGCCGAATGCGGTTTTTTTTCATTTCTTTTCTTTCTTTGTCTGCATCTTTTTATTTTCAGGGATCTCATCCTGATGAATCGCGGAAGCCATGCAGGTTTTCATCACGATGCCCCATCCGAATCATCCACTGTGCAGATTTTCAATCCCTGGGCCCTTTTTTTGGCTTTCACTTGCTCTCTGATCCATCATTTTGTGGATTTCGATTTGTATGTCCCTGCGCTTGGCTATGTTCTTTTTTATTTTTTCAGCTTTGCGGCCATTCAGGCAAATGAAACAAAAAAACAGTATTTTATTTTAAAAAAAGGAACCCTATTGGGAACTCTTATCCTGGCATTAACAGCGTTGTTCTGCATGATTGCCTTATTGATCAGAGTGTCTTTGAGTTTATCCTATCATGAGATTGGAATGAGAATGATTCAAAACGGAAAATGTGAAAAATCAATCCCCTTTATCAAAGAAGCCATCTGTCAGTATCCCTATTCGATCGCCTACCATGTCCACCTGGCTGACTGCCTGACTTATCTTGAAGAATATCAGGAGGCAGAAAAATATTATTTAAAAGCACTGGACATATCCCCCGACCATGCAATGACCTGGTATAAATACGCTTCCTGTTTGATCCGGAAGGACCAAAAAACAGGCTCTCCCCGTGCCAATAAAGTATTGACGGCTTTGTCTAATGCCAGTAAATACTATCCCGCCAATGAGGAAATCAGAAAGCAGCTCCGTCACTGCCAAAACTGGTTGAAACAAAAATTCCACCCTGATTCTGCCCATGCTGAGCCAAATTCAGATTGAAAATATTGGAATCATCGAAAGTTTAAACCTGGACCTGAATGCCGGATTGAACGTTTTAACCGGCGAAACAGGTGCAGGCAAATCCATCATCATTTCTTCCTTTTCCCTCATCCTGGGTGAACGGATCAAACCCCAGGAAACGATCAGAACCGGTCGTGAATACGGTAAGGTGTGCGCGCTGTTTCATTTGAATGAATCGCATCCGGCTGTATTGCATCTGGTGAATCACGGGATTGGAGTCAGGGAAGGGGAGATCATGATCCAGAGAGAAGTCAACCTGAACGGTAAAAACAAATGCTGGATCAACGGCAGCATCGTGTCTATCGGCATGTTGAAGGAGCTCGGCGACCTCTTGGTCGACATTCACGGCGCCCATGATCATCAGAAACTTTTAACCCCATCGACCCATCTGGATTATCTGGACAGGTACGCGAAAACAGAAGGGGAGTCCAGGCTTTATTTCTCGCTTTATGAGCGGTGGATGGAGAAAAAAAATCAGCTGAATGAAATCATTAAAGACGAATCCGCTCTCAGAGACAAGCTTGAATTTTTGAAGTTTCAGATCAATGAATTGTCTTACCTGGAACAACTGGATTCTTCGGAAGAGGAAATTGAAAGGGAATTCGAAATCCTGAATAATGCAAGCCACATCAAAGAGCTTTGTGTCCGTGCCCTGGAGACCGGCTCCGATTCCGAAGGATCCCTGATCAATAATCTTAAAAAATTCAAGTCATATGTCCGAGATCTGTCGGAAGTGGACCCGTCATTTTCGGATATCCTTGATGAGTTGGAGAGTCTTTCCATTTCTCTGGCGGAAGCATGCGCTAAAATCGGAAGTTTCAACCAGTCCATTCAACCTGATGCCGGACGGCTTCAGAAGCTGGAAGAAAGATGGATCACCATCAAAAAACATGAGAAAAAATACGGGAAGAATCTGGAGGAGTTGAAAAAGCACTTTCACACGTTGAAGGAGCAACTGGAGCTTGTTGAAAACCCGCCAGACACGGAAACGATCCGGAACCAGATCCGCAATCTGGAACAGGAGCTGGAAGCGGCAGGAAAGGATCTGACAGCAAAAAGAAAATCTGCGGCGGCGAAATTAAAAAAAGATATTGAAAAGGAGTTAAAAAGCCTGGGAATGGAGCATGCCAGAATCATCATTGATTTTGAATCCATATCTTTGTCTCCCAAAGGGGCGGACAAGATTGAATTCTTACTGATCACGAATCCAGGAGAAAAAGAAAAACCCCTGGTTCAGATAGCGTCGGGAGGGGAATTATGCCGTATCATGCTGGCTTTCAAGGCCATTTTCGCCAGCCTCGATGACATTCCTATTTTGATATTCGATGAAATCGATTCCAACATTGGAGGCGTGACATCGGTTGCAGCCGCAAAGAAAATGATCTCGATTGCCTCCCAAAGACAGGTCATCGTGATCACCCACCAGGCACAGATCGCATCCAGAGCCAACACACATTTTGCCGTTGTAAAAATTCAGAACAAAACCGAAACTAGAACCGTTGTCAGGGAACTGTCTCATGAGGAAAGGATCGAGGAAATTTCCAGAATGCTGGGCGGGGTCCAGATCACAACGGTAGTCAGAAAACACGCTAAAGAAATGTTAGAACAGAACTGTTAGGAGGCACAAAATCATGAACAAGGGATTATCGGATGTCATACTGGGAAATTTGAAACCGATCAAGCAAGGCAAGGTCAGAAACGTATATGATCTGAATGATTGCTTTCTCTTTGTGGCAACGGACAGGATTTCCGCCTACGATTATATTCTAGGTTCGCCGATCCCGGACAAGGGAAAAATATTAAATCAACTCTCTAAATTCTGGTTTCAGTTTTTGTCCTCCATAACTGAAACCCATTTTCTTGAGGATGATGTTTTAAAATACCCCGAATCCCTTCAGGCGTTTGAACCTCTTTTACAAGGACGCAGCATGCTGGTGAAAAAGGCGGAAGTGATACCGGTTGAATGCGTGGTACGTGGTTATATTTCCGGCTCAGCATGGCAGGAATACAAACAATCCGGGACAATCAATGAAAGTAAAATTCCGAATGGCCTCATTGAATCGGAGAGGCTCGAAACCCCTATTTTCACGCCTGCAACCAAAGCCTCTTCAGGACATGATGAGAATATCCCTTTTGAAAAAATGGTGGAACTGATCGGAAAAGAAAAAAGCACCCTCATGCGGGAAAAAAGTCTTTCTATTTATAATGCGGCAAGAGATTATCTAGACAAAAGGGGGATCATTCTGGCTGATACCAAATTCGAATTCGGGCTGATTCAGGGAGACATTCTCCTGATCGATGAGGTGCTGACCCCCGATTCCTCCCGTTTCTGGCCTAAATCAAAATATACTCCGGGGAAAAGCCAGGAAAGCTATGACAAGCAGTTTGTCCGTGACTACTTAAACAGAATCAAATGGGAAAAAAAACCGCCGGCACCGGCTCTCCCGGAAGAGATCATCCATAAAACTCGGGACAAGTATCTCGAAATATTTAAGATCATCACCGGAAAAGAACTGGAATAATCTTTTCTAGCAAAAACGCAAATTGAGACAGGATGGAAAATAGTTGTTGGTTGCGAGTTGTTGGTTTTTGGGTGTCAGTAAAACATCCTTCGTTGCTGATCGGAATGACTCAAAAAGGACTCCCGCAAGAGATCCGGAAGGGGCAGAGAGACAAATGCATCAAACCGCCAACTACCAACCATGAACCAAAGACTGATATCCATCAACCCTATTAAAAAAACTTGACTTTCCCGAATGGATAACATAAAATGCAACAAATTTTTATTTTTAAATTTCTATATCAATTTTAGAGGAGGAAGGTACAATGGCTGACCTTGAAGAATTGATTAAAATCAATAAAAAGAAACGTGAAGCCGGTCTTCCTGATGTTCGGATCGTGATGCGGAACTGCCTCTGCTGCAGGAAATCTTTTGCTGCCATTGGCAGGCATGAACGCATATGCAAAGAATGCAAGTCCGGCGTGATTAAACGAGGCACAGGAATCAGGGGGGATGTCGTTTAATTGCATCGATTCCGGTTTTACCGGAACGACGATGATCATCCTTTCACGGCGCGAAGCCGTGCCCAGAGAGAACTAGCGTCAGAGCGTTCGCTAGGGTCCAATTTCATGCAATCAGCTATGATTTGAATCAACTCAGCAGGCAGGTTGGGATTGAAATCAGTCAAATTCTTGGGCGGTTGAAATATTTTTGTTTCCAGGTCCGGTGTGGGATAGGGAAACTGGGCAGAAGCCATCTTATAAAGGCATATCCCCAATGCATAGATATCGCTCTTGCCTGTGACAGCACCGCCCTGGAGCTGCTCAGGAGAAGCATAATGAGGGGATCCAATCGCTCCGCGGCCTTCCTTGATATCAGAATTGAGCATTTTTACCACTCCAAAATCAATGATCTTGGCCACATCCTTTGTGGTAATAAAAATATTGGATGGTTTGATGTCCCTGTGTACGATGCCGTTCGAATGACAATGCTGAAGCGCCCTGGCAACCTGTGTTCCGACTTTGAGTATCTGGCGGGTCGGAAGTATCCCGGTACGGACCAGCATGTTTTCCAAAACTTCTCCTTCCAAAAATTCCATGACATAATATAAAAAACCTTCGTTGGCAGATTCATAAATCCTCACGATATTAGGATGATTCATTTTCTGAATAGCCTGGCATTCCTGAAAGAAAAACTTGATCGCTTTGGGGTCCTGATGCAGACGCGGAGAAATGGTCTTGATGGCTACTTTTCTTCCTGTTTTCTTTTCCATTCCGGAAACGATAATGCCCATCCCTCCCGAGGCGATGACCTGGATGTTGTTGAATTTAACAGAAATGGTGCTAAACATCGTTTCGCGGAAATTAGAATAGGTTTCCCTCAATTGAGGATTTTTACCGAGTTCAAAAGCAGTGGTAGGGCCTTCCGCCAAACCAAAACCGACACCTGCCGGCCTTCTTTTTCTAAATAAAACCAGAATAAACAGAACAAATATCAGGCCTAATAGAAAAATGAGAACATATAATTCCTTGTATTCACGGAAAGAATCAAACAAATGAAACAGTGTCATGATAAAGCTCGTTCCTCGCTAGATGTTCATGTTCTTCTAGTTGAATTTTAAAAAAAAGGCAAGAGAACAAATATACAGGAAAATCTTTAAATCCGGAATCATTTTTTCTCATTTCAATTCATGCCCTTTGTGATGCAACATCATTCACCTCTCAAGTTGAATTCGCCGGTCGGAAACCCTTTTACATGCGAGGGAGCATGCCGAACAAAGCGTTTCGAAGTATCGTGTTGAGCGGATATCCTGTGTGGTGTGCTTCAATTCTCGATTCCCAATCTGATGCATATAAGATATACTGCGGTCATGATGGAAACTGAATGGAACTTTCATGTTAGAACCGATTCTGATTTAATAAAGTCATGGCAAACAAGATAGCTATATTAGGAAGCGGAAGCTGGGGAACTGCATTGGGTTCTCTGCTAAAAGGTAACGGTCATCCAGTTGCACTATGGGATTACTATCCGCAGGTACTGGATTACATCCGGAAAAACGGGCATCCGAAATTTCTTCCAAATTTAACTATGACAGCCGATGAATTCCAATTCTGTTATGATATTAAAGACGCGCTTGCGGCATCAGATTATATTATCACAGCTATTCCAACACAGAATTACCATTTGCTTTTTGCTGAAATCGGTCAATCCCTGCCCAAGGACACAAAAATCATCAATTGCTCGAAAGGAATCGATGTCAAAACAAAACATCTGATCTATCAGATGTTTCAGGAGGAATTGCAGTGTTTTCACAAAGATAATTACGCCGTGTTATCAGGACCGAGCTATGCTGAAGAGGTGGTGAAACAGATTCCCACAGCGATTGTTGTCGCCAGCCATAATCCAATTCTTGCTCTGGAAATCCAGAAATTACTCTGCAATTCCTGGTTCAGAGTTTATTCTAACGGCGACGTACTAGGTGTGGAACTTTCAGGAGCGGTAAAAAATATCATTGCCATTGCCTCAGGCATTTGTGACGGAATCGGATACGGTGTGAATACCAGGGCAGCTTTGATCACACGCGGCAATGCGGAAATCATGCGTCTGGGAAAAGCCATGGGAGCTAAATCTGATACGTTTATGGGTTTAGCTGGAATAGGGGACTTAATGCTAACAGCCATGTCGGATCTCAGCAGGAATTACCGTCTGGGATTCATGATAGGAACAGGAAAAAAAATGGAGGACGCCCTTAATGAAATCGGTATGGTGGTTGAAGGTGTTGAAACAGTCAAATCCACCAAACAACTTGCAAAACAATACGGCATCGAAATGCCGATAGTGGATAAAGTATTTCAAACCTTATTCGAAGACCTTTCTCCTCATCATGCGGTCATTGAGCTAATGACCAGGGACTTGAAATCCGAGTAATGATCGGAGTTTCCAAAATCTCCGTCAATAAAATAGCGAGTAATTATTTTCTTATAATATACGCTGCAATAAGTTAGGATCAATACCTGAGAAATTACTCTATTTCAAAAGTAGCGATATTTTCATCACCGTTTTTTGGAGGAATTGGCTTACTTTCATCAGTCTGCATGTTACTGAATGCGGATTTTAAAGCAGCAATTTCTTTGAGTAAATCCTCTTTTTCCTTTTCCAGCTGCTTGATTCTTTTAATTAAAACAGAAGCCGGGATTTCTATTTTCTCAGTTTTCGGGCCAGATCCGCCTAAGGTTGCAGCATCCAGACCAGTCATGACTTTTTCAACTGAAGGAGGTGCTGCAGGAGGCTGTTCTGCCTGTGTCTTGTGAAAAACCGGCTGTTCTGCCGGAGCTGATACTGTTTTAGAAGACTGAACAAGAGGCTGGACGGGCTTGGAAGGCCGCGACAATGGCTGCAAAGGCTTGGGAGTCGTTTGTAACGGTATCTTCTCAGCGGGTTTTATCTGAGCCGGAGGTTCAGCCTGATGAGCAGGTGGAGCAGCAGTTTCACAAGGTATAATAATCTGAGAAGTCAAAATATCAGCCAGTTTGCCTTCCAGTAACTTTAATTCAATCGGTTTATTGATGATTCCGTTGAATCCGTCATTTAAAAATTCATTGACCTTGTCATCTGAAGTATAACCCGTAAAAGCGTATATTTTACAGGTCGGCCACTTACTTCTGATCAATTTGACCGCTTCATTGCCTTTCATAAATGGCATGTTGATGTCCATGAGAATGAGATCATACTGCTTGGCAAGGGCCTTATCCAAAGCAATGACCCCGTTTTCAGCCAGTTCAAATACGAGGGACGGGTGGCTAGAAAAATATTCGCTTATCGTGAAACGGAATACATCGTCATCATCAGCAAATAAAATGGTTTTTTTCATCAACTAAATTTTACTTAAAAAAAAGAATAGTGCAAAAACAAAAAAATCATTGAGTTTATACAATGTCGGATAATATTACTTATGTAATATTTTATTTTTTAATAAATTAAACCTTATCCATTGTGGTAACGCTAGTTAAGTTGTATAATGATTGTCAGGAATTATGCAATCTCTGCGTTTTACAAATCGTGCATCAATTTGAAAAATCAGACTGTGAAAATGGAAATGGGCAACTGTGAATTTTAGAAAAAGAGAAAAATAACAGGGGGAAATCCAGTATAGGAGTTACTCTCCGATTTTCATTTTGGACACGAATGCCCTATCTGTAGGGCTTTTTTCAGATATTTACCCGTGTAGGATGCGGGATGTTTGATGATTTTTTCAGGAGGGCCTTCAGCGACGATCTTCCCTCCCTGATCTCCCCCTTCCGGACCCAAATCAATAATATGATCAGCAACTTTGATCACGTCTAAATTATGCTCGATGACGATCACCGTATTTTTCTGGTCCACGAGTCTGTTTAAAACATTTAATAATTTTTTTATGTCGTCAAAATGCAAACCCGTTGTAGGTTCATCGAGAACATACATTGTTTTTCCTGTTTGAATCTTGCATAACTCCCTGGATAATTTGATTCTCTGGGCTTCTCCTCCGGATAAGGTAGTGGAACTCTGGCCTAAGGGAATATAATCCATTCCCACATCCATGAGCGTTTTTAATATGGTTTTTATTTTCGGATAAGCATCAAAGATCTGACAAGCTTCAACAATAGACATATTCAGGACATCGGAAATGCTCTTGCCTTTATAAAGTATTTCCAACGTGCTGTCATTGAAGCGCCTGCCTTTGCAGATTTCACATTCAACATGGATATCCGGAAGGAAATGCATTTCCACCAGTATGAAACCTTCACCCTGGCAGGTCTCGCACCGTCCCCCTTTTACGTTAAATGAGAAACGGCCTGGATGGTAGCCGCGCACTTTGCTTTCAGGCAGATTGGCAAACAATTCCCGGATGAGATCGTAAACTTTGGTATACGTAGCCGGATTGGACCTGGAACTCCTGCCAATCGGTTTCTGATCTATATTGATTATCTTATCAATCTGTTCGAGACCTTCGATCTTTTCATGGACACCCACTGGGATAATGCTTTTGTTCAGCGCACGAGTCACTGCCGGAATCAGTATCTGGTTGATCAAGGATGATTTTCCGGCGCCGGATACGCCGGTAATACACACTAGCTGATTCAGAGGAATGTTCAATTTGTGAATATTCAGATTATTCTCCCTGGCCCCGAATATCGTGATGACCTTGCCGGAACCAACGCGTCTTTTTTTAGGCACCGGAATGGTATTGATTCTGGATAAATAGGTTCCGGTCAGGCTCTTTTTGTTGCTGATGATGCTTTTAACCGGACCGGATGCCACTATCTTTCCGCCGTTCATTCCTGCGCCCGGCCCAAAATCAACAATATGGTCAGCGTTTCGGATGGTCTCCTCGTCATGTTCAATGACAATCACCGAATTCCCGATATCCCTCAGGTGTTTTAATGAATTCAGGAGTCTGGTGTTATCCCTTTGATGCAATCCGATGGAAGGCTCGTCCAGAATATACATGACGCCGGACAGCTCCGAACCGATCTGACTGGCCAGCCGGATCCGCTGACTTTCACCGCCTGACAAGGTACCGGTCCTTCTGTCAAGAGTCAGGTATTCCAGACCTACGTTCATTAAAAAACGGACCCGGTTATTGACCTCTTTAATCAATTCGTCAGCAATCAATTTATCGTTTCCCTGAAGTTGGATCCGATGAAGAAATTGTTCGAGTTCCGATACGGTCATCTGACACAAGTCCACAATACTTTTTCCGGAAACATACACATGAGTGGATGTCTCCTTCAACCGGTTTCCCCTGCAACGAACGCATTGCATTTCACGCATGAATTGTGCGTACCACAGCCGGGCAGCTTCGGATTTGGTTTCATGATAATTCTTTCTGATCTTATTGACGACCCCCTGGAATGCCGCGGAGTAGCTCCATTCATTCCTTTCCTCCCTGCTTACGAATTTAACATGGATCTTGTTTTTACCGGTTCCGTATAAAATGACATTCTGATGCTCCTTTGGAAGGTTTTTCCAGGCAGTGTCCTTGTCAATATGAAAACTGGAAATCAGGCTGGATATCACCGCACCGTCCCAGCCTTCACCCTGAAGGATCCTGTCATTCCAGACCTGCAGAGCCCCCCCACTGATACTCAAATCAGGATCAGGAATGATGAGATTAGGATCCACCTCTATGGTATAACCCAGCCCATGACAGTCCTCACACATCCCGAGAGGTGAATTGAAGCTGAAATGCTGCGGGGAATATTCATGGTAAGAAATACCGCACTCAACACAGGCAAACTTGGTTGAAAAAACGGTTTTTACATGATCTGTATCTGATTCCACGGAAAGAAAATCCCTTCCGTATTTCAGGGCAAGCTCTACGGATTCTGTCAATCTTGAATTCGTCACCGTCTGAAGAGGGATCCTGTCTATGACCAATTCAATGTTGTGCTTTTGTTTTTTATTCAAAACAGGAAAAGGATCTGACAATAAAATGTCATGCCCATCCACCTTCATCCTGGAAAAACCGTCTGTTTTGAAACCTTCAAATATTTCCCTGAATTCCCCCTTTCGGTTTTGAGCAACCGGAGCCGATATCAGAATTGTCCCTTTCATCTGATTTTTAATCTGCCTGACAATGTCTGAACTGGATTGTCTGGAGACTGTTTTTTTACATTGAACACAATGCTGTTTTCCAATTCTGGAATACAGAACTCTCAGATAATCGAATATCTCCGTCACGGTACCTACAGTAGATCTTGGGTTTTTTGATGTGGATTTCTGTTCAATGGAAATTGCAGGAGAAAGTCCCTTGATATACTCAAAATGCGGTTTAGGCATTTGTTCCAGAAATTGTCTGGCATAGGCAGAAAGAGATTCAACATATCTTCGCTGGCCTTCTGCATATAAAATATCAAAAGCCAGGGACGATTTTCCAGAACCTGAAACCCCAGTAAAAACAACCAGTTTTTTCTTGGGTATTTCCAAGGAAACATTCTTCAGATTATGCTCCCTCGCCCCTTTGATTGAAATAAATGAAGGTTCCATATCTTTGATCAGCCAAAAATATACTTAACTAGTTTTTTTCCTTGATGACCTATCGTCATTTTTATGAGGAAAAGACGATTAAAACATTACAATAAAAAAAGATGATGTGTTCATTATGTGCAAAATCAAAGCATTATATCATCCTTTAAATGGAATTCACCACGAAGAGCACGAAGATTTTTTATGAGAAAAAAATATTTATTTTGTACATGAAAATTTTTTCTGTTCACACACTTCCATGGAAATGACTTTTCCATCATGATTATTTTTTTTCGTACTCTTCGTGTCCTTCGTGGTGATAAAAATTAAATTTCGTTTTTACTCAGAATCAGGGTAAACGGGACAAGCTCTAACTATTTCCCTTTTTACCGATCCAATTGAGAAGGGTATTTAAAATCAAGCCTAATTCAAATAAAAGAATTAACGGGAAAGCCATGATGCATTGAGATACCGGATCCGGAGGAGTCAATATAGCGGCAATGATGAAACAGACCACCATCACATGCTTTCTGTAGTGTTTGATGATTTCAGCACGGATCAGACCGGTTTTGATGAGGCAAAGGACAATAAGGGGTGTTTGAAAAATGCATGCAAAGATCAGAATAATGCTTTGAGTCAAATGGATTTGTTCCTTGAGAGAAACCGCCAGTTTGACAGGCAGTTCGGTTTCGATAAAAAACGGATTGGATACAGAAGAGTATTCCGCCAGGAATCTAAAGCCCGCCGGCATCAATAAAAAATAGGCGGTCAGGATCCCAAGATACAGGAAAAGAAGGCTGGAAAAGAAAACAACGGAAAAATATTTTTTTTCGCGCCCGTAAAGGGCTGGTTTGAGGAATGCCCATGCCTGCCAATACAGATAAGGAAATGTCAGAAAGATTGAAAAGAAAAACACGGTTTTTAAATGAATAAAAAATTTGTCTGTGAATTTCAACAGGATGATCCCCCCCCCTGTTTCCCTGATGATCGCATTGATCTGTATCAGATAAACATTCAGGAGGTCGTCTTTAAAAAACCATAAGATGATAAAACAAACAGTAATAAAAAAGACCGAGCGGAGGATCCGACTCCTGAATTCTTCCAAATGGTCGAAAAAATTCATTTTTTATCTTCTGATTTCTGTTTCGAATCCCCTTCTGAATCAGGACTGGAATTCAATTCTTTTTTAAAAATTCTTATCCCCTGCGCAATGGATCTGGCTATTTCCGGCAGGCTTTTGGCTCCGAAAAGGAGCAATATAACGATTCCAATGACGATCAGCTCTGAAGTTCCTATGCCAAACATAGTTAAACCTCCCTTTTTTTATTTTTTAATCACAAAAAACACAAATCACACGAATGATTTTCTTCGGTTACCCTTTGAAAACAATAAAATAATTCTTATTCATCTCAAAACGGAAAATCATCTCTGGCATTATAATTGACAGGTTGGTCTATTTTTTTTCTTATCAGGGCAGTCTCATGTATGGCATTTCCATTCACAAGGATCGCTTTCTCAGGTAGAGCAGGACAGGCATACTGGCACGCCCCGCATCCGATGCAATAGGAATCATCCACAATCGGTATCATCAAACCGTTTTCAAAGGGAACCATACGGACTGCATGCGTGGGACAGATTTCCGCACAGGCGCCGCAGTCGGTTTTATTCGTAACCACAATACATTTTTCAGGATAAAAATAAGCCTTCCCCATTTGGACAGCCAATTTCTCTGATTTTGATATTTTTTCTATGGCGCCCGTAGGACAAATCAAAGAGCATTTGAAACATTCGTAGTTGCAGAAACTCCTGTTGTAATTCATCTTGGGCTGGAAAATGCCGTTAATTCCATAATCAAATAAGGCCGGTTCTAATACATTGGAAGGACAGATACCGATGCATAAATGACAGGAGATGCAGTTTTGAGTCAAATGTTCCAGACTCCTGGAGCCCGGAGGAGACACCGGACTTTGTTTAACGGCAGAAAGCGAAGCAGCATGGGATTTGCCGGGTTTTAAAAAAAATAAAAACGAAGCCAAATTAAGAAGTACGGATTGAATAAAAAAACGCTTTCCGAGGCTGAAAGGAGCTTCATGAATGTTTTTTGGGGCCATTTTGTATTGAATACAATGACTGGGACACACTCTTAAGCAATTAAAACAGGAGATACATCTGGAATTGTCCGCTTCTTGTGTTAAAAGATCAATGCAGGATGCCTTACAGATTTGCACGCACTTTTTGCATTGGATACAGCGTTCCTTATCCAAAGATATTTTAAATAAGGCATGTCTGGAAATGAGTCCCAGAAGCGAACCAACGGGGCACAATGTGTTGCAGTAAAGCCTGCCCCAGCCTGCAGTCATGATGAGGAGCAGAAAAAAATACATGAGGGCAAACAGAAATGACGCTATGTTTAACGTTGGATACTTGGTTTGAAACAGTAAATATATTTTATGGGTCTCCAGAAGCGAACCCAGTGCATTATTGATCCCGATCATCACGGGACGAAACAAGGTGATCATGATTTTTCCGAAATCTGCAAAAGGATCCAATAAATTATAGATCAGCATGTTTGAAAATATCAATGCCCACAAAGCGATGATTAAGAACACATACCTTATTCTGAACGGTGGCCGATACGTAAAGGTTCTTTTCTTAAAAAAAGATTCCAGTCTCAACAAGATGTCCTGAAGAATGCCTATCGGGCAGCAAATGGAGCAATAAATCCTTCCAAAAAGAAAAGTGATGATTAAAATCAAAAGAAAGCCCGATGACAAAAGAACGGCTGAATTCTTGAAATGAATAACAGAAGGCATGAATTGAAAAAAAAGAACAAAATCTTTTATCTTAAATACAAAAAATTCATAGAAATCAATAAAGAGAATAGAAAGGCATAAAAAAAAGAATAGCGCGCTTAAAACTCTGACAATTTTTAGATGCTTATTCATTTCTCTGTTTACCTGCAGCGGGCGAAAGTTCCACTCATTCGTTTTTCTTAACCCCTTTTGAAAGATTTGGCAGAGGGGGGTTGATAGTTTTTTGATATTAATTGAGAATGATACAGCCTGATATGTAGACTATTTTATTCGTGTAATCCCTGATATCCGTGGTTTGCAGTTATACTGAAATCTCGATCCTCGATTCTAACTTCTTTACATCTTAATCCGGCTGATGTTGAGATTATCCAGATTCATTACGCCGACACCCATTTCATTGGCGATTTGAATATAAGGGATGTCCTGGGGTTCCGCACCGAATATTTTTGCGGCAGCGGCGTCTCCCGCAACCATATCGCGGGACAGGATCAAGGTTTTCAGAGTGGAAACATCGGATTCCGACCCCCCTCTTGGACCGTTTCTCATTAAAACCCTGTATGCATCAATCACATTCAAATCAGGTTTCTTGAAGAGGCAAAAATCAGCAATGCATTGATGGAGATCGTTCCGGTGCCAAAAATGGCGGTCCCAGACAATGCCCATCAAATTCTTCATCGCTATCGTCAATCTCGCTGACCCGTGATGTTTTAATACCGGCATATTGATAAAGACATCGGAATCCAGGATCAATTCATGCACAAGGGCATCTTTTAAAATTTTTGCACCGGGTATTTCAACCGGACGATAATATTTTTTATCATTAGCCGGAACGACATGTGCCCCTGCTTCTTTGGCCGCTTTTTCAATACCGCTGTTTCGATAGGTTGACTGCCAATGATCACAGGTGTTGTCAAAAACACTGACCTCTTTTGCACCGGCCTGAAAACAATGCTTAATGACTTGAGCAACCAGCAATGGATTGGTATTTCCCGCTTTTTCAGGAGAAACATCCCATCCCATATTGGGCTTGATCACGACCGTTTGATTTTTTTTAACAAAAGTCTTCATGCCGCCCAGTATTTTAATGGCCGCATCAAACATCTGATCCGGTTCACCACCTTTAACCGCAACCACATCATACGGATTCACGGAGGAGTCTTCTTCCTGGGAATGAAGATTCCTCAGGGATTTAAAAGAAAACATGGATCCGTAAAACAACAGATAGCCTATGAGAGATTTCAGAAAATGCCTTCTGTCCATTCCTGCCTCCAGTCTTGAGGAAGAAAATTTGTTGATCTGATGAATGATAGGTAAAAATATCGGGGTGACTGGATTCGAACCAGCGACCTCACGACCCCCAGCCGTACGCGCTACCGGGCTACGCTACACCCCGATGATTTTTGTTGCTTACATAGCATATTCCGCATAGGGCATGAAAGAAAAAATTGCATCAAGTTTTTCAACGGACGAAATTTAAAAATGTTTTGACAAAACCAAGGGGAGAAATTACGGTGAATCCCTAATCCCTGATTAAAATAAATATTAAAAGGTAAAATGCTCTTGATTCCATATTCTTACCTTCTCAATCTTATCATAAGGAGTACGCATGTCCGGTCATAGCAAATGGGCCAGCATCAAGCATAAGAAAGCAGCTGTAGACGCTAAACGCGGCAATCTTTTTACCAAGATCATCAGGGAAATTTCCGTGGCTGCCAGAAACGGCGGGAGTGATCCAGTAGCCAATCCTTCGCTGAGAACCGCTATCGCCAAAGCAAAAGAGGCGAACATGCCGTCAGACAATATTCAGAGGGCGATCAAAAAAGGGACCGGGGAACTGGAAGGAGTTACCTATGAAGACCTTCAGTTTGAAGCATTCGGTCCCGAGGGGATCGGAATTTTGATCAAGGCTCTTACGGACAATAAAAACAGGACCTCTTCTGAGATTAAAACCATCCTTTCGAAAAGAGGCGGCAGCCTTGCGGCGCAGGGAGCTGTTGCCTACATGTTCAAACGGAAAGGGTATTTTGAAATCCCTTTTGATACGATCAAGGAAGATGACCTGTTCATGCTCGTCACGGATGCCGGAGCTGAAAATTTTTCAAAAGAGGATGATGCCTATTATGAAGTGACCTGTACTCCGGAAAATTTCGAGAATCTCCGGTCCGCTATGGAAAAATGCGGAGTCAAATGTTCCAAAGCAGAAATAGCCCCGATTCCGGATACCCGTATCCCGGTCAATGATGCAGCTTCGGCAAAAAAACTCATGGAGATGATCGATGCTCTTGAAGAGCACGATGACATACAAAATGTTTATGATAATTCAGATATCCCGGACGCAATCATGGCACAAATATGATCGTATTTTTAAAAGGGATCCTCGTGCTTAAAACGCCGGCATGGATCGAAATGGATGTCAATGGGGTAGGATTCGGCGCTGCCATCCCCCTTTCCACCTACGATGATCTTCCTGAACCCGGCCAGAACATCACGTTATATACTTACCTGCATGTCAGAGAAGATGCGTTGTCTTTATATGCCTTCCGAACGTCTTCAGAAAAGGAAATGTTCTGCCTGCTTTTGACTGTTTCCGGAATCGGCCCAAAAATAGCCCTGACAGCCTTGAGCGCCCTCAGTGAGAAGGATATCCATAATGCCATAGTCATGGAAGACGCAAAACGGCTTTCTTCCATTCCCGGCATCGGCAAAAAAACCGCGGAGAGGATCATCCTGGACCTCAAGGATAAAATTCAGAAAAAAATCCGTCAGCACCCTATCAGGACTTCTCCCAAAGACTCTGATCAACAGCTTCAAATGGAGGATGATGCAGTTTCAGCGCTGGTCACGCTCGGTTATGATTATCCCGTATCCAGCCGCATCATTCAAAAATGCCTGGAGGAAAAACAGACCCGATGGACGACTGAAACCCTGCTGCGGAATGCATTGAACACCCTGATGACAAAAAAATGAAAAAAAAGCAGCGTAACATTGATAGCATGAAAGTAGACACCCGGCTTGATCCGGCCCTGAGACCGGTCACCCTGGATGAATTCGTGGGACAGAATAAAATCAAAGAGCAGCTTTCCATCACCATTGAAGCCGCCAAAATGCGTGAAGATGTCCTTGACCACATTCTTTTTTGCGGCCCTCCCGGCCTTGGAAAAACAACGCTTGCATACATCATGGCCAACATGATGCATGCCGGTATCAAGACCACATCCGGCCCTGTGATCGACAAACCGGGTGATCTGGCAGGGCTTCTGACCTGTCTTCAGGACGGGGATGTGCTTTTTATCGATGAAATCCACCGGCTGAATCATGTCGTAGAGGAATACCTGTATTCTGCCATGGAAGACGGGGTCATCGACATTTTGATCGATAAAGGCCCTAGTGCCCGTTCCATCAAGCTGAACCTTTCCAGATTCACCCTCATCGGGGCTACGACAAGAACAGGACTGTTGACCGCTCCGTTACGGTCCCGTTTCGGCATGATCTGCCATCTGGATTATTATCAAACCGGTGACCTCCAGAAGATTGCTTCAAGAAGCGCGGGAATTTTAGGCCTTTCGATCGATGAAGGCGGCGCTTTGGAAATCGCTAAACGGTCCAGGGGAACAGCGAGAGTGACGAACAATCTGTTAAAAAGGGTCCGGGATTATGCCTTGGTAAAAGGTCATTCCCTGATTACTCAGGAAGTTTCGGAACAGGCACTGGAGATGCTCAATGTGGACCATAAAGGCCTGGATGAAATGGATAAAAAAATCCTGAAAGTCATCATTGAGAATTATTCCGGAGGCCCGGTGGGAATCAACACCCTTTCCGTTGCGGTCAGTGAAGAACCGGATACCATTGAGGAAGTCTATGAGCCCTTTCTGATCCTGGCCGGTTTTTTAAAAAGGACCCCGGCCGGCCGCTGCGTCACTGAAGCCGCCTGGAAACACCTGGGATTCAAACATGGCGGTGCAGACTATCCGCTGTTCGAACAGATGAAATCATGAAATCATCCAAGCCGCTAAAAAATAACCGTTGATGAAATCCAAAGTAGAAAGTAATGTAATTTTCAAATTATTTCACCCTGAAGACGCATGAAAAAAGTGATTCGTTTATCTGCAGCCCTTTGTGGCTGAATGATATATCCGGGAACATTTTTCTGATTCTTCTCAATGTGATTCGTGGTGAAGAGGGTATAGATTTTTAATTCAAAGGGGATATGATTATGACAAGCAGTCCAAATAAAAGTACCGAAGCTCCAGTAAAAGAAAACATAAAAGCATCCGGAAAAAATCCGGATGCTTCAGATGCCCATAAGCATGAATCCGACAATAAAGAGCGCACTCGTTTGATTCAAAACGCTGTTTCAACCATAGAAAAGCAGTTCGGAGTAGGCTCCATCATGCAGCTGGGTTCTGATCATTACGTAAAAGTATCTGCCATTTCCACGGGCTCTCTTGCTCTGGACATGGCAACCGGTATCGGCGGGATGCCCAAGGGGAGAATCGTTGAAATATTCGGCCATGAATCCTCCGGTAAAACCACTCTGGCGCTTCATGTGGTGGCGAATGCTCAGAAATCAGGCGGAGTCGCAGCTTACATCGATGCGGAACATGCAGTGGA